>NZ_JBIRJC010000002.1:191745-391420 GCF_044329365.1 Kitasatospora sp. NPDC017646 | reverse complement strand
GCGCCCCGCGGGCCCCGGGGGGGGCCCCGCCCGGGGGCCCCCCGGGGGCCCGCCCCCACACCCCCCCCCCGCCCCCGCCCCCGGGCCCCCCGGGGGCCCCGGGCCGTCGTCATGAGGTCGACGCTCCGAACAGGGGGTGGCGGAAAGCGGGCAACGACCAGGAGCCGAGCCGGTCATGGGGTGGGCGGCTACATCCGTCTCATGGGCTACGTGGGTCAACCACATAGTCCCGGCGGCGTGGGGTTCCTACCTTGTGGCGACATCGTCCCCGTCCGGTTCTGGGAGAAGTGGTGGCCATGAAGGGTTCTGCACGTGGTTCGGCGGTGAGCAGCTCACTCCCGCGGGTGGTGGCTGCGAGCCTGATCGGTACGACGATCGAGTGGTACGACTACTTCTTGTACGGAACGGCTGCGGCCCTGGTCTTCGGGAAGCTGTTCTTCCCCAACACCGATCCGCTGACGGGGACGCTGCTGTCGTTCCTGACCTACGCGATCGGGTTCGCGGCGCGGCCGATCGGGGCGCTGGTGTTCGGACACTTCGGGGACCGGGTGGGGCGCAAGAAGCTGCTGGTGGTGAGCCTGCTGCTGATGGGCGGGTCGACCACGGCGATCGGGTTGCTGCCGACGTACGACTCGGTCGGGGTGGCCGCGCCGGTGCTGCTGACGGCGCTGCGGCTGGTGCAGGGGTTCGCGCTCGGCGGCGAGTGGGGCGGGGCGGTGCTGCTGGTGTCGGAGCACGGGGACCAGCGGCGGCGGGGTTTCTGGGCCTCGTGGCCGCAGGGCGGGGCACCGGCCGGGAACCTGCTGGCGGCGGGCGTGCTGTCGCTGATGACGGCGGTGCAGTCGGAGAGCGCGTTCCTGGCGTGGGGGTGGCGGGTGCCGTTCCTGCTGTCGGCGGTGCTGGTCGGGGTGGGTATGTGGATCCGGCTGGCGGTGGACGAATCGCCGCTGTTCCGGCGGGCGTTGGCGGCCCAGCAGGGCAGGACGGAGGAGAAGCCGCCGCTGGTGGGGGTGTTGCGGCACCACTGGCGGGAGGTGCTGGTGGCCATGGGCGCGCGGATGGCGGAGAACATCTCGTACTACGTGATGACGACGTTCGTGCTGACCTACGCCGTCACCCACGCGCACTTCGACAAGCAGAGCGCGCTGAACGCCGTCCTCATCGCCTCCGCGATCCAGTTCGCGCTGATCCCGCTGTTCGGGGCGCTCTCGGACCGGGTCGGGCGCAAGCCGGTGTACCTGGTCGGCGCGGCCGGGGTCGGGGTGTGGGCGTTCGTGTTCTTCGGAATGGTGGACACCGAGTCCTTCGGGGCGCTGGTGCTGGCGGTGACCGTCGGCCTGGTGTTCCACAGCGCGATGTACGCGCCGCAGGCGGCCTTCTTCTCCGAGCTGTTCGCGACCCGGATGCGCTATTCGGGGGCCTCGATCGGTGCCCAGTTCGCGTCGGTGGCGGCCGGCGCACCCGCGCCGCTGATCGCCACCGCGCTGCTCAAGGACTACGGCAGCGCCACGCCGATCTCGGTGTACGTCGCCATCGCGGCGGCGCTCACCGTACTGGCGGTGCTGTGCGGGCGGGAGACCAGGGGGCAGGACCTGGCGGAGGTCGAGGAGAGGGGGGCGGAGGGCCGGCCGGTGGACGGCGGCGCGGTCGGAAAGCCCGCCGTCACCTGAGGGTCGAGCCGATAGCATCGCGATTTCCCGGAACCGACGTCTCCGATCCGAGGGCGGCCTCCCGGGAGCGACTTCTCGGCACCGACGGAACCGACGCCGATTGGCGGCCCGCACCATGAACCACGCGCCATGAACCACCCCGACGAGAGCGCCGCGCCCGCACTGCGACGGCTGCTCGACCTGCTCGCCTCCGGCGCCGCCACCGAGGACTTCGCCGAGGTGCTGGCCGACGCCCGCCGCCGCGGGGCGCCGGCCGGCGTCCTCGCCGAGATCGACTCCGCCACCTGGCAGGCCCTGCGGGTGCACCGAACCCTGCGCCAACACCGGCGCCGCGAGGCCGAGTTGACGGCACTGTTCGACACCGCCGGGGACCTCGCCGCCTCCCGGGACCTGGACACCGTGCTCCAGGCGATCGTCCGCCGCGCCCGGATGCTGCTCGGCACCGACACCGCGTACCTGACCCTGCCGGACGAGGCCGCCGGCGACACCTACATGCGGGTCACCGACGGCTCGGTCTCCGTCCTCTTCCAGACCCTGCGGCTCAGCCTCGGCGACGGCCTGGGCGGGCTGGTCGCCCAGACCGCCCGCCCGTACGCCACCCCCGACTACCGCACCGACGAACGCTTCCACCACACCGGCACGATCGACGCCGGGGTGCTGGACGAGGGCCTGGTGGCGATCATCGGGGTGCCGCTGCTGCTCGGCGGGCAGGTCATCGGTGTGCTGTTCGCCGCCGACCGCTCCCCGCGCGCCTTCTCCCCCGACGAGGTCGCGCTGCTCTGCACCCTGGCCGCGCACGCCGCGATCGCCCTGGACACCGCCAAGTCGCTGGCCGACACCCGGGCCGCGCTCGCCGAGCTGAACGCCGCCAACGAGCTGGTGCGGGCGCACTCCGCCGCCGTCCAGCGCGCCGAGCAGGCGCACGACCGGCTTACCGACCTGGTGCTGCGCGGCGCCGAGGTGCCGGACGTGGCCGCCGCCGTCGCCCACCTGCTGGACGGGGAGATAGCCGTCCTGGACGCCGAGGGCGAGCCGCTGGCCGGGCGGTCGGCCCCCGCCGCCGGACTGGCCGGGGCGGTGGCCTCCTCCCGGGCCGAGGGCCGCTCCGTACGGCACGGCGAGCTGTGGGTGTGCGCGGTGCTGGCCGGGCACGACACGCTCGGCACCCTGGTGCTGCGCGGCCGGCCCGACCTCGACGACGCCGACCGGCGACTGTTCGAGCGGGCCGGAGTGGTCACCGCGCTGCTCCTGCTGCTGCGCCGTTCGGTCGCGGAGACCGAGAACCGGGTCCGCGGCGAGCTGCTCACCGACCTGCTCACCGCCCCCGAACGCGATCCGGCCGGGCTCACCGCGCGCGGCCGCCGGCTCGGGGTCGACCTCGCCCGGCCGCACCTGGTGCTGGTCGCGGAGCCCGCCGACCGCGACGTCGACGGCCGGGGACGGCTGGCGGGCGCGGCCCGGCGGTACCTGTTCGGCTCCCGCGGTGTCAGCGCCGAACACGGCGAGGCGGTGGTGCTGCTGGTGCCCGTCGTGCCGGGCGACGGCGACGACCCCGAGCAGACCGCCGACTCGACCGCCCGGCGGGCCGCCGAGCGACTGGCCAGGCTGGCGGGCTTCCCGGTCACCGTCGGCGCCGGCCGCCCCGCCGCCGGCCCGGCCGCGCTGGCCGCCTCCTACGGCGAGGGCCTGCGCTGCGTGCGCGCCCTGCGGGTGCTCGGCCGCGCCGGGGAGGGCGCCTCGGCCCGCGCGCTCGGCTTCCTCGGGGTGCTGCTCGGCGACGGCCACGACGTGGACGGCTTCGTCGGCGCGGTGCTCGGCCCGCTGCTCGCCTACGACGCCCGCCGCGGCACCGAGCTGGTGCGCACCCTGCGCGCCTACTTCGACTGCGGCGGCAGCCTCACCCGGGCCAAGGACGAGCTGCACGTCCACGTGAACACGGTGGTGCAGCGGCTGGACCGCGTCGAGGCGCTGCTCGGGCAGGACTGGAACCAGCCGGAGCGGTCGCTGGAGCTGCAGTTGGCACTGCGCCTGCAACTGCTCGCCGGAGGCGGGGACGGCTGAACGGGACGACTGGACGGGACGACTGGACGGGACGACTGGACGGCACGGCTGAACGGGACGACTGGACGGGGTGACCGGACGGGCCCCGGCAGGGGTGCACGAACCCCGCGACCGGCTGGACGGGAGGGCCGACCAGTACGGCCGATCGGGTGACGGGGGCGTGGGCGTACAGTGGCCAGGTTGGTCTCGAACGCCTGGCAAGGAGCGGCAGCGGTGAGCGAGAACGTGCGTTTCGTTCGTTTGGGCATAGGCGAACAGGTCGTCCCGTACGAGGAGGCGTGGGAGGAGCAGCAGCGCCTGCACGCGCTGCGGGTCGCGGACGAGATCCCCGACACCGTGCTGCTGCTGGAGCACCCGCCCGTCTACACCATGGGCAAGCGCACCAACCCCGCCGACCTCCCGCTGGACGGCACCCCGGTGGTCGAGGTCAACCGGGGCGGCGAGATCACCTGGCACGGCCCCGGCCAGCTGGTCGGCTACCCGATCGTCAAGCTGCCCGACCCGATCGACGTGATCGCCTACGTCCGCCGGCTGGAGGAGGCGCTGATCCGCGCCGCCGCCGACTTCGGCATCGGCACCACCCGGGTCGAGGGCCGCAGCGGTGTCTGGGTGCTCGGCGAGAACATCCCGGACGCCGTGGTGGACCCGGCCGAGGTGGTGGACATCGGCAAGCTGACCCTGCGGCTGGGCCTGCCGCTGGGCATCGACCCGCGGCTGGCCGGGCCCGAGTACGCGCCGTCCAACGCCGGGCAGCGCGGCGGCGACCGCAAGCTCGCGGCGATCGGCGTACGGGTCGCGCGCGGGGTGACCATGCACGGCTTCGCACTCAACTGCGACCCGGACATGACGTACTTCGACAAGATCGTGCCGTGCGGCATCCGGGACGCGGGCGTCGCCTCGCTGGCCGGTGAGCTGGGGCGCGACGTCCCGGTGAGCGAGGCGCTGCCCTCGGTCGAGCGGCACCTGAAGGACGTGCTCGCCGAGCTGCCGGAGCCGGCGCTCAGCCGCTGAGTCCCGACGCATCCTTCCCGGTCGGCGGGAATCACTGGGAATCTACTGGCCGGTAGCCACGTTGCCCTGCGATTGCAGGGCGACAGGCCCGGCGAAGGCCGTACAACCACAGGCGTACCCTGGGGGTACCCCGTCTAGTTCTAGGAGTCGCACGTGTCCGCTGTCGCGCCCGACGGCAGGAAGCTGCTCCGCCTGGAGGTCCGCAACAGCGAGACCCCCATCGAGCGGAAGCCCGAGTGGATCAAGACCCGCGCGAAGATGGGCCCGGAGTACAACGCCCTCCAGTCGCTGGTGAAGAAGGAGGGACTGCACACGGTCTGCCAGGAGGCCGGCTGTCCCAACATCTTCGAGTGCTGGGAGGACCGCGAGGCGACCTTCCTCATCGGCGGTGACCAGTGCACCCGCCGCTGCGACTTCTGCCAGATCGACACCGGCAAGCCCGCCGAGTTCGACCGCGACGAGCCGCGCCGGGTCGCCGAGTCCATCGTCACCATGGACCTCAACTACGCCACCATCACCGGCGTCGCCCGCGACGACCTGGAGGACGGCGGCGCCTGGCTGTACGCCGAGACCGTGCGCCAGGTGCACGCGATGACCGCCGAGCGCGCCGCCGGCCGCACCGGCGTCGAGCTGCTCATCCCCGACTTCAACGCGGTGCCCGAGCAGCTGGCCGAGGTCTTCTCCTCCCGCCCCGAGGTGCTCGCGCACAACGTCGAGACGGTCCCGCGCATCTTCAAGCGGATCCGCCCGGCCTTCCGCTACGAGCGCTCGCTGGACGTCATCACCCAGGCCCGCGCGGCCGGGCTGGTCACCAAGTCCAACCTGATCCTGGGCATGGGCGAGACCCGCGAGGAGGTCAGCCAGGCGCTGGCCGACCTGGTCGGAGCCGGCTGCGAGCTGATCACCATCACCCAGTACCTGCGCCCCTCGCTGCGCCACCACCCGGTCGAGCGCTGGGTGAAGCCGCAGGAGTTCGTCGAGCTCCAGGAGGAGGCCGAGGAGCTGGGCTTCGCGGGCGTCATGTCGGGCCCGCTGGTGCGTTCGTCGTACCGGGCCGGCCGGCTGTACCGGCAGGCGCTGGAGCGGCGCGAGCAGGCCGCGGTCTGACCCCTGGGTCGGTTTCGCGCCATGTCGGCCATTGGAAGGGCGGAGCTGCGGCTCCGCCCTTCCGGCTTTCACCACGCTTTGACTGCCTGGTCACGGACTGGTAACACGGGGTGGGGACGATGGACGCCCCGTGGGCGTTCGACTCTTCTCAGCCACGACTCAGCCAACGACTCGCGTGACGACTCACCCAACGACTCGACCACGGCTCAGCCACGACGGTCGCAAGAGGAGCTGTTCGGGATGCAGATGCAGGTGCGGATCCGCTCGGTGGGAGCGGCGCTGCGGTTCGCCGAGAGCGTCCTGCTGGCGCACGGCCAGCGGCACGCACGCCGCAACGCCTGGGCGGCGGTGTGCGAGAACCGCGAGTACGCGGCCGACCGGCGGCACGACGCCCTGGGTGCTTCGAAGGCGGCCGGGGCAGCGGCAGCACGGACCGTACGGCAGTGAGGCCCTGACGTCGCTGTGCGCGACGGTGACCGGGCGCACGGGTCACGGTTCGGGCGAACGGGTACCCGGGCTTGGATATCCCGTACCCGCGCCACGTACCATGAGCGTTATGGCGAGGGAAACATCCGAGAACCCCGGGCGACTGAAGCAGATCCGCCTGGCGTACACCATGACCAAGAAGGTCGACACCAAGATCGGCCTGATCATCGCCGGCGTCGGCCTGCTGACCTTCGGCGTGTTCCTCGCCATCGGCTTCGCGATCGACCACCCCATCTACCTGGGCATCCTGGGCTTCATCGTGGCCGTCCTGGCCATGGCGATCGTCTTCGGACGCCGGGCCGAGCGCGCCGCGTTCGGGCAGATGGAGGGGCAGCCGGGTGCTGTGGCCGCGGTGCTGAACAACATCCGGCGCGGCTGGAGCTCCAGCTCCACCCCGGTCGCGGTCACCCGCAACCAGGACGCGGTCTACCGCGCGGTGGGTCGGGCCGGCATCGCGCTGATCGGCGAGGGCAACTCGAACCGGGTGCGCCAGCTGCTGGCCTCCGAGAAGAAGAAGATGGCCCGTGTGGTCGGCGACGTGCCGGTGCACGACATCGTGGTGGGCAACGGCGAGGGCGAGATCCCGCTGAAGAAGCTGCAGATCCACCTGATGCGCCTGCCCCGCGCCATCACCGCCGCCCAGGTCACCGAGACCAACGACCGCCTGCGCGCACTGGGCGACCTGCTCTCCAAGGCGCCGATCCCCAAGGGCCCGATGCCCAAGGGCGCCCGGATGCCCAAGGGCGGCCAGACCCGCTGACCCTCCCCTCCCGCGACGACGACGGCCCCGCTCCGGAAGCTTCCGGAGCGGGGCCGTTCCACGTCGTGCGACGGGCGGCGGGTGCCGGGTCCGCGCCCGGGGCCGTCGGCCCTAGATCCGCACCGCGACGGTGCCGACCGCCTTGTCGTGCAGGCCGCGGGTGTCGCGGTCCCAGACCAGCGGCGGCACCACCAGGCAGAGCAGCAGGGTGCGCAGCAGCACCTGCGGGATGGTCGCGCGGCGGCCGTCCAGGCGGACCACCCGGAGGCCGAACAGCCGCTTGCCGAGGGTCGTGCCGGTGGTGGACAGCAGGACGACCGCGACCAGGAAGAAGAGCGGAAGGGTCCACAGGTTGGCCTCGGCCGGGTCGCCCTTGGCGAGCAGGCCGAAGGAGACCAGCGAGACCAGCCAGCCGTCCACGAACAGGGCGCCGATCCGTCGGCCGGGGCCGGCGATCGAGCCGGGGCCCTCCTCGGGCAGCCCGAGGCGTTCGCCGCGGTAGCCGAAGTCGGTGCCCATCTTCTCGGCGGCGGCCTTGGGGCCGTCGATCCACGATCCCAACGCTTCTCTGGTGTCCACGAATCCACACTAACCGGGCTCACGCCGTACCCCCGCACCGGCTCCCCTCCCGGCGGGGCGCGGCCCGGGGCCGCTCCACGTGCGTCCGGCGTCCGCCCACGACCGGGTGAATCCCGCTCACCGGGCTTACCAAGTGGTCCAGACCACTTGGGCGACGACCCCCAGGTTGGCGGGGTGATTTGCCCCGACCCGTACGACTTTGCCGCCCGTTCGGCGGTCGCGGTTAACATCTAGGAAACGAGCGGGTCACCGACTGGAAACGCCCCCTTCCTAGGGTGAGCCCAATTCGCACGCCGAGGAGGATGGATGTTCAACAACGCCGCCGAAGTGAAGCAGTACATCCAGGACAACGACGTGAAGTTCGTCGACGTCCGCTTCTGCGATCTGCCGGGCGTCATGCAGCACTTCTCCGTACCTGCGGCGACCTTCGATCCGTCCGAGACCCTGATGTTCGACGGTTCGTCGATCCGCGGCTTCCAGGCCATCCACGAGTCCGACATGGCCCTGGTGCCGGACCTCGCCACCGCCCGCCTCGACCCCTTCCGGGCCGAGAAGCACCTCAACATCAACTTCTTCATCCAGGACCCGGTCACCGGCGAGGCCTACAGCCGCGACCCGCGCAACGTCGCCAAGAAGGCCGAGGCCTACCTCGCCTCCTCCGGCATCGCCGACACCGCCTTCTTCGGGCCCGAGGCCGAGTTCTACGTCTTCGACTCGGCGCGGTTCGAGACCAGCGCCAACGCGTCCTTCTACCACATCGACTCGGAGGCCGGCGCCTGGAACTCCGGCGCCGCTGAGGGCGACGTGCGCGGCTACAAGGTCAAGTACAAGGGCGGCTACTTCCCCACCCCGCCGGTCGACCACTTCGCCGACCTGCGCGCCGAGATGTCCCTGGAGCTGGCCAAGTCCGGCCTGGAGGTCGAGCGCCAGCACCACGAGGTCGGCACGGCCGGGCAGGCCGAGATCAACTACAAGTTCAACACCCTGCTGCACGCCGCCGACGACCTGATGCTGTTCAAGTACATCATCAAGAACGTCGCCTGGCGGAACGGCAAGACGGCCACCTTCATGCCCAAGCCGATCTTCGGCGACAACGGCTCCGGCATGCACGTCCACCAGTCGCTGTGGAGCGAGGGCTCCCCGCTCTTCTACGACGAGCAGGGCTACGCCGGCCTCTCCGACACCGCCCGCTACTACATCGGCGGCCTGCTCCGGCACGCCCCCTCGCTGCTGGCCTTCACCAACCCCTCGGTGAACTCCTACCACCGCCTCGTCCCTGGCTTCGAGGCGCCCGTCAACCTGGTCTACTCCCAGCGCAACCGCTCGGCCGCGATCCGCATCCCGATCACCGGCTCCAACGCCAAGGCCAAGCGCATCGAGTTCCGCGCCCCGGACCCGTCCTCCAACCCCTACCTGGCCTTCTCCGCCATGCTGATGGCCGGCCTCGACGGCATCCGCAACAAGATCGAGCCGCTCGAGCCCGTCGACAAGGACCTCTACGAGCTCGCCCCCGAGGAGCACGCCAACGTCCCCCAGGTGCCCTCCTCCCTCCCCGCCGTCCTGGAGGCCCTCGAAGCCGACCACGAGTACCTCCTCGCCGGCAACGTCTTCACCCCGGACCTGATCGAGACCTGGATCGACTTCAAGCGCACCAACGAGATCGCCCCGATCGCCCTCCGGCCCCACCCGCACGAGTTCGAGCTCTACTACGACCTGTAGGGACCGCCGTCCATCGGGGTGTGCCCCGGCCGGATCGCCCTCCGGTCGGGGCACACCCGTGTCGGCTCCGGCGAACGGACCGGCGGGGCGGGGCGGCCGGAGGTCCGTTCGGGGGTGAGGGCGAGGACGGCGAGGTCGTCGGCGAGGAGGCCGGCGTACTGGTGGACGTCCTGGGCGAGGAAGGAGACCAGCCGGTCGGGGGCCGTGCTGCTCGTTGACGTGGCCCGCGCGCAGCGGCAGCAGGAGTTGGAGGCCCAGCGCGGCGCCGGGTGGTGGCCGCGGTCGGCACCGGGCCGTAGCTGAACGCGGCCACCACCGGCAGGGCGGTCAGCAGGAAGCCGGCGGCGACCGCGTCCGGGACGACCGCCTCGGCGGTCAGGTCCAGGAGCAGCAGGATGATCGGCAGCCAGGGCGCCCAGCGCGGCACCCGGGGCTTCGCGACCGCGAGCCGCGGCGGACGGGGCGCTGGCACGGCGGGGACCTCCTGGCTGACCGGCCTGGGTGATTCACGAGGAACGACCGGTTCCGTCCCTCCGTGCTCCCCCACGAGGGGATGAGTCACGAGCGGCCGGACGTCCCGGGTTCCCGGCCCGGGGGCAGCGGAGGGCGGGGCAGCGACGGAGGTCAGTCGACGGTCACCGGACGGTCACCGGGAGCGTCTCGTAACCGCGCAGCACCAGGCGGTCCCGCCGGGTCGGGACGCCGCCCTGGGCGAGCCGGGGGAAACGGTCCAGCAGGGCGGGCACCGCCACCTCGCCCTCCAGCCGGGCCAACTGGGAGCCCAGGCAGAAGTGAGGGCCGCCGCCGAAGCTGAGCGGCTGGCTGTCGGTGCGGGTCGGGTCGAAGACCCCGGGCCGGTCGTACCGGGCCGGGTCGTGGTTGGCCGCGCCGATCAGCAGGGTCAGCCCGCTGTCGACCGGCACGGGCAGCCCCTCGATCGACAAGCCCTCCGCCAGGGCGACCCGGCCGGTGGCCTGGACCGGGGAGTCGAAGCGCAGCACCTCGTCGGTGAACCCGGCCGGGGAGAAGGAGCCGGTGCGCAGCCCGGCCGCCGCCTCGGGGTGGCGGAACAGCAGGGCGAGGCCGTTGCCGAGCAGGTTGGTGGTGGTCTCGAAGCCGGCCACCAGCAGCAGCACCAGGTTGGCCAGCAGCTCCTGGCCGGAGAGCCGCCCGCCGCCGTCGGCGGCGATCCGGGCGAGGTCGCTGACCAGGTCGTCCTGCGGGCGGGCCAGCCGCTCGGCGACCAGCTCGGCGAAGTACCCGGACAGCTCGTCGGCGGCCCGGTCGGCCTCGTCCAGGTCGTCGAGGTCCTGGACGATCTCCAGGGCGACGGTCAGGTCGGAGGCGAGCCCGCGGAAGCGGTAGCGGTCCCGCTCGGGGACGCCGAGCAGCTCGCAGATCACCCCGACCGGCAGCCGGAAGGCGAAGGCGTCCATGAAGTCCACCGGGGAGCCGTCGGCGCCCTGCTCGGCCATCTCGTCCAGCAGCCGGCCGACCGCCGCCTCCACGGCCGGGCGCAGCGCGGCGACCCGGCGGGCGGTGAACACCGAGGCGATCAGCGAGCGGACCCGGGGCTGGTCGGGGGCGTTGCGCTGGAGGATCGAGCGGCCGAACAGGGCGAGCGAGGAGTGCTCGGCGAACTCGGGAGCGAGGCCGGCCATCATGTCGGCGGTCGCCACGCCGAAGGCGGACGTGCGCAGCACCTTGTTGACGGCGGCGTAACCGCTCACCACGAACATCCCGTCCCCGGCCGGGGCCACCGGGCCGAGTCGGTGCGCCCTGGCGTAGAGCGGGTACGGGTCGGCCCTGACCTCCGTGGTCATCAGCTGCTCGATGATCGCGGCGCCGTCCATGCGGTGCTCCCCTCCGACGTACCGACGTCCGATGTTCCGACGTCCCGGTTCCTGGTCCGTGAACCACCGGTGGGCCCGGCGGAGTTCCCGCTACCGGTGGGTCGGCCGGGGTCCCGGATAGGCTGGCGAGCATGGAGATCTGGATCAACCCGCGCTGCAGCAAGTGCCGGACCGCGCTCACCGAGCTGGACGCCGCCGGGGTGGAGTACACCGTGCGGCGCTACCTGGAGGACGCGCCAAGTGCGGCCGAGCTGGAGCAGGTGCTGGAGCGGCTGGGCCTGGAGCCCTGGGACATCACCCGCACCGACGAGCAGGTCGCGAAGGACCTGGGGATGAAGGAGTGGCCGCGGGAGGCGGGCGAGCGGGCGCGCTGGATCGCCGCGATGGCCGAGCACCCGGTGCTGATCCAGCGCCCGATCATCACCGCGGACGACGGGCACGCCGTGGTGGCCCGGACGCCCGAGGCACTCAAGTCCGTTCTGCCGTAAGGTCCGGCCGGCCGGTGGAGCTGGATCCTCTCCACCGGTCGGCCCGGGTGCCAGTTGACCGGGCTGGAGCGGCACCCGACGGACGGGCGTTGTCGGTGGCCGGTGCCAGACTGGCGAGGTGACCACCATGACCACGTACATCGCGTTCCTGCGCGCCATCAACGTCGGCGGCCGGACGGTGAGGATGGAGCGGCTGCGGGCGCTCTTCGCCGAGCTGGGGCTCGGGAACGTCCGCTCGTACATCCAGAGCGGGAACGTCTTCTTCAGCACCGACGAGCCGGACCGCGCCGCGCTCACCGCACGGATCGAGGAGCACCTGGAGCGCTCGCTCGGCTACCCGGTGCCGGTGCTGCTGCGGACGGTCGAGGAGGTGGCCGAGCTGCTCGCCGCCGAGCCGTTCCGGGGCGTCGAGGTGACGCCGGACGTCCGCCTGGTGATCGCCTTCCTCTCCGAGCCGTTGCCGGCCGAACTCGCCCTCCCGCACCGTTCGGTGAAGGGCGACGTCGAGATGCTCGGCGCCGATCCCGGGGCCGCGTACATCGTGGTCCACCTCCAGGACGGCAAGTGGGTCACCAAGGAGATGTTCGGCAAGCGGTACCGGGGCGCGGTGACCTCCCGGTTCCTGCACACCACGGAGAAGATCCTGGCGGCGGCCCGGAGGGCCTGACGTGTCGTCTCCCCGCCGGAACCGCGCGGTCGGAGCGGGCGTCTGTCGCTCAGTGACGTACGAACCGTGCGCCGGACCGCGGCGTGATCTGGACAGTCCGAGCCGGTCGATCCGACAATCGGGCCATGACGCAGCCTGAGCTCCCCACCGGCGCCGTCCGGCCCTCCGACGCCGAACGGGACCAGGCACTCGGGGTGCTGCGGGACGGAGCGGGCAGCGGCCGGCTGTCCCACGACACCTTCCTCGGCCGGATGGACATCGTCCTCCGGGCCACCAGCCGCGGCGAGCTGGACGCGGCGGTGGCCGGGCTGCCCACCGGCGGGCCGGTCGAGCGGTTCGTGCTGCGGACGGTCGGCCGGGTGTCCGCCTTCGGCGACCGGCTGAACCGGGCCTGGCGCAGCGAGCGGCTGCCGGGACTGAGCCTGCCGCACACCGGGGCGGGGCTGTTGACGATCGGACGGATCCCCGGCTCGGGGCTGCGACTGCACGACGCCTCGGTCTCCCGGCGCCACGCCGAGCTGCGGCACGAGAACGGCGGCTGGGTGCTGTACGACCTCGGGTCGACCAACGGCACCCACGTGAACGGGCGGCGGATCGCGGGCGGGATCCCGGTGCGGCCGGGCGACCAGGTGCGGTTCGGCAACCTGGAGTTCCGGCTCGCCCCGCACTGAGGCGGCCGCGGCTCAGTGCGGGAACTGCCGGGGCGGCCGTTGCCGGGGCAGTTCGTCCCGGAACTCCTCGATGGCGGTGCTGATCTGCCGGGTCAGCACGGTGTGCTCCAGCCGGTCCAGGTAGCGGTTCTCGGCGGCCAGCGCCTCGACCGTGACGCCGAAGTAGAGCGTCATCAGCGGATTGACGAAGAGCTCGCCGTCCTTGGTCCGCTCGGTGAACCGCACGTCGCCGAACTCGCCGCGCAGCGCCGCCGCCACCGAGCCGTTGACGATGCTGGGGTGCTGCGGGAAGGCGGCCCGGGCGTGCTCGACGGCGTCGAGGTAGAGCGCTCCCTCCCGGCTGCCGCGCGGGATGGAGAAGGCGCCGAGGTATCCGCCGGCCCGGTCGATCGCGGCGAGGTTCTCCAGCACCAGGGCGTGGTTGACGCCGTGGTGGGCGTCGATGCCGAAGCCCAGGCAGGCGACCAGCCGCTCGGGCACCTCCGTCAGGCCCGCCACCGCGGCCAGGCTCGCCATGTCCTCCTCGGGGGTGCCGAGTCCGGCCTCGTCGCCGCGCATCAGGATGTCGGTGCCGCCGTCCACCAGCAGGATCGCGTCCACGCCGAGGTGGGCGACGAGTCTGCGGTAGGCCTCGCGCAGCAGTCGGACGCCGACCGTCGGGAAGGCCCACACGGTGTCGGGCATCCCGTGCGACCGCAGCCAGCGGGCCAGGGTGCGTTCGGGGAAGTAGCCCTCGGGGGCCGCGGTGTCCGGTCGGATCCTGGCCACGTCGGGCTCCTGCCAGACCTCGCCGGGCAGACCGTAGAGGTGGGTGAAGGAGAGGTTGGCCAGGTGCACCTCCTTGCCCGCGGCGCGCAGGGCGAGGGCGATCGGCAGTCCGGCGTACACGTCGAACCCGCCGCCGGCTCCGGCGACCAGGACGCGCTCGGCGGCCAGCAGGCGGGTGATCAGCGGGGGTTGCAGCAGAGAGGTCACCGGCGGACGGTAGCGCACCGGTGGGGCCCGCAGGCCGGAATTGTCAGTGACGGGTGCGAGGATCCGGGCATGACCCAGGACACGGCGCTCACCCCCGACGTGCTGCTCGAAGCCCAGGAGCGGGCTCGCGAGTTGATCCGGTGCGGCTTCCAGGAGCCGGACGAGATAGCCGAGTCCCTGGTCGAGGTCCTCGACGACCAGGGGCTGACGCAGGAGGAGGCGGAGCGGATCGTCGCTCCGCTGTGGGCCGAGCGGCTGGCCGAGCAGGCCGACTGGCCGGCGACCACGGACGTGGACCGGTTGGTGGACGCCTTCGACCTGCTGGAGGACCAGGGCATCGTCGCGGCGATGGACTTCACCTGCTGTGCGGGCTGCGGCTACGCGGAGATCGGCGGTGAGGCCGACGAGGACTCCCGGGGCTTCGTCTTCTTCCACCAGCAGGACACCGAGGCGGCCGCGGCCGGACGCGGGCTGATGCTGCGCTACGGCACGTTCCGCACCGAGGAGGGATCCGACGACGGGTCGGGCGAGGAGTCGGAGGAAGCGGCGCGGCGGACGGCGGAGATCGGCCGGGCCGTGGTGGCCGCGCTGGAGGCGGTCGGTCTTCCGGTGGAGTGGAACGGGTCCCCGCGGACGGCGATCCGGGTCGCTCCGCTGGAGTGGCTCAACCGCCTGCCGGAGTAGGGACGGTGGGCACCGCTCGGACGCCCGCCGGTGTCCGACGTCCGCCGGGCGCCGGGGAAGCACTGCGGGACTTCGGACTTCGGACTACGGCCTCGGGGCCTGTGACCTCCGGGACGACGGCCTCGGAGCCTGCGGCCTTCGGGACTACGGAGTACGGGACTACGGAGTGCGGGACTTCGGGACTGCGGGCCGCCGGTGGCCGGGCGGCGGTCAGCGGTTGACGTGCAGCTCGGTGTAGTGGTCGCCCTTGTCCGCCTTGCGCAGGGTCACCTTGACGCCGCCGACGGTCGTCTCGCTGCCCTTGTCGACGGTCTTCTTCTCACCGCCGATCGTCACGTCGGCGTTCCCGTCGGTGATGTGCCCGACGGTCATGTCCAGCGGGTGGTCGCCGCCGAAGACCTTGACGGTCTTGGAGGCATCGGCGCCGTCGGTCTTGACGGACAGGGTGCAGCTGTTGTCGTCCAGGCAGAGCGCGACGCCGCCCTCGCAGGCGGTCAGTCCGGCGCCCAGGGCCAGGACGGCGGCGGCGGCGAGCAGCGCCGGGCGGCGGACAGCGGGCAGGGAGCGGTTCCGGGTACGGGCGGCGGCGGGTGTGCTGCGGGCAGTGGTCATGGCTTCGACGGTAGGGGGCGGGAGTCTCCCCGCCATCGACCGTCGGCGGTACGCCTCCCCCGGTAGGGCCCCGGGGAGGGACGGGTCGAATCCCCTCGGGGAACAGAGGAGTTGGGGTCCATTCCGTTCGGCCTCCGGCGGTTCCGCGTCGGGCACATGCCACCGGCACAAGCCACGCGCGTAGATCGACGACCCGCGAAAAGGCCCGGCGCTCAGTCGACGAGGCTGCCCAGACCCTCGGTCGCGTCGCCGCCCGCCGGTCCCCACAGCGGCGCGGTGCAACGCTGGTAGGTCGCCTGCCAGTGCGGCCAGTTGCGGGCCACGTCGTCGTCGCACTCGGCGAGCAGCCGCTCGACCCGCACCGGGTCGACCCCGTCCAGCAGCCAGGCCAGCGCGTCCGCCGTGCCCGGGCCGTCCGCCGAGCGCAGCAGGTCGAGCAGTTCGCCGAGGCCGCCGAGCCGAGAGCCGTCGGTCACCACCAGCTCCATCCGGGGCAGCAACTGCCGCTCCTCGATCCGCAGGTGGGTCTCCAGCCGGGCCGCCAGGTCCTCCATCGCGTACGCGACCGGCCAGGCGCTCCCGGTGTCCCGGCTGGCGATCCGGACCAGCGTGGTGACCCGGGTGAACGAGTGGTCGAGGTTGTGGTGGTCGGCCTCCAGCCAGTTGAGCAGCAGTCGCAGCTCGGGCGCGAAGCGCCGCACGATCGGCCAGATCCGGGTGTCCTGCTGCTCGTGGTGGCAGGTCAGCATCGCGGTGATGAACGTCCAGTGCCGCAGCAGCGCCTCGCCCTTGTCCTCCTCGTCGGGCTGGAGCAGCCGCAGCGCGTTGGGCAGCCGGGCGAGGTCCCGGCGCAGTGCGGCGTGCACCAGCCGCAGGCCGGCGAACCGGACGGTGAACGGTTCCTCGTCCGCGGCCGGCCCGTACGCGTCCGCGCCCCGGGAGTCGACCCCGGGCCCTGCCTGCGCGGGGACGGAGGGGACGGGCTGGGGCAGCAGGTGGATCGGCATGACACTCTCTTCACGACGTGGCGAGGCGGACGGGGCGGCCGGTGAGGACCGCCCCATCCAAGGTGCTCGCAGTCGATCAGAAGCGAATCAATGTCCGATTGACGCGCAGGTCACGGGCCTGCGCGCGGGCGGAGCGCCCTCCCGTCGGACGAGGAACCCGGTGCCGTTCCGGGTCAGTCCGAGGCCGGACCCGCCAGGTTGGCGGTGAGCCACTGCAGCGTGTCCGGGATCATCTTCTTGAAGTCCGAGGTCAGGTGCTTGCCGCCGGGCTGCTCGTAGTACTGGATGCTCACCGGGGCGACGGCCTTGGCCACCCAGCTCTTGACCACTTCCTTCTCGTAGCCGTTGGCGCCGCCCGCGGTGACGTACATCTTCACGTCGGCCTTGCCCTGGGTGATCAGCAGGTTGGGGTTGTTGGCGGCCTTCTCGGCGTCGTGGCCCTTCCACAGCCCGGAGTCCGGGATGAAGTAGCCGTCGATCGGCACCGCGGCCTTGTAGACGTTCGGGTACTGGAGGGCGAGCTTGGCGCTGCAGAAGCCACCGGTGGAGGCGCCCATGATGCCCCAGCTGTCGCGGCCCTGGAGGGTGCGGAAGTTGGCGCGGACCCAGGCCGGGATGTCCTCGGCCATCCAGGTGCCCATCTTGGGCTGGCCCGGGATGTCGGAGCAGTCCAGCGCGTTCTTCTCGTCGCTGTTGAAGTTCTGCACCGGCATGATCATGATGAACGGGTGGGCCTTGCCCTGCTTGACCAGCTGCTCGTCCGCCTCCTGGATCGGCAACTGGTTGTCGGTCCAGGTGTTGTAGCCGTTGCTCTGGCCGCCCGCGTAGAGGGTGAGCACCGGGAAGCCGGTCTTGGCGAACTTCGGGTCGTTGTACTCGGGCGGCAGCCAGACCCAGACCTGGCCGGTGACACCGGACTTCGCGCCGGTCACCTTGGTCATCATGATCGGGCCGGCGGCGGTGTCCCGGACCTTGTTCAGGCTGGCGGCCGGACCGCTCGGCATCAGCACCTTCCCGTTGGCCGGGGTGGGCTGCTCGCCGGTCGGCGTGCCCGCGACGGTGCCCGAAGTGGCAGGGGCGCCCGAGCCGGCGGTCGCCGCCGGGGTGCCGTCGGCCGCGGAGCTCTTGCCCTTGCCGTCGTCGGACCCCCCGCAGGCCGCGAGCGAGGCGGCCAGGGTGAGCACGGCGGCGCCGGTCAGGACGGCACGGGAACGGGACGACTGCCTAAGCACGGTGAGGACTCTCCGACCGATGTCGCGCCCGGTCCGTCTGACCGGGCGGCGGCCCCCCGGTGGGGCCGGAAAGGCCCGGGGGCGCGGCGCTGTGCGGTCCCCGGAGCGGGTGGCGCACCGACCTTCGCGGGAGGCGCACCTTCTGCGATCTTATGACGTGGGCCGGGGTGGCCCGGTTGCGAGGCGGCCACCGGAAATCCAATGTTTGTTCGCGATCAGGTAAAGCCCTTCACCGCTCCCGTCGGACGGCGGGGGCCGGACGGCGGGGGCCACGGTCGCCGACCTGCCGGGCCGTCCGGTTTTTGGGTGCTTTGACCAGTGACGGCGGCCCGCCACATCCGGAACGATCTCCTCAGCGCGCCCCGACGCCGACCGGACGGAGCGTGACCGTACCGGTATCCAGCCACCGCACCGAGCCACCGAGGAGAGCACCATGATCGAGCAGGTCGCCGTCGTCACCGGAGCCGGCAGCGGCGTCGGCCGGGCCGTCGCGGTCGAACTGGCCGCGGCCGGCTGGCGGCTGGTGCTCGCCGGGCGCCGGGCCGAGCAGCTGCGGGAGGCGGCCGACGCGTTCCCCGCGGGCACCCTGCCCGCCGAGGTGGTACCGACCGACGTCACCGACCCGGCCGCGGTGGACGCGCTGTTCGCGACCGCCGCCGAGCGCCACGGCCGGGTGGACCTGCTGTTCAACAACGCCGGCACCTTCGGCCCGGCCGTCCCGGTGGAGGAACTGGCGGTCGAGGACTGGCGGGCGGTGGTCGACCTCAACCTGACCGGCGCCTTCCTCTGCGCCCGGGCCGCCTTCCGGCAGATGAAGGGCCAGGACCCGCAGGGCGGCCGGATCATCAACAACGGTTCGATCTCCGCGCACGTCCCGCGCCCGCACTCGATCGCCTACACCGCGACCAAGCACGCGGTCACCGGCCTGACCAGGTCGCTGTCGCTGGACGGCCGCCCGTACCGGATCGCCTGCGGACAGATCGACATCGGCAACGCGGCGACCGACATGACGGCCGCGATGGGCGCGGGGGTGCGCCAGGCGGACGGCCGGATCGCGCCCGAGCCGACCATGGACGTGGCGGACGTGGCACGCACCGTCCGCCACATGGCCGCGCTGCCGCTGGAGGCCAACGTCCAGTTCGCCACCGTGATGGCGACGGCCATGCCGTACATCGGCCGGGGCTGACGGAACGGAACCGGAACGCCGCGGGCCCACCCGTCGGGCGGGTGGCGGTGGCGCACGGCGCCGTTCACGCGGGAACCCCGCCGGCCCACGGCCGACGGGGTTCCGGCGGGAGGCCCTACGGCCGCCAGGTGTCGTTCAGCGTGACGTTCCCCGAGGCCGGAGCGGTCGCCGTCCGGTTGGCACCGGACTCCCAGATCACCGCCCCGCTCGCGTCCTTGATGACGTACTTGTACTGGAAGGACGTGCCGCCCGGCAGCGAGAGCGCGAGCGACCAGACCGGGTAGCCGGCCGAGGACAGCGGCAGCGCCTTGGCCGGGTCCCAGCCGCCGAGCGCCGGGACGTCGCCGACCACGTAGACGTTCTGCCCGTACGAGGTGGTCGCGTTGACGTTGAAGGAGGCACCGGAGACGGTCGTGCCGGGCTGGACGTACAGCGCGACCGCGTCGCCCGCACCGACCGTCGCCGTGAACTGCCCGTTGGCGCCGACCTGGTACGTCGGGCCGGTGCAGCCGCCGCCCGGCTGCGGGTCGCCGTGCTGGACGTCGCAGTACGTGCCGGCCGGCAGCCCGGTCTGGAAGGTCCGGGTGATCGCGCCGCTCTCGTGGTTGATCGCGACGTAGCCCCGGTTGCCGCGACCGAAGGCGATCGCGTTGTTGCCGTCGGACCACCAGTCGGTCACCGCGGTGCCCGCGACGGCGTTGCGGAAGCCGACCATGTTGGCGATCTGCCGCCAGGCGTGGGTGCAGTTCCAGCCGTCCTGGTAGCAGGCGTTGACGGTGCCGCCGTTCGGCGGGCCGTCGTCGTTGTTGGTGAAGGCGTAGCCGGAGTAGATGTTGGGCGAACCGTAGGTCGAGGCCAGCAGGAAGACGTTGGCCAGCGTGTAGGTGTTGCCGTAGGTGTAGTTGAGGGTGGAGCCGTTGCGCTCGGTGTCCCAGTTGTCGACGAAGCTGCGCGCCTGGTTGCTCGGCAGGTAGCCCCAGGAGGCGCCCCAGTTGCTGAGGCTGGCGAGCTTGTCGCTGGTGAAGACGCGTTTGAGGTCGGTGCCGACCCGGAACTCGTCGACGTCGCCGTTGCCGGTGTACTCGGTGGGCTGGATCGGTTCGCCTGCGCCGTAGATGACCTCCTGCACCCAGAAGGCGCTGGGGTTGGCCGTCCGGGCCTTGATGGCGGCGAGGTCGGCGGCGGCGATGTGCTTGGCGGCGTCGATCCGGTAGCCGTCGACGCCGAGCGAGCCGAGGTCGTCCAGGTAGTGGGCGATGGTGGTCTGGACGTACGCGCTGCCGGTGTCCAGGTCGGCGAGGTTGACCAGTTCGCAGTCCTGCACGTTGGTGCGGTCCTGGTAGTTGGTGATCGGCTGGCGGCAGGTGTGGAAGTCCTGGTCCTGGTAGGTGCCGGGGTAGTTGTACTTGGTGTACACCGTGCCACCGGTGCCGGTGCCGGAGCCCGCCGTCATGTGGTTGACGACCGCGTCGGCGATCACCTTGACCCCGGCCGTGTGGCAGGTGTCGACCATGTTCTTGAAGGAGGTGCGGTCGCCGAGCCGCCCGGCGATCTGGTAGCTGACGGGCTGGTAGGAGGTCCACCACTGCGGGCCCTGGATGTGTTCCTGGGGAGGCGAGACCTCGACGAAGCCGTAGCCCTTCGGACCGAGGGTCGTGGTGCAGGCCTGGGCGACCGAGTCGAAGCGCCACTCGAAGAGGGTGGCGGTGACGTCCTTGCCGTTGTTCGCGGGCGGGGAGGCCTGGGCGGCGGGGGCGCCGAGACTCCCGGTGAACGAGAGCGCGAGCGCCGCCGAGGCGGCGAGCGCGCCGGCCGCGCGGGCGGTCCGGCGGGTGGGGGCGGTGGTGACCACGTTGTCTCCTGGGAGTGGCTGGGGGTGGGGCAGCCGGGGTGAAGCCTGAAGGAAGTTTCTGTAACTTGCCGGAAACTTGCAGCGCTGAACCTAGGGCGGCCCGGAGAGGCCGTCAAGGGTCAAGACTGAACGTTTCTGCAACACGCCTCCCCAGCACGTCTCCGCAACACGTCTCCGCACCACGTCTCCACGGCACCCCGGCCCGAGGAACACGACAAGGGCCCGGCAGCCGTAGCCGCCGGGCCCTCACCTGTCCTGGTTCACCGGTCCCTCAGGAGCCGGTACGTCCTCAGCCGGTCTGGACCGAGGTGTCGTCGATCACGAAGCTCGTCTGCAGCGAGGAGTCCTCGGTGCCGGTGAACTTCACGGTGACCGTCTGGCCCGCGTAGGCCGAGAGGTCGAAGGTGCGCTGCTGGTAGCCGGCCGCGGCGTCCACGTTGGAGTAGGTCTTCAGCGTGGTGCCGTTCACCGACACGGTCAGCTTGTCGTACGCCGTCGAGCCGGACTCGGCGGTGTCGACGTGCAGCCAGAAGCTCAGCGTCGCCTTGCAGCCGGACGGGATGGTCACCGTCTGGGACAGCGTGTCGGTGTGGCTGCTGCCGTAGCCGTCCAGCCAGGCCTTCCAGCTGCCGCCGTGGGCCGCCTCGGAGGAGCTGTTGTCGACCACGCCGGAGCTGGTCGTCCACGGCGCCGCCGAGCCCGTCTCGAAGCCCGGGTTGCCGAGCAGCTGGGCCGGGGTGCAGGAGCCGCCGCCACCGCCGGTGACCGTCCAGGTGAAGCTGGTGGTGCCGCTCTTGCCGGCCGAGTCCTTCACCGTGACGGTGACGTTGGAGCTGCCCGCGGTGGTCGGGGAGCCGGTGATCACGCCGGTGCCGGCGTTGATGGCCAGGCCCGCCGGCAGCCCGCTGGCCGAGTAGGACAGCGGGGCCGTCCCGCCCGAGGCCTTGATCTGCAGGTTGACCGAGCCGCCCACCGCGGTGGACTGGTTGCCCGGGCTGGTGACGCTGACCCCGCCCGGGTTGGGCAGCGAGCCGACGTTGACGGCGGCCCAGGCGGTGGCGACCGCGTTGTACTCGGCGCTGTTGGCGCCGTACAGGTCGGTGGCCGCGTTCAGGGTCGCGGTGCGGGCGGCGGCGTAGTCGGTGGTGGAGGTCATGTAGGCGGTGAGCGCCTTGTACCAGACCTGCTGCGCCTTGTCCCGGCCGATGCCACTGACGGTGATGTTGTTGACCGTCGGGCTGTTGTAGCTGACGCCGTTGATCACCTTGGCGCCGCTGCCCTCGGCCAGCAGGTAGAAGAAGTGGTTCGCGACACCGGACGAGTAGTGGACGTCGAGGTTGCCGACGCCGGAGTACCAGGAGTCGGCCGACTGGCCGTCCTTGGAGGGCTTGTCCATGTACCGCAGCGGCGTGCCGTTGCCGTTGATGTCGATCAGCTCGCCGATCAGGTAGTCCGGGGTGTCGGCGGCCAGGTTCGCGTAGAACTCGACCATCGAGCCCATGATGTCGGAGGTGGCCTCGTTGAGGCCGCCGGACTCGCCCGAGTAGTTCAGGTTGGCGGTGGCCGAGGTGACGCCGTGGCTCATCTCGTGGCCGGCCACGTCGAGTTCGGTGAGCGGGTGGGTGTCGCCCGAGCCGTCGCCGTAGGTCATGCAGAAGCAGCTGTCGTCCCAGAACGCGTTGACGTAGCCGGTGTCGTAGTGGACCCGGCTCATCGCGCCGACACCGTCGTTCTTGATGCCGTTGCGGCCGAAGGTGTTCTTGTAGAAGTCCCAGGTGACGGCGGCACCGTACTGGGCGTCGACGGCGGCCGACTCCCGGTTGCTGACCTGGCCGTTGCCCCAGGTGTCGGAGGACTTCGAGAACAGCGTGCCGTTGCCGGACGTGCCGTTCTTCATGTCCGTGGTGTACTGGCCGCCGCGGGTGGCGTCCTTGAGGGAGTAGGTCGAGCCGCTCTGGGTGGTGGTCAGCGGGACGTTGCCGACGAAGACGCCGGTGCCGCTGCCGCGCTTGATGCCGTCGGCCTTGCTGAGCACGGCACCGGTCTTGGCGTCGGTGACGACGTGCAGCTTGCTCGGGGTGCCGTCGGACTCGCGGCCGTTGACCACGGTCTCCCAGGCGAGCTTCGGGGTGCCGTCGGCGGCCCAGACGACCAGGCGGGGCGCGCCGTCGACGGAGCCCTGCTCGGCGGCGAGCGCGGCCTCCTGGGCCTTCGGCGCGGCAAGGGTGGGGGTGGTGTCCACGCCCGCGAGGTTGGCCTCGCTGGCCTTGGTCACGCTCTTGGTGGCACCCGCGGCGTCCTGGTGGACGATCAGGTCGCCGCCGAGGACGGGGAGCCCGGCGTAGGTGCGCTCGTAGCGCAGGTGGCGGCCGCCGTTGGCGTCCTGGACGACGTCCTTGGTGACCAGCTGCTCCTTGCTGGTCAGGCCGAGGGCCTGGGCGAGGGAGGTGGTCTGCTGGTTCGCCGAGGCGATCAGCGCGGCCCGGCTGACCTGCTGGGAGGCGACGGCGGCCGGCGCGTCCGGGGCGGCCTGCGCGATCACCGGTATGCCGGTGACCAGCAACGCGGTGGTGGCGGCCATGACAACGGCCGCCTTCCGGACGTGAGCGTGACGTGACATGCGGACTCCTTTTTCCGACCGGCACGGCGAGCGGATCAACTCGGGGCGCACGGTGGAGAGAACCTGGGCCGCGGGGTTGCGGCGCAGTGGGGGCCCCCGCCGGGTGCAACGGGGGTGCGGGTAGCGGTGCTCACAAGTCGTGCAGGGGTTCGTTGCAGGTCGGGACGCGCTGCACCTGAACTGGGGCAGCTGCACCGGGAGGTGGGGCCCCCTCGTCTGCAGCCGGAGGAATCGTGGCAGCAAACGCGCCGTTAATGACAGATGCATGCCACCGATTGGCCGATTCATTACCGAAACCGTATGCACGACGGTTAGTCAGTTGTGTGGCGGCATGACCAAGTCTTGAACACGGTTTTCATGCCACTCGTAAAGTTCGATCACCACCGGTGGTGACTGACCAGCGATCAGGCCGCCCGCACGCCCCGGCGGGTGGCGCGCAGCGTCGCGCCGGGGCGGCACGTCACACTTCCGGCCGTGCCACCACCGGTTTCCGGCCATTCTCCGGCCGGAACGGAACCGGGCCCCGCGCCGCCTGGTCGGCGGTGCGGGGCCCGGGGATCGGACGGCGGCGGAATCAGCTCTGCACGAACACCGCCACGGTGCGGCCCGGCACGGTGAAGGTGCCGGTCGCGGCGTCGAAGCCGGACTGCTTCACCACCTGGTCCGCCCCGCCCGCCTGGACCGGGTGCAGCGCCTGGCCCGTCCCCTTCAGGGCCGCCACGGTCTGCGCCTGCGCGGTGGGCGTGGCGTTGAAGACCACGGTGATGCCCTTCTGCGCCCCGGCCAGCCCGGTGCCGTCCAGGTGCAGGGTGATCACTCCGGGCGTCTCATCGGGCGTGCCGGAGAGCGGGTACGACAGCCGCCGCTGGACGTCGGCCAGCGTGGGCAGCGAGAACAACGGCGAGGACTGCTTGATCCGCAGGAAGTCCTGGTACTGCGCCGTCGTCGCCCGGATGTCGGCCGCGCCCACGGTGAGCTTCGGGTTGGCCAGCAGGGACCCGGCCGTCGGCCAGAGTTCCTGGTTGTCCTTCGCCATCGGCAGGCCGCGGCCCCAGCCGTTGCCCTGTGTAGCCCCCGTCGACGGATCGGGCCAGTGGATCGCGTTGAACCAGTCGCCCGAGTCGTAGGAGTTGGAGTCGAGCGACTTGGAGCGCAGCAGGTCACTGCCGGCCTGGGCGAAGCCCGCGCCCTGGGTGAGTGCGGTCAGCGACAGGCCGAGCGCCTGCATCCGGGCCCGGTCGGCGGGCGCGGTGCCGGTCGGCAGCTTGTACGCGAGCGCGTCGAACAGGTCGGTGTTGTCGTGGGCGTCCACGTACTCCACCGCCTCGCCGGGCGCGGCCGCGTACCCGGTCGGGGAGCCGTTGTAGTCGACCTGGGCGCCGGTGACGGCCTTCCCCGAGCTGTCGGTGAAGGAGTAGCCGGCCAGGTTCCCGGTCAGCCCCACCTTCAGCTGGTCCATCTGGTGCAGCAGCCGGTCCTTCTGCTCCTGCGGACTGCCGTTCGCCGCCGAGCCGTTGGGGTCGGTGTACAGGCCCGAGGCGAAGCCCTGCTGGGGCGCGGAGCCCAGCATGAAGTTGCCGCCGCGGGCGGCGTCGCGGAGCCGGTCGTCGAAGGTGGCGATGCCGGTGCCGGCCATGTTGGCCTGGGTGGCCTGCTCGAACCGGGCGTTGTTCGCGACGGTGCCGAAGTTCCAGCCCTCGCCGTAGAGGAAGACGTTCTTGCCGTCGACGCCGTCGGACTCGGGCGTCATCTTCCGCAGCGCGGCCTGCACGTCCAGCATGGTGGACTTCGGGTCCAGGCCCATCAGGTCGAAGCGGAAGCCGTCGACCTGGTACTCCCGGGCCCACAGTGTCACCGAGTCGACCACCAGCCGGTTCATCATGGCGTGCTCGGGCGCGGTGTCGGCGCAGCAACTGTCCGTCGTCACCTTGCCGTCGGTGTCCAGCCGCTGGTAGTAGCCGGGCACCACCCGGTCCAGCACCGAGTGCTCGGCCTGGCCGCTGGCGGCGGTGTGGTTGTAGACCACGTCCAGCACCACCCGCAGCCCGGCCGCGTGCATCGCCTGGACCATCTGCCGGAACTGCACGGTACGGGCCGTGCCGTTCGGATCGGTGGCGTACGAGCCCTCCGGCACGTTGTAGTGCAGCGGGTCGTAGCCCCAGTTGTACGCGTCGTCGGCGGCGACGGCCGCCACGCACTCCTGCTGCTTCGGCCCGTCCGGGGGCAGGGACTTGAGGTCGCAGGGCGGCAGCTTCTGGTCCGCCCGGTTCTCGTGGATGGTGGCGATGTCGAAGGTCGGCAGCAGGTGGACGGTGGTCACCCCGGCCTTGGCGAGGTCCCGCAGGTGCTGCATGCCGGCCGAGTTCGGCTCGGTGAACGCCAGGTAGGTGCCGCGCTCGGCGGCCGGGACGGTGGTGTCCTCCACCGAGAAGTCCCGGACGTGCAGTTCCTGGATCTGCTCCTTCGCGGGCGGGACGGCCGCCGGCCGGGGCTGGTCGTCCCAGCCCGCGGGCTTGAGCTCCTTGGCGTCGAGGTCGGCGACCAGGCTGCGCCTGGAGTCGGTGGACAGCGCCACCGAGTACGGGTCGGTGACGGTGTTGACCACCAGCTGCTGCACCGAGGGCGCCCAGACCTTCACCTGGTACAGGTAGTACTTGCCGTCCAACTCGCCCTTGTCTCGGACGAGTTCCCACACGCCGGTCTCGTCGTCCAGCTTCAGCGGCAGCGTCTTCGGGTTCCCCCCGGTGGCACTGTCGAAGACCTGGACGGACACCTGCTGCGCGGTCGGCGCCCAGAGCGAGAGGGCGACCTTGCCGTCGTAGTAGGCCGGGCCGAAGTCCACCTTGCCGGTGCGGCCGGCGTACAGGTCGTCCAGCACGCCCGGGGTCTGCACCCCGGTGGCGGCCAGCGCCGCCCCGCTGGGCAGGTGTTCGGTGAACAGCAGCTGGCTGCGCAGCGCGGCCGGGACGCGCGCGGTGTCCCGGGCGTCCACGGTGAAGGCCCGGTAGCCCGCCAGGTGCGGGTATGCGGCCTTCTGGGCGGCAGTGAGCCCGCCGGCGACGGGGGTGAGCCGGATCCACTGGCCGGGCTTGGTCAGCACGCCCTTGTCGGCGCGGATGCCGCCTGCGGGGTCGTAGACCAGCTGGGCGCTGGTGCCGCCGGCCAGGGCCTGGTCGGTGGCGCCGTAGTTCGCCGGGACGACGACGGTCTTCGCGTCGATCCACTGGGCCTTGGCCGCGGAGAGGTCCAACTGCGAGGAGGCGGCGGGGTTCTGCGGCAGCAGGTAGCCCTCGCGGCCGCCCAGGATCCACACCTCCTTGCCGTTGACGGCGAAGTCCAGCGACTGGTCGGCGGGCAGGTCCTTGTCGTTGCCGTTGTGCAGGATGTAGCTGAGGCTGGTCGCCCCGGGGGCGAGCGGCACCTCGAAGACGGCGCCGAAGGCGTCGCGGCGCACGGGCATCAGCGGCTTGCCCCAGTCGGTGGGGTCGGCGGCGCCGGTCCAGTCGTGCAGGCCCCAGCCGTCGTAGTCGCCGTCGGCCCGGTTGTAGTGGATGACGGCGGTGCCGGCGGGCTGGCTGTCGGCCGGGCCCGGGTCGGTGGTGCGGACGGTCGGGTCCCCCTGCTTCAACCACACCTCGCCGGTGGCGCCGACGTCGATGTGGCGGTCGGCGTCCACGTCCTTGACGCCGTTCTTCTCCACGATGAAGCCGACGTCCGAGGCGCCGGGCTTGAGCCGCACGTACGCGAAGGCGCCGTACGCGTCCCGCCCGGTGAAGGGGTGCCCGGCGGGCCACTGGGTGCCCTCGCCGTCGGCGAGGTCGCCCCAGGCGTAGAGGTTCCAGCCGTCGTAGTCGCCGTCCGGCCGGTTGTAGTGGACGACGGCGTACGGGCGGGCTCCGGCGGTGGGCACCGGCGCGGGTGCGGGCGTGCCGGTGGTGAAACTCGCGGTGGCGGAGCGCAGGTGGCCGCTGGAGTCCTGGAGGACGGCCTTGTAGCGCACCACCGTGCCGGGGGCGACGGCGCCCAGGTCCTGGGTGACCTCGAAGAGTCTTTGACCGTCAGCGCCTGACTTGCCGGTGTCGGCGGTGCCCAGCGTCCGCCAGGGCCCGTTGCCGATCTGGGCGGCGAAGCTGACCCGGTTGAAGCCGCCGTCCGCCTTGGCGCCGACCGTCACGAGACCGGTGGACCCGTCGGCGGGCGGCTGCACCGAGAGCTGCGGCGCGGCCGCGACGGGGGCGAGCTTGCCGCCCGCCTTGAACACCACGGAGGACAGCGCCGGGACGGTGACGGTCACCTTGCGGTCGCCGCCGCTGGTGATCCGCTCCCCCACCGAGGGGTAGATCCGGTCGAAGCCCATGCCCGCCGAGAAGGTGTCCAGGGTGACGGTCTTCGCCTCGGTGGCGTTGTTGACCGCCACCAGGTACTCGACCTGCTGGCCCGCGTCGATCCGGGAGAAGGCGTACACGCCCGCGCCGTCGGCGGCGTAGCGCTCGATCTGCGCCCCGTCGGCCAGTGCGGGGTTGTCGCGGCGCAGCTTGGCCAGGCCCTCGATGCCCTGGTAGAGGTCGCCGCCCTGCCCGTACCGGTCGGCCGGTCCGGAGGGGCCGCCGAGGACGCGGTCGCCGTTGTAGGAGGCGGTCCTGGAGGCGAACATGTCCTGCCGGGCGTCCTTGTCGCCGCCCGCGCCGGTGAAGCCCTGCTCGTCGCCGTAGTAGACGACGGGCTGGCCGCGGGTGAGGAACTGCAACTCGGTGCCGAGCCGGTCCTTCTTCAGCAGGGTCGCGTCGTCGGCGCCCGGGTTGTCGGCGAGCAGGAAGGATCCGAAGCGGCCCATGTCGTGGTTGCCGAGGAAGGTCGGCAGCTCGTACGCGTCGGTGTCGGCGCTGGTGTAGCGGTAGTCCTGGCCGTAGACGTCGGCGAGGTTCTTCGCCGAGCCGCCCTGGGAGACGTAGGAGCGGGCCGCGCCCTGGAACGGGAAGTCCAGTGCGGCCTGCAGCTTGCCCTTGGTGACGTAGGGCGATGTGACGGCCGGGTCGCCGGAGTAGACCTCGCCGAACATGAAGAACCTCTTGTCGCCCTGCTTGGCGGCGAAGTCCTTGAGCGCCGGGGCCCACTGCTGCCAGAAGGCCATGTTGACGTGCTTGACGGTGTCGATCCGGAAGCCGTCCACCCCGGTGTCCCTGACCCACTGCTGGTAGACCTGCTCGAAGCCCTTGACCACCCGGGGGTCCTGGGTGTCGAGGTCGTCCAGGCCGCCGAAGTCGCCCTCGGTGGCGGACTCGCCGACGAAGGTCGAGTCGCCCCGGTTGTGGTAGAGCGCGGGGTCGTTGAGCCAGGAGGGGTTCTTGGCCTTGGCGTCGGCCGGGGTGCGGAAGACCGGGGTGTAGGGGAAGGAGTCCTTGGTGATCTTCGGCCAGGGGGCTCCGGCGTCGGCGACCGCGGTCTCGTCGACCGGGTTGCCGTCGGCGTCGAGGGTCGGGTACGCGCCGGTCGAGCGGTAGCCGTGCTGCTGCTCCGCGTCGTCGATGACGTCGGCGGTGTGGTTGGTGATGACGTCGAAGAAGACCTTGATGCCGCGCGCGTGCGCCTTGGCTATCAGCTCCTTGAGCTGCTCGTTGGTGCCGAAGTGCGGGTCGACCTGGGTGAAGTCGGTGATCCAGTACCCGTGGTAGCCGGCCGAGGCGTCGGCGCCGGTGCCCTGGACCGGCTTGTTCTTGAAGATCGGGGCCATCCAGATCGCGGTGGTGCCGAGGTTCTGGATGTAGTCGAGCTTCTGGATCAGGCCGGCCAGGTCGCCGCCGTGGTAGAAGCCCTTGTCGCTCGGGTCGAAGCCGTTGTCCAGCCGCCCGCCGGTGATGCCACCGGTGTCGTTGGCGGTGTCGCCGTTGGCGAAGCGGTCGGGCAGGACGAAGTAGAACTGCTCGCGGGTGAGGTCGTGCCGCCCTGCGGTGGCCGCCAGCGCGGCGTCGGAGGGCGGGGGCGGCGGGGCGGCGGCGAGCGCCGCGGGGGCGCCGCCGAGGGTGGCGGCGGTCAGCGCGGCGGCCAGCAGTACGGCCGTGCGGCCGGGTCTGCGGCGGGAACGGCTCCGTCGGGGGCGGAGCGGCGTATCGGCCACTGAGGGGCTCCCTTAGGGGGAAGGGGCGATCGATTTCCCAGGAAGCTAGCGGCCTGCAATATGTTTCAGCAAGATGCAGAAACCGTTTCTTCCTGGAAAAATCCAGGCCACGACCCTGTCGGCGACCCCGGTTACGTCCCAACGGCGTACGGCATGACAATGGGACGTATGTCCGTCCCACCGGTAAGCACCAGACTCGATCGCACCCCCTACCCCGGTGGGATCCGTCCCCTACCCCCGGAGGGGGACGCCCGGTGAAGAATCCACTTCCGGAGGATGAGCAGACGGCTACGAGTGGTCTGGCAGACTTCTCGTCCATGGGGGAACCGACCGAGATCCAGCGAGGCGACGCCGCACGCGCCGAAGCGGCCCACGACGGCGGTTCCGAGGCAACCCGGGCCGACACGGCCCGGCCGGCCGAAGGAGCCACCCGTGCCGCCCAGTCCCGTACCGCCGCCCTGCGCAACCGCATCCGCGACCAGCGCCGCTCACCGGCCCGGCCGCGGATCTGGTTCGAGCTGGCCCTGATCGGCGTCAGCTACTGGCTCTACTCGATCGTGCGCAACGCCGTCCCCGAGCAGGAGACGGTGGCGCAGCGGAACGCGCACTGGATCTGGAAGCTGGAGCACCACCTCGGCATCGCCGTCGAGCACTCGATCAACCACGCCGTGGACAGCGTCGGGTGGCTCATCACCGGGATGAACTACTACTACGCGACGCTGCACTTCATCATCACCATCGGCGTGCTGGTCTGGCTCTACCGCAGCCACCCGGGCCGCTACGTCGCGGCCCGCACGGTGCTGTTCGTCACCACCGGGATCGCCCTGATCGGCTTCTACTTCTTCCCGCTGGCCCCGCCCCGGCTGATGACCGGCGGCGGCTTCATCGACACCGTCCAGACCCACCACACCTGGGGTTCCTTCGCCTCGGGGCCCGCCGCGCACGTCTCCAACCTGTACGCGGCCATGCCCTCGATGCACATCGGCTGGTCGATGTGGTGCGGACTGGCGATCTTCTCCCTGGCCCGCCGCACCTGGGTCCGGGTACTCGGCCTGCTGTACCCGCTGGCCACCCTGACCGTCATCATCTCGACCGCCAACCACTTCTGGATGGACGCCGTCGGCGGCGAGATCTGCCTCGCGGTGGGCTTCCTCACCGCCCGCTGGCTCTACCACGAGTGGGTCTACAAGCTGCCGCAGGTGCCCTCCCGGGAGTCGGCCGACCAGCCGGTCACCGTTCCCGAGCAGTGGAGCGAACCGACGGTCAGCAGCGCCCGGCGCTAGCGCGGTGCGCCGGGAACAGGGGCCCTTCCCGAGGGGCCCCTGTTCGTGTGGGTGCCCGGGAACTCAGCCGGCCCCGTAGAACAGCCGGTCCACCACCGCCCGGGCCCGCCGGGTGGTGCGCCGGTAGTCGTCCACCAGCTCCCCGCTGTGCCCGGAACCGTACCCGAGGTAGCGGGCCACCCCGCTCAGCTCCCGGGCGTCCCCCGGGAAGCTGTCCCCCGGCCGTCCGCGCACCAGCATCACCGCCGACCGCACCCGGGAGGCCAGCACCCACGCCGCCTCCAGCACCTCCGCGTCGGCCGGCCCGACCAGCCCGGCCCCGGCGGCGGCCGCCAGCGCGGCCCTGGTCCGGGTGGTGCGCAGGGCCGGGAGTTCGTGCCCGTGCTGGAGCTGGAGCAGCTGCACCGTCCACTCCACGTCCGCCAGCCCGCCCCGGCCGATCTTGGTGTGGGTGGTCGGGTCGGCCCCCCGCGGCAGCCGCTCGGCCTCGATCCGCGCCTTGATCCGGCGGATCTCCGTCAGGTCGCGCTCCGGCACCCCGGCGCCCGGGTAGCGCAGCGGGTCGATCAGCCGCCGGAACCGGGCGCCCAGCTCCTCGTCCCCGGCCACCGGCTCCGCCCGCAGCAGGGCCTGGCTCTCCCAGGCGTGCGACCAGCGCCGGTAGTACGCCGCGTAGGAGGCCAGGGTGCGCACCAGCGGGCCGCTGCGCCCCTCCGGCCGCAGGTCGGCGTCGACCAGCAGCGGCGGCTCGGTGGACGGCGCGCCCAGCAGGGTGCGCAGCTCGTTGCAGACCGCCTGGGCCGCCCGGGCCGCCTCCTGCTCCAGCGAGCCGAGCAGCGGCTCGTGGACGAACAGCACGTCGGCGTCCGAACCGTAGCCCAGCTCGTGCCCGCCGAAGCGGCCCATCGCGATCACCGCGATCCGGGTCGGCAGGTCCCCGTGCTCGGCCTCCCAGCCGGCGACGCAGGCGCGCAGCGCGCCCTGGAGGGTGGCGGCGTTGAGCGCGGTCAGTGCCTCCCCCGCAGCGTCCAGCGCCTCGGCCGGGTCCTCCCCGAGCCGCCCGAGCACGTCCGCGGCGGCGGTGCGGAACAGCTCCCGGCGGCGCACCGAGCGGGCGGCGGCCACGGCGGCGGCGGCGGACCCGGCCCGGCCGACGGCGGCCAGCACCTCCGACTGCAGCGCCGCCCGGCCGCGCGGTGCCAGGCCCTGCGGGTCGCCCAGCATGGCCACCGCCTCGGGGGCGCGCAGCAGCAGGTCGGGGGCGAGCCGGCCGGCCGACAGCACCCTGGCCAACTGCTCGGCGGCGGCGCTCTCGTCCCGCAGCAGCCTCAGGTACCAGGGGGTTCGGCCGAGCGCGTCGGAGACCTGGCGGAAGTTGAGCAGCCCGGCGTCCGGATCGGCGGACTCGGCGAACCAGCCGAGCAGCACCGGCAGCAGGGTGCGCTGGATCGCTGCCTTGCGGCTCACCCCGGAGGCGAGTGCACTGATGTGCCGCAGCGCGGCGGCCGGGTCCGCGTAGCCGAGCGCCTCCAACCGGGCCCGGGCCGCGTCCGGGGTCAGGCCCGCGGCGCCGGCCGGCAGTTCGGCGACGGCGTCGAGCAGCGGACGGTAGAACAGCTTCTCGTGCAGCCGCCGGACCTCCACCGCGTGCCGCTTCCACTCGCGCTGCAGCGCGGCCACCGGGTCGGAGCGGGTGTCGTCGTTGATCAGCGCGGCGAGCGAGCGGGCGAGGCGGCGCTGGTCCTCCTCGGCGGTGGGCATCAGGTGGGTGCGGCGCAGCCGGTGCAGCTGGATGCGGTGCTCCAGCGAGCGCAGGAAGCGGTAGGCGGCGTCCAGCGAGGCGGCGTCCGCCCGGCCGACGTACCCGCCGCGGGAGAGCGCGGCCAGTGCCTCCAGGGTGTTGCCGCTGCGCAGCGCCGGATCGGTGCGGCCGTGCACCAGCTGGAGCAGCTGGACGGAGAACTCGACGTCGCGCAGCCCGCCCGGGCCCAACTTGAGCTGGCGGTCCAGTTCGGGGGCCGGGATCGAGTCGATCACCCGGCGGCGCATCTGCTGCACGTCGGTGACGAAGTTCTCCCGGGCGGCGGCCTGCCAGACCATCGGGGCGAGCGCCTCGACGTACGCGGCGCCCAGCTCGGCGTCCCCGGCGACCGGGCGGGCCTTGAGCAGCGCCTGGAACTCCCAGGTCTTGGCCCAGCGCTGGTAGTAGGCGAGGTGGCTGGCCAGGGTGCGCACCAGCGGGCCGTTGCGGCCCTCGGGGCGCAGGTTGGCGTCCACCGGCCAGATGGTGCCCTCGCCGGTGGTGTCCGAGCAGAGCCGGGTGAGCGCGGCGGCCAGCCGGGTGGCGGCCTTGACCGCCGCGTGCTCGTCCACGCCCTCGCGCGGCTCCGCGACGAAGATGACGTCCACGTCCGAGACGTAGTTGAGTTCGCGGCCGCCGCATTTGCCCATGCCGATCACCGCGAGCCGGCAGGCCGCGGCGGCCTCCGGGTCCTGCTCGGCGGCGAGGTCCAGGGCGGTCTGCAGGGTGGCGCCGGCCAGGTCGGCGAGTTCGGCGGCGGTCTGGGCGAGGTCGGTGGTGCCGGTGAGGTCACGGGCGGCGATGGCCAGCAGGCAGCGGCGGTAGGCGACCCGCAGCGCGTTCGCCGGGCTGGGGGCGCCGTCCCCGACGCCCTCGGCGAGGGCGCGGCGGAAGTCCTCCGGGCCCGGGTGCATGTCGCGCAGCTCGAAGGTGACCAGCGCGTGCCAGTCGTGGGGATGCCGGGCCAGGTGGTCGCCGAGCGCGATGGAGACGCCGAGCACCCCGAGCAGCCGGTCGCGCAGCGGCTTGGAGGTGGTGAGGGTGTCGCGCAGGGTGTTCCGCTCCGGCTCGTCGGCGGCCTCCAGCAGCCGGGCCAGGCCCAGCAGCGCGAGGTCGGGGTCGGCGGTGGCGCCGAGCGCGTCCAGCAGCACCGGGTCGTCGGCCAGACCTTCCAGGCCCGGACCGTCCAGCAGCCGCACCGCCCTGGCGGGATCGGTGAACCCGCGCCGGACCAGCCTGATCTCGGGCCGGCTGATCCGGCTCCCGGCCCGCTGCTCCTCCACCGTCATCGCTCTCCCGGCACGCCCAGTGGCCCGCGCGGTCACGCGGTCCTGGACCTACCTTCCCAGGAGCCGGTCCGCCCGCGCCACGGGGCCGGTGGCGCGGACGGTCGTTCCGGCGTCAGACCCGCTCCGGCATCCGGTTCACCAGGTGCCAGAGCAGGGCCGACAGCAGCACCGAACCGGTCGCGGCGACGCCCGTCAGGAACAGGGGCTCCCGGTCGAGCACACTGCCGGAGAGCACGCCGACCAACCCCGCGCCCGCGCCCGCGCCCGTGAGAGCGAGGGCGAGGGCGAGGGCGAGCCGCCGGCGTTCCGACATCCGGGTGATCTCCACCCGGCGGCGCGTCCAGGACGTCGGATGTCGGCCCAGAACCCATTCCCGGAACATCACCCAGAGGGACACGACGGTGCTCATGGTGCCCACGAAGAGATAGGCCGGATAACAGGTCAGCGGACACGCCGCCCGGCGGGGATCCTGGGCGACATGGCCATCCGATTGCCGCCGGCGCTGGCGATGGCGGTGGCGGTGACGGCCGTCGTGACGCCGGCCGCCGTCCCCGCCGGGGCCGTCCCCGTGACCGGGCGGTCGAAGGACACCACCGCCCTGCTGGACCGCTTCGCCACGCTGGACCTGGGACCGGGCCGACGGTGGGGATGAAAGACCGCCGCGTACGCCGACTGCACCGAGAATCCCAACGGCTGGAAACTCGGCCGGCTGACCACCGACGCGCTGAGCACGGCCGGCGGGCACCTCACCGTCACCGCCCGCCACCGCGCGGGCGGCAACTGGGACACCGGGCTGCTGACCACCGGCGACTCCTGCAGGTCCGGCGGCGACGGGTTCCAGCTCCGCACCGGCGACCTGGTGGTGGTGGTCCGACGGGACGGGCGTCGGCCCGGACTTCTCCGCCTATCTGATCCTCAACCTCTCGATCGGCGACGGGACGTTCCACGACCCGCCGACCCGCACCGACCCGGTCACCATGGAGGTCGACCTGCTGAGCGTCGAACGCCGCGGGCAGGGGCCCTGAGCGGGCGGCTCGTGCAGGCCCCGCTCAGCGCAGCTCCGCCGGCGGCACCCGCCCCGGCGCCATCGCCTCCTCCCGGACCAGGCTCCCCCAGACCACCAGCCGGTACAGCGAGGTGTAGGCCGGGGTGCACGTCGTCAGCGTGATGTAGCGCCCCGGCGCACGGTACGGCGACCCGGTGGGGACGGGCGCGATCACGCCCACGTCGTCCGGGGAGGTCTCCGGCAGCACGCCGTCGACCCGGTACACGTACCACCGGTCCCTGGTCTCGACCACCACGGCGTCACCCGGGCCGACCCGGTCCAGGTCGTGGAACTTCGCTCCGTGGCCGTCACGGTGCGCCGCGAGGGCGAAGTTGCCCTCGCCCTCCCACGGCGGGACCGAGCGGTACGGCACGGTGTACGCACCGGCCACGCCGTCCGCCAGGGTCTCGTCGTCCGTGCCGGGCCTGATCAGCACCTGGAAGTCCCGACCCAGGGCCGGCACGTGCAGGAAGCCCAGGTCGCCCCGGTCCAGCCCGGCCACCGGCACCGGGGACTCCGCCGGCGGCGCGGCGACCAACCAGCTGTCCCGAAGCCGCCCGGCGGCCCGGTCCGCCGCCCGGTCCGACGCCACGTTGCTCCACCAGAGCACGTACACCGCGAAGAGCACCACCAGCAGACCTGACGTCAACAGCACGTCCCCGGCGCCCCGGGCCACCGCCCGCACCACCACGACCCGCCGCTGCGCCATCCCGGGCTCCCGTCGCCGCCACCGAACCGGCCGCCACTCCAGCGCCCCGTCCCGCCCGACCGCAAGCGGACACACTCCGGGGCGACGCCCGTCCCCCGAACGCAGTAGCGCCGGGGACCGGGAACGACGCCGGGGCCGGGAACGCGCAGGGGTCCGCCCGGCGGCCGTCGCCGGGCGGACCCCTGATGACGCCTGGGCCTACAGCACCTGGAGGTTCTTGCGCAGTTCGAACGGGGTGACCTCGGAGCGGTACTCCTCCCACTCCTGGCGCTTGTTGCGCAGGAAGAAGTCGAAGACGTGTTCGCCCAGGGTCTCGGCGACCAGCTCGCTGCGCTGCATCAGGTCGATGGCCTCGCCGAGGTTCTGCGGCATCGGCTGGATGCCGAGCGCGCGGCGCTCGGAGTCGGACAGGGCCCACACGTCGTCGTCGGCGCCGGGCGGGAGCTCGTAGCCCTCCTCGATGCCCTTGAGGCCGGCCGCGAGGGTGACGGCGTAGGCGAGGTAGGGGTTGCAGCCGGTGTCCAGGGAGCGGACCTCGATCCGGGTGGAGCCCTGCTTGCCCGGCTTGTACATCGGCACCCGGATCAGCGCCGAGCGGTTGTTGTGGCCCCAGCAGATGTACGAGGGGGCCTCGCCGCCGGCGCCGGCGGTGCGCTGGGAGCCGCCCCAGATGCGCTTGTAGGAGTTCACCCACTGGTTGGTGACGGCGGCCGTCTCGGCGGCGTGCCGCAGCAGGCCGGCGATGAACGATCTGCCGACCTTGGACAGCTGGTACTCGGCGCCGGACTCGTGGAATGCGTTGCGGTCGCCCTCGAACAGCGAGACGTGGGTGTGCATGCCGCTGCCGGGGTGCTCGGAGAACGGCTTGGGCATGAAGCTCGCGTGCACGCCCTGCTCCAGCGCGACCTCCTTCATGACCAGCCGGAAGGTCATGATGTTGTCGGCGGTGGACAGCGCGTCGGCGTAGCGCAGGTCGATCTCCTGCTGGCCGGGGGCGCCCTCGTGGTGCGAGAACTCGACCGAGATGCCCATCGACTCCAGCATGGTGATCGCCTGGCGGCGGAAGTCGTGGCCCACCCCGCGCGGGGTGTGGTCGAAGTAGCCGGACTGGTCGGCGGGGATCGGCGCGGTGCCGTCGCCGGGCAGGTTCTTCAGCAGGAAGAACTCGATCTCGGGGTGGGTGTAGAAGGTGAAGCCCAGGTCGGAGGCCTTCTCCAGGGTGCGCTTGAGCACGAACCGGGGGTCGGCGTAGGAGGGCGAGCCGTCCGGCATCAGGATGTCGCAGAACATCCGCGCGGTGCCCGGGGTCTCCGAGCGCCACGGCAGGATCTGGAAGGTGGTCGGATCCGGCTTGGCGATCATGTCGGACTCGTACACCCGGGCGAATCCCTCGATCGCCGAGCCGTCGAACCCGATGCCCTCCTCGAAGGCCTGCTCCAACTCGGCCGGCGCCACCGCGACCGACTTCAGGAACCCGAGCACATCGGTGAACCACAGCCGGACGAACCGGATGTCACGCTCTTCGAGCGTCCGAAGCACGAACTGCTGCTGCTTGCCCATGGGGACAGTCTCACCTCTGCTCTTTACGCTCGTGTTACGCCCGGAAGGCTCCCGAGAGACCCCGCGGAGCGGTTGCCCCCATCATGGCCGATCACCGGGCACCGCGGCAGGGCCGACCCCCCTGAGGCTCGCCGCCGCAGCACATTGCGTCAGTTAGACGATTACACTTCGAGGCATGCCCAATCTCCGTGTCGCCCTGTGCCAGATCGACCCCTGGGTCGGTGACCTCGCCCGCAACGGCGATGAGGTGGTGCGCTGGACGAAGCAGGCCGTGGAGGCCGGCGCCCAGCTGGTCGCGTTCCCCGAGATGGTCCTGACCGGGTACCCGGTCGAGGACCTCGCGCTGCGCCACTCCTTCGTCGAGGCCTCGCGCGGCGCCCTGGTCGAGCTGGCGGGCAGGCTGGCCGACGACGGGCTGGGCGGGGTACCGGTGGTGGTCGGCTACCTCGGGCGCTCCGAGCACGCCTCGCCGCGCTTCGGGCGGCCCGCCGGGTCGCCGCAGAACTGCGCCGCGGTGCTCCACCGGGGTGAGGTGGTCACCCGCTTCGCCAAGCACCACCTGCCCAACTACGGCGTCTTCGACGAGTTCCGCTGGTTCGTCCCCGGCGACCAGCTGCCGGTGCTGCGGCTGCACGGGGTGGACGTCGCACTGGCGATCTGCGAGGACATCTGGCAGGACGGCGGCCGGGTCACCGCCGCACGGGAGGCCGGAGCCGGGCTGCTGCTGGTGATCAACGGCTCGCCGTACGAGCGGAACAAGGACGACCAGCGGCTGGAGCTGGTGCGGCGCCGCGCGGTCGAGGCGGGCTGCGCCCTGGCGTACGTCAACATGGTCGGCGGCCAGGACGAGCTGGTCTTCGACGGTGACTCGATCGTGGTCGACGCGGACGGCCGGGTCCTGGCCCGTTCCCCGCAGTTCGAGGAGCACCTGCTGGTGCTGGACCTCGACCTGCCGGAGGCGAGCAGCGACCACACCGACGGCCTGCTGCTGAGCGACGGACTGCACCTGGTCCGCGCCGAGCTGGGTGGCGAGGCGTCACCGGCCCCCGGCGGGAAGCTCACCGCCGACATCGCGCCGCGGCTGGCCGACGAGGCCGAGATCTGGGCCGCGCTGGTCGCCGGCACCCGGGCGTACGTGGTCAAGAACGGCTTCAGGTCGGTGCTGATCGGCCTCTCCGGGGGCATCGACTCGGCGCTGGTGGCCGCGATCGCGGTGGACGCGGTCGGCGCCGACAACGTGCACTGCGTCTCGATGCCGAGCCGCTACTCCTCCCAGCACTCCCGGGACGACGCGGCCGAACTGGCCCGACGCACCGGGCTTCACTTCCGGACCGTCTCCATCGCCCCGATGTTCGACGCCTACCTGAGCGCCACCGAACTGACCGGTCTGGCCGAGGAGAACCTCCAGTCCCGGCTGCGCGGCACCCTGCTGATGGCGATCTCCAACCAGGAGGGGCACATCGTGCTCGCGCCCGGCAACAAGAGCGAGCTGGCGGTCGGCTACTCGACCCTGTACGGCGACTCGGTGGGCGCGTACGGCCCGATCAAGGACGTCTACAAGTCGCTGGTCTTCCGCCTCGCCCGCTGGCGCAACGAGGAGGCCGAGCGGCGCGGCGAGGTGGCGCCGATCCCGGAGAACACCATCACCAAGCCGCCGTCCGCCGAACTGCGGCCGGACCAGGTGGACACCGACTCGCTGCCGGACTACGACCTGCTGGACAGCGTGCTGGACCGCTACATCGAGGGCGACGAGGGCCGGGACGCGATCGTCGCGGCCGGCTTCGACCCGGCGGTGGTGGACCGGGTGGTCCGGCTGGTCGACACCGCCGAGTACAAGCGTCGCCAGTACCCGCCGGGCCCGAAGACCTCGGTCAAGAACTTCGGCCGGGACCGCCGCCTGCCGATCACCAACCGCTGGCGGCGCGGCTAGGACAGCCCCCACGCATCACTGGAACCGGTAGGTGGCGGCCACCGCGAGGTGGTCGCTGCCGTCCCGGGGCAGGGTGCGGGAGTCCACGGGCCTGAGCCCGCCCTTGCTCATGATCTGGTCGATCCGCGCCATCGGGAACGCCGCGGGCCAGCTGAAGCCGAAGCCGTCCCCGGCCGCGCCCTGGGCCGAGCGCATCTGCGAGGTGACCGGCGCCAGGCTGCGGTCGTTCATGGTGCCGTTGAGGTCGCCGAGCAGCAGGACCTTCTTCACCGGCTCGGCCTGGATCGCGTCGCCGAGCGCCTGCGCGCTGACGTCCCGCTGGTGGACGGTGAAGCCGCTCTCGGCCTTGAGCCGGACGGACGGCAGGTGCGCGACGTACACCGCGACCGGGCCCTGCGGGGTGGTGACCCGGGCCCGGAAGGCCCTGGTCCAGCCGATCTTCAGGTCCACCGGGGAGACGTCGCCGATCGGGTACTTCGACCAGAGCCCGACCGTCCCCTCCACCGTGTGGTACGGGTAGGCCCCGGCGAGCCCGGTCTCGTACGACCGCAGCTGGTTGCCGGCCAGCTCCTGGAGGGCGACGATCTGGGCGTCCGAGGCCACCAGGCCGCGGATGGTGGCCGGCACGTCGGTGTTCCCCGCCTCGACGTTGTGGCTGACCACCGTCCAGTCGCCCGTGCCGCCGCTCTTGTCCGACACCAACCCGCCGAACAGGTTGGCCCACAGCGCGGTGGGCAGCAGCAGCGCGAGCAGCGCGGTGGCGGAGCGGCGCAGCAGCGCGGGGACCAGCAGCACCGGGACGGCCAGGCCGACCCAGGGCAGGAAGGTCTCCAGCAGGCTGCCGAGGTTGCCGACGCCGTTCGGCATCTCCGCGTGGAAGGCCAGCAGCACGGCGACGAGCAGGGCCAGCACCGCGATCAGCAGTCCGCGCCGCCAGGTGTTGCTGCCGCGGGCGTCCCGGCCCCAGTGGCGCAGGCCGAGGAAGCCGCCGGTCCGGTCGGCGGGCGTGCCCGCACCCCCACGGGCCGTGGTCCGCTCGGTGCTGTCCGCCTGCGCCATGCCGTGGCTCCCGTCGCTCGTGCCGCCGCCGGTCCGGTGTCCGGTCCGTGGGGTGCGGGCGCGGTGCCGGACTGGTGCCGGTTTGATCGGATCCGGCTCAGCGTATGCCGGGACAGACGCGCTGCCCCGGGAGCGGGTTCCGGCGTGGCCCGGTTTGGTGAGCCAGGCCACGCCGGGCACGCAGCATGCGCGGAGCGCGCGGCGGGCGGGGGCGGAGCGCGCAGGCCCTAGCGGGGCGCGACGCCGTCGAGGACGGAGTCGACCAGTTTGCGGGACAGCTCCGGGTCGTCCAGGTCGGAGTCGTCCGACAGGATGCTGCGGTAGAGGATCGGCCCCATCAGCAGGTCGCCGAGCAGCTCCACGTCGAGGTCGTCGCGGATCACGCCCTCGGCGACGGCCTGCCTGATCAGGTGCAGCCCGACCTCCCGGCGCGGCCTGATCACCCGCTCCCGGTAGGCGGTGTACAGCTCGGGCAGGGACGCCATCTGGCCGAGCGCGGCCTTGAGGACCCAGCGGGTGCGCTTGGCCAGGCCCCGGCGGCGGATGTGGTCGACCATCGCGATCAGGTCCTCGCGGGCGCCGCCACCGGTGGGGGCCGGGATCGGCTCCTCCAGCCGGCTGACCACGTCGACCAGCAGTGCCTCCTTGTTGGGCCAGCGCCGGTAGATGGTGGCCTTGCCGACGCCGGCGGCGGTGGCGATGCCCTCGATGGTGAGTTCGGACAGCGTGTTGCCGTCGGCCATCAGGTCCTCGACGGCGGTGAAGATGGCCTGCTCGGCGGCCTCGCTGCGGGGCCGGCCGCGGCGTACCGCCGCGCAGGGCTGCCCGGTGTCGGCACTCGGCATGTCCGTCCTCATCCCGGCTGTCTCTCCCTCGCTGGGTCCCGGGCCCCGCGGGCGCCGTGGCGTATCGGTCGGTCCGGTCCACGGGCGGGGTCTCCCCCGTGCCGGGCCGAGGCCCCGCCGGCCGGGCGTACCGGTCGGCAGGGCCATTGTCGCTCAGCCGACCCGCAGGTCAGGCGCCCGCAGGTCAGGCGCCCGCAGGTCGGACGCCTGAGGGTCGGCCTCCGCGGGGCGGCCTCCGCGGATCAGGCCTCCGCGGCCGCGGCCTCCCGCGCCTGGCCCTGCTGCTCGGAGTCCTGGCCCTGCTGTTCGGGGGCCCGGCCACCCGGACCGCCCGGACCGGCCGGGGCCGCGGCGCGGCGCGGCAGCAGGAACCAGGCGACCAGCGCGCCGACCAGCGAGATGCCGACCGAGAGCGAGGCGACCACGTGCATGGCGTGGATGAAGGCGTCGTTCGCCGGGGCGATCAGCGCCTTGCCCGCGCCGTTCGGGATCCGGTCGGCGATGGCCAGGGTGGCCTCCAGCGACTCGCCCGCCTTGTCCCGCAGCCCCTCGGGCAGGTGGGTGAGGGTGTCGGACATCCCGTCGCGGTAGACGGTGGAGAGCACCGCGCCGAGCACGGCGACCCCGAGCGAGCCGCCGACCTGGCGGAAGGTGTTGTTGACGGCCGAGCCGGCGCCGGCCTTCTCGCGGGGCAACGAGCCCATGATCGCGACGGTGACCGGCGGCATGACGTGCGCCATGCCGGTGCCCATCACCAGGCCGAGCACGATCAGCACCCAGATCGGCGTGGTCGCGGTCAGCACCGTGTAGCCGACGAAACCGAGCGCGACCAGCACCATGCCGCCGGCGGCGGTGGCGGCGACGCCGAGGCGCTCGACCACCAGCCGGGCCCGCGGGGCGAACAGCAGCTGGGCGACGGCCAGCGGCAGCATCAGCAGACCGGCCTGGAGCGCGCTGTAGCCGCGCACGCTCTGGATGTAGAAGACGCCGAAGAAGGAGACGCCCATCAGCGCGAAGAAGATCACGCCGACCACGACCACGGAGGCGCTGAACACCTTGTTGCGGAACCAGGTGACGTCCAGCGCGGGGAACGGGATGCGGCGCTCGTACAGGACGAACGCGGCCAGCGCGACCACGCCGAGCAGGGTCGGCCCCCAGGCCGCGAACGCGGTGAAGTCGGCCAGCTCGCCGCCCTTGATGATGCCGTAGATCAGCGCGACCAGGCCGACGATCGACAGCAGCACGCCGACCGGGTCGAGCGCGCCCGGGTTGGGGTCCTTGGACTCGGGCACCAGGATCGCCATCGCTATCACCGCGACGATCACGATCGGGACGTTGATCAGGAAGACCGAGCCCCACCAGAAGTGCTCGATCAGCAGGCCGCCGGTGATCGGGCCGATGGCGATGGCCAGGCCGACCGCGCCGGCCCAGATGCCGATCGCCTTGGGCTGCTCCTCGCGCTCGAAGACGTTCATGATGATCGCCAGGGTGGCGGGCATCGCGAGCGCGGCGCCGACGCCCATCAGGCCGCGGTAGCCGATGAGTTCACCGGGCGATCCGGACATCGAGGACAGCAGCGAGGCGATGCCGAAGACCACCATGCCGGTCAGCAGCGCGAGCTTGCGGCCGAAGCGGTCGCCCAGCAGGCCCGAGGTGAAGAGCAGCCCGGCGAACACCAGGGTGTAGGAGTTGATCGCCCACTCCAGGTCGCTCTGGGTGGCGCCCAGTCCGACCGGGGCGGGGGTCGCGATGGTCTTCATCGCGACGTTGAGGATCGAGTTGTCGAGCACGACGACGAGCAGGGCGAGCACCAGGGTGCACAGGATCGCCCAGCGTCGGCGGTGGATGGCTTCCGGCACACGAGGTGGCGCGGCTGCGGTGGTCATTGGTCTTCCCGTCCGTGTTGGCGTGGCACTGGCGGGCATTTGCGAGTCGCGGACGTCTCGTAACCCCCCGGGGCAACAGACTAGCGGCCAATACGATACGAGACGAGTCCGTTTCGTAAAAAAGCGGCAAAGCCCGGAGGGATGCCAGGGGCCGGTGTGGCGTGGATCGCACCCCGCCCACCGCACCCCTCTTTGCGCTCGCGCCGGGGCGTGCAAGCATGGAGGTGATCCGGGGACGCCGTACGGCGCCACGAGACGACAACCCTTCAGGAGCCCGTTCGATGAACGCTTCTTCGCCTTCGCCTGCCCAGAACCAGGCGGCGAACGCCACCCTCTACGGCGGGGTCACCAACCGCCGCGTCACCGTCCGCGACCTCGCCGCCGCCAAGCAGCGCGGCGAGAAGTGGGCCATGCTCACCGCCTACGACGCCCTCACCGCGGGCGTGTTCGACGAGGCCGGGATCCCCGTCCTGCTGGTCGGTGACTCGGCCGGCAACTGCCACCTCGGCTACGAGACCACCGTGCCGGTGACCATGGATCAGATGGTGATGCTCTCCGCCGCCGTCGTCCGCGGCACCCAGCGCGCCATGATCGTCGCCGACCTGCCGTTCGGCTCCTACCAGGAGTCGCCCGCGCAGGCCATGCACAACGCGGCCCGGCTGATGAAGGAGGCCGGGGTCGGCGCGGTCAAGCTGGAGGGCGGCGAGCGCAGCGCCCGCTCGATCGAGCTGCTGGTCGAGGCCGGCATCCCGGTGATGGCCCACATCGGCCTCACCCCGCAGTCGGTGCACGCCTTCGGCGGCTACCCGGTCCAGGGCCGCGGCGACGAGGCGGCCCACCAGCTGCTGCGCGACGCCAAGGCCGTGCAGCAGGCCGGCGCCTTCTCGGTGGTGCTGGAGGCCGTCCCGGCCGAGCTGGCCGCCCAGGTCACCGAGCAGCTGGCGATCCCGACCGTCGGTATCGGCGGCGGCCCGGAGACCGACGCCCAGGTGCTGGTCTGGACCGACATGGCCGGCATGACGGCGGGCCGGGTGCCCAAGTTCGTCAAGAAGTACGCCGACCTGCGCGGCGTCCTCGGCGAGGCCGCCCGCGAGTTCGCGGCGGACGTCCGCACCGGCGCGTTCCCGGCGGCGGAGCACAGCTTCCACTGACGGGCATGCCCGCTCCTGGGCCGGACGTCGGCGCCGGGCCGAGCGCCCGGCGGCGAGTGAGCGAACAGCGGCAGCGGCCCCGCTCCCAGGTCGGAGCGGGGCCGCTGTCATGCCGGGACCGGCCGTGACAGCGGCCTGACAGCGGGCCCGGGCGCGCGACAGGGGGGTGACAGGCGGGGCGGACAACCTGGAGGCATGACAGGAATCGCCACCGCCCCGAACACGCGGGGAGAAGCCGGGAACGCCGTCGAGGTGCACGGCATCGTCAAGCAGTTCGGCACCACCAAGGCCCTCGACGGCGTCGACCTCACCGTCCGCGAGGGAACCGTCCTCGCCCTGCTCGGCCCCAACGGCGCCGGCAAGACCACGCTGGTCCGCGTCCTCTCCACGCTGATCAGGCCCGACGCCGGCAGCGCGTTCGTCGGCGGCTACGACGTCCTGCGCCAGCCCAAGCAGCTGCGCCGCACCATCGGCCTGACCGGCCAGTACGCCTCCGTGGACGAGCTGCTCTCCGGCTACGAGAACCTCTACCTGATCGGCCGGCTGCTCGACCTCTCCAGCCGCGAGGCCAAGGCCCGGGCCGCCGAGCTGCTGGAGCGCTTCTCGCTCACCGAGGCCGCCAAGCGGACCGCCAAGACCTACTCCGGCGGCATGCGCCGCCGCCTCGACCTGGCCGCCAGCATGATGGGCCGTCCCCGGGTGCTCTACCTGGACGAGCCCACCACCGGCCTGGACCCGCGCACCCGCAACGAGGTCTGGGACGAGGTGCAGCGGATGGTCGCCGAGGGCAGCACCGTGCTGCTGACCACCCAGTACATGGAGGAGGCGGAGCAGCTCGCCGACGAACTGACCGTCATCGACCGGGGCAAGGTGATCGCCAACGGCGGCGTGGCCGAGCTCAAGGCCGAGGTCGGCGGCCAGATCCTCCAGGTCCGCCCGGCCCACCGGGCCGAACTGCCGGAGATGGCCCGCTGCCTGCGCGAGAGCGGGATCACCTCCGCCACCGTCTCCCCCGACGACGGCCTCCTCGCGGTGCCGCTCGTCGACGAGGAGCAGCTCACCGCGGTGATCGGGGTGCTCGGCGGACGCGGCTTCGCCATCGCCGGCATCGACACCAAGGTGCCCAGCCTGGACGAGGTCTTCCTCGCCATCACCGGCAAGCCCACCGCCGACGCGGCCACCGCGCCCGCCGCCGACCTCGTCAAGGAGCCCGTCGCATGACCACCGCCACGCTCACCCCCGCCCGGGTCGACTCCGGGGCCGACACCCGGATCGGCCCGGCCGGCACCCTGCGCCACATCGGCGCGCTGACCCGCCGCAACCTGATGCGGATCAAGGCCGACCCGGAGTCGATGTTCGACGCCGTGCTGATGCCGATCGTCTTCACCGTGCTGTTCGTCTACGTCTTCGGCGGCGCCATGTTCGCCGGGAACCAGGACGCGTACAAGCAGTTCATGATCCCCGGCCTGCTCGGGCAGACCGGCATGACGCTGGCGCTGGCCGTCGGCACCGGGCTCAACAGCGACTTCCAGAGCGGGGTGATGGACCGCTTCCGCACCCTGCCGATCGGCCGGGCCTCCGTCCTGCTCTCCAAGATCGTGGCGGAGACGCTGCGGGCACTGCTCTCCTCCGCGATCCTGCTGACGTTCGCCTTCGTCCTCGGCTTCGAGCTGAAGACCGGCGTGCCGGAGCTGCTGGCCGCGGTCGGGCTGTCGCTGGTGTTCGGCATGTCGATCGTCTGGATCTCGATGCTGCTGGGCATGTCACTGAAGAGCGCCCAGGCCGTCCAGGGCGTCTCCATGCTGGTCCTGATGCCGATGCAGTTCGGCAGCTCGATCTTCGCGCCGACCGACACCATGCCGGGCTGGCTGCAGGCCTTCACCAAGGTCAACCCGCTGTCCGCGCTGGCCGACGCCTCCCGCGCGCTGCTCAACGGCGAGGGGGCGGTGGCCCACCCGGTGATGATCGTGCTGGTCTGGTCCGCCGCCGCGACCGCGATCTTCGCCCCGCTCGCGGTGGCCCGCTTCCGCAAGCGGACCTGAGCGAGCCGGGTGGAGCCGGCCGGCGACCCCGGACAGGACGTCGGCCGGTGGACGGCCGGTCGGGCGGTGACCAGGGGACGGGCACCGCCCGGCCGCGCCCGCGGCCGTACCCGCGGGCGCGGCCGTACTCGGACGGGCCCTAGTCGAGCAGCTCCGACAGCACCGCCTGGGTCTGCTCCTGGGTCATCTCCGCGCCCGCCTCATGGGCCGCCCCGAAGGCCTCCTCCCCCAGCAGCTCGCGCAGCGCGGCCGCCGACCGTTCGCGCTCCATCCGGTCCAGGAAGCCGCCCTTCGGGCCGTTCAGCCCCTTGTGCGCCCCGAGCAGCACCGCCGCCTGCCGGGCGCGCTCCAGGTCGCCGTACCGCTCCGCGAAGGAGCGCAGCACCCCGACCGCGGCGGGCACCACCATGACCGTCATCTGGTCGGCGAACCCGCTCGCGGCCGTCATCTCCAGCAGCCGGCGTCGGCCCTCCCGCATCAGGGCGAGGCCCGCCTCGGGTTCCCCGGCCCGGGCCGTGACCCAGCCGCGGGTGCTGAGCAGCAGCCCGCTCACGATGCCCGGCACGAACCCGCCCACGGTGATCGCTTCGAGTTCCTCCAGCCCGGCCAGGGCCTCCTGGTACTCGCCGCGGTGGGCGTGGAGGCCACAGAGCGTCAGGTGGCCGATCAGCACGGCGCCGGTGGTGGACTGGTTGAGCGCCGGGGAGTCGATGGCCGCCAGCGCCTCCCGGACGATCCGCTCGCCGCGTTCCATGTCCCGCTCCAGCAGGACACTGCCGAGGCTCACCTTCAGCATCGGCACCTCGTGCGGCGCTCCCAGTTCCTCGGCCAGTCCGATCGCCCGCTCGTACGCGGCGGCGGCGCCCTCGGTGTCGCCCCGGTTGGCCAGCGACTCGCCCCAGGCCGACAGCGCCTGGGACACCCCCCAGAGGTCGCCGGCCTGCTCGAACAGCTCCAGGGAGCGCCGGCCGTCCCGCAGGCTCTGCTCCTCGCCCTCCGGCCGGTCGTTCAGCATCCTGGCCCGGACCTGCAGGGCGAACGCCAGGTCGCTCGCGTCGCCGTACCGCTCGCAGCCGCGGACGGCGTCGTCCATCAGGTCCTTCATCAGCTCCAGGCGGCCGGCCAGGAAGGCACTGAACACGCGCATCAGCGCAGGGAACCGGTAGGACTGCGGCAGGTCCTCGGTGTAGACGTCCAGCAGCCGCTCGGCGGTCCCGACCGCCTCCGGATTACCGAGCACGTCCAGGTTCCCCTCGAACAGTCCGATCAGCCCGAACACCGCGAGCAGCCGGCGGGCCTCCTCGACCACCCCCTCGGGCATCGGCACGCCGTACGCCAGCACGTTGCGCTCCAGCGGCACCGGCGGCGGGACGTCCGGGCCGAACGGGTCCGGGCCGAGCGCGGCGATCGCGTTGCACCAGCCGCGCGCCTCCATGCTGTAGCCGCGCAGCGACCAGTACCAGCCCATCCCGAGGGCGAGGACCAGCGCCTGCTCCTCGTCCGCGAGGTCGATCGCGCGGCGCAGCGCGGCCCGGATGTTGTCCTGCTCCCGCTCCAGCACGGCCAGCCAGTGCAGTTGCTGTGGGCCGTGGATGCTCAGGTCGGCGGTGGCGACCAGCGCACGGAAGTGCGCCAGGTGGCGGGCGCCGGTGGCGTGCTGCTCGGCGGCGGACTCGGCGAGGCGCTCGGTGGCGTACTCGTGGATGGTCTCCAACATCCGGTAGCGCGGCTGGCCGCCGTCGTCGCCCAGGTCGGCGACCAGCAGGGACTTGTCGACCAGGGAGAGCAGCAGGTCGGCGACCTCCGGGCCGACCACCTCGGTGCCGTCGGCGCAGACCGCCTCGGCGTCCTCCAGCTGCCAGCCGCCCGCGAACACCGAGAGCCGGCGCAGCACCGCCCGTTCCCGCTTGCCCAGCAGGTCCCAACTCCAGTCGACCACCGCGCGCAGGGTCTGCTGGCGCGGCAGCAGGGTACGGCTGCCGGCGGTGAGCAGCGCGAACCGGCCGTCCAGGCGGTCGGCGATCTGGCGGGCCGTCATCACCCGTAGCCGGGCGGCGGCCAGTTCGATGGCCAGCGGCAGGCCGTCCAGGCGGCGGCAGATCTCGGCACAGGCCTGCGGGTCGCTCCGCGGGTCGAAGCCGGGACGGGCGGCGGCGGCGCGCTCGGTGAACAGCTGCAGGGCCACCGGGTCGGGCAGCGGCTCGACCGGCAGCACCGTCTCGCCGGGCACGCCGAGCGGCTCGCGGCTGGTGGCGAGCACGGTCAGTCCGGGGCACTCGGCGAGCAGGGTGTCGACGAGGTCGGCGGCGGCCTGTATCAGGTGCTCGCAGTTGTCCAGGACGAGCAGCATCCGGCGGTGGCCGCAGTGCTCGACCAGTCGGCGCACCGGATCCTCGGCACGCTTCTCGATCACCTCGGCGACCATGCTGCTGCTGTGCAGCACGATCTCGCGCAGGCCCAGGGCGGAGACCACGGCGGCGGGAACGGCCTCCGGGCTCTCCAGCGGGGCGAGTTCGGCCAACCAGACGCCGTCCGGCCAGTGGCCGGACGCCTGCTCGGCGCGGCCGCTCTCGACCGACAGCCGGGTCTTGCCGGAGCCGCCGGGGCCGGTCAGGGTGACCAGCCGACGGCGCGTCACCATGCTTCGCAGGGCGACGAGATCGGCGTCCCGACCGACGAAGCTGGTCAGCCGTCCGCGCAGGTTCCCCGCGGCGCGCGGGAGTTGGGGAGCGGGAGTCGGGTCCGCCGCGGCCGCGGGGACGGCCGGCTCGGGATGGGGCCCCGCCTCCGCTCGCGGTCCCGGTCGCGGCCCCGGTTCCGTGGACTTGAGCAACTCGGCGTGGAGCGCCTGGAGCCGGCGGCCGGGATCGGCACCGAGCTCGTCCGCCAGGGCGCGCCTGGTGCGCTCGTAGTGGCGCAGCGCCTCGGCGGTGCGGCCGCTCTCGTGCAGGGCCCGCAGCATCAGCAGCTGCAAGGGCTCGTCCAGCGGCTGGCGCTCGCACAACTCGGCGAGCTCGGCGACCAGTTCGGTGGCCCGGCCGAGTCCGAGGTCGGCGGTGATCCGGTGGCGGCGGACCTCGTCCCGCTGGGCCTCCAGCCGGGCGGCCGGGCCGGCGCGGTCGGGCAGGTCGGCCAGGGCGGGGCCGCGCCACAGCGCCAGGGCGGCGCGCAGCCGTTCGGCGGCCAGCGCGTGGTCTCCGGCGTCGAGGGCACGACGGCCCTCGGTGCTCAGCCGCTGGAAGTCCGCGAGGTCGGTGTCCGGGCCGGTCAGCCAGTAGCCGGCCGGGCCGGAGCCGATCCGCTCCCGGCCGATGGTGCGGCGCAGCCGGCCGACCAGGGTCTGCAGCGCGGCGGAGGAGTCCTGCGGCGGCTCGGCCTCCCACACCTCGTCCACCAGCAGGTCGGCCGGGACGGGCCGGCCCTGCCGCAGGGCGAGCGCGGTGAGCAGCGCCCGCAGCCGGGCGCCGCCGAGCGGGACCGGCGTGCCGTCGTCGTGGTGGGCCGTGGTGGTGCCGAGGATGCCGTAGTGCACCGGTCCATTCTGGTCGATCGGCCGGGGTCCGGGCGCACAATTGTTCCGGAGGCCCACCCGGCCCGCGCGTTGCCGGAACCGGGCGACGCCCGTCGGACGTTCACCCGGAGCGGCTTGTCCGGTCACCGGCCCGCCCGGCATGATCGACCCCAGCCCGTACCCACCGCCTTCCCCCGCATCCGGAGCACCCACAGATGACCTTCGCCGCCACGCCGCGCTCCCGCAGCGAGGACCGCCGGATCAGCCCGGTGTTCTGGGTGCTCCTCGCCACCCTGGGCACCTCCGCCTGGGCGGTGTACTCGGGCTACGGCAACGCCCGGTTCGGGGTGTTCCTGTTCGTGGTGTCGGGCTGGATGGTCTCCCTCTGCCTGCACGAGTACGCCCACGCGCGCACCGCGCTGCACGGCGGCGACATCACCGTCGGCGCCAAGGGCTACCTCACGCTCAACCCGCTGAAGTACACCAACGTGCTGCTCAGCTTCGTGCTGCCGATCGTCTTCGTGATCCTCGGCGGCATCGGCCTGCCCGGCGGCTCGGTGTGGATCGAGCGCCACCGGATCCAGGGCCGGCTCAAGCACAGCCTGATCTCGGCGGCCGGGCCGCTGGTGAACCTGGTGTTCGCGGCGGCGCTGCTGATTCCGGTCGGCGCCGGCTGGCTGGACGGCTCGGACGTGCACGCCTCCTGGTACGGCTACGAGCTCAACGTCTCGCCGTTCGCCTGCGCCCTCGGCTTCCTCGGCCTGCTCCAGCTCAGCGCGGCCGTGCTGAACCTGCTGCCGGTGCCCGGCCTGGACGGCTACGGGATCATCGAGCCCTGGCTCTCCGCCAAGACCCGGCGCTCGGTCGAGCCGTTCGCGCCGTACGGGATGCTCGCCGTGTTCGCGCTGCTGTGGCAGCCGGAGGTGAACTCGTTCTTCTTCGGCATCGTCCACGGCCTGATGAGCCTGTTCGGCGTGGACACCGACTACGCGACGGTCGGCCGGTACCTGTTCAGCTTCTGGAAGAGCTAGGCCAGGTCCTGGCCCTGCTCAGCCGCCTCCGCCAGCTTCGCCCGGCGCCGGTTCATCCACAGCACGTTGCTGGCCACGCCGGCCAGCGGCAGCCAGATCAGCCCGAGCCAGAAGCCCTCGACCACCGAGACCACGGCGGCCGCCAGCGCGAGGACGACGACGAGCAGGGCGAAGAGGGACGTGCGAGGCATGGCGAGGGGCTCCTAGGACCGGTACGGACGGCCGGGTGACGGCCGCCCCCCATTGTCGCCGACCTCACCTCCGGACGGTCCCAGGGGTGAGGTCGGCGCGGCGCTCCCGGATCACACGTCGGTGATCCGCAGGCCCGCGTGGGCCTTGTAACGGCGGTTGACCGAGATCAGGTTGGCCACCAGGGCCTCGACCTGGTGGGCGTTGCGCAGCCGGCCGGAGTAGATGCCGCGCATGCCGGGGATCAGGCCCGCCAGCGCCCGCACCACGTCGGTGGCGGCCCGGTCGTCACCGAGCACCATGACGTCGGTGTCGATCCGCTCCACCGTCTCGTCCTGGAGCAGCACCGCCGAGAGGTGGTGGAAGGCGGCGGTGACCCGGGAGTCCGGCAGCAGGGCGGCGGCCTGCTGGGCGGCGCTGCCCTCCTCCGGCTTCAGCGCGTAGGCACCCTGCTTGTCGAAGCCGAGCGGGTTGACGCAGTCGACGACGATCTTCCCGGCCAGTTCCTCGCGCAGCGCGGTCAGGGTGGCGGCGTGGCCGTCCCACGGGACCGCGACGATCACCACGTCGCTCTCCCGGGCGACGGTGGCGTTGTCGGCGCCGCGCACGCCGACGCCCAGCTCGGCGGCCGAGGCCTCGGCCCGGGCGCCGTCACGGGAGCCGATGATCACCTGCTGGCCGGCCTTGGCCAGCCGCAGGGCCAGGCCGCGCCCCTGGTCGCCGGTGCCGCCGAGGACGCCGACCACCAACTGCGAGACGTCCGGCAGCTCGTGGGCCGGGTTTGTCGCTGAATCGAGGGAAGTCATGGGCCGATCTTCCCAAACGGGAGGCCGGGCGCGACATCCTGGCCCGCATGGACGCTGTGAGAGTTTCGGCACTCCGGGAGCGCCTCACGGGCACCGGCTGGCTGGAGGCGGTCGGCGGCTTCGCCGGTTCGCTGCGGCGCTCGGTCGAACGGCGCGGGGCCGGCGAACTGCTGCTGGTCGGCACGGCGGCGTACGAGCCCTGGCACCTGGCCGCCCACCTGGAGGACGAGGCCGCCTGGTCGGCCGTCCCCCGACTGGCCCCCACCCTGCTGCGGCACCGCCCTCCCGCCGCCGCCCCGGCCCACCTGGCGCACGACCTGCGGCGGCTCACCGAGGCCCGGCGCGGCGCCACCGTGCTGGTGGTGGCCCCCGGGGCGGCGGGCGCCCCGCTGCTGGAGCGGGTGCGGGACGCCCGCCGGCACGGCGCGACCGTGCTCGCGCTGGACGGCGCCACCCCGGTCGCCGAGTCCCGCGGTGACCTCGCCGGCCTCGCGCACGAGCGCCTCGCCGTCGGCACCGCCGCCGAGGAGCCCTTCGACCTCGCCCAGCACCTGGTCAGCGCCGCCGCCGGGCAGCCGGTCGGCCGCCGCTCCGCCCTCGGCCGACTGGCCGAGCTCGCCGGGCGGCTGACCTCGGCGCCCTCGCTCAGCCGCTGGTGAAAAACCCTTTGCCGGCAGCCGAGTAGCCGCCCGAGGATGGTGGTTCGTGAACGATGACGAACCACCGCATACCGGTCGGCTACGCGCCTTGCTGCGCTCGCTGGCGCCCGACCTGTCCCCGTGGCGCGCCTCCCGCGACTTCCGCTACCTGTGGACCAGCGGCTGCGTCACCAGCTTCGGCAGCTTCCTGACGTACGTCGCCCTGCCGATGCAGATCAAGGAACTCACCGGTTCCTCCTTCGCGGTCGGCCTGATCGGCGCCGTCGAACTCGTTCCGCTGATCGTCTTCGGCCTCTGGGGCGGCGCCCTCGCCGACGCCCTGGACCGCCGCAAGCTGGTGCTGCGCTCCGAGGCCGCGCTCGGCCTGCTCGCCGGGCTGTTGCTGCTCAACGCCCTGCTGCCGCACCCGGTGCTCTGGCCGCTGTACCTGGTCGCCGCACTGGTCGCGGCCTGCGACGGCCTCCAGCGCCCGGCCCTGGACTCGCTGCTGCCGCGGATCGTCGCCCACCAGCACCTGACGGCCGCCTTCGCCCTCAAGTCGCTCTACCACAACGTCGCTTCGGTGGCCGGGCCGGCGCTGGCCGGTGTCGTGGTGGCCTTCTCCGGGGTGCGGACCGCGTACGCGCTGGACGTGCTGACCTTCGTCGTCTCACTGCTGCTGCTCGTCCGGATCAGGGCGGTCCCGCCGCCCACCGGCGCCGAACGCCCGTCCGTACGGGCCGTGCTCACCGGCGTGCGGTACGCGTGGAGCCGCAAGGATCTGCTCGGCACCTACGCGATCGACACCTGCGCCATGCTGTTCGCCTTCCCGGTGGCCGTCTTCCCTTTCCTGGCCTCGGAGTTGGGTGCGGGCTGGGCGCTCGGCCCGATGTACGCCGCCTCCGCCGTCGGCGGCCTGCTGGTCGGCGCGACCAGCGGCTGGACGTCCCGGGTGCACCGGCACGGCCGGCTGCTGGTGGTCGCCGCGGTCGGCTGGGGCGCGGCCATGACGCTGGCCGGCCTGGCCGGGAACGTCTGGCTGGTGCTGTTCGGACTGGCGCTGGCCGGCGGTGCGGACCAGGTCAGCGGGATCGCCCGCTCCACCATGTGGAACCAGTCCATCCCGGACCGGGTCCGCGGCCGGATGGCCGGCGTCGAGCTGCTCAGCTACTCCGTCGGCCCCCAGCTCGGACAGGTCCGGGCCGGCACCATGGCCGGCCTGATCGGGGTCCGCGCCGCCGTCTGGACCGGCGGCCTGGCCTGCATCGCCGCCGTCCTCGCCGTCGCCGCCGCCCTTCCCAGGCTGCTCGCCCACGACGACCGCACCGACCCCCACGCCGCAGCCGTCCGCGCCGCCCACGAACGCGCGGCACTGGACACCGCCCCCGCGGCGTGACCGGGCCGGAAGGCCTCACTCACCGCGGGCCGGCGTCCCCCGCATGACGTCCTCGGTGGGAACACCCGGCGAGGGGCCGGCCACGCGCTCGTCGATGGTCCGGTCGATCTCGCTCGCCCCGCACTCGTGGGGCCGCCGCACGACCTCCGCCGGCGAGCGGCGGCCCCGGCGTCCCGGCGCACGGCCACGGTGCTACTCGGCCCCCTCGTCCTTCGGCTTGTCGCTCCAGCGGGGGTCGTTCTGCCACTCGCGGTTGCGTTCGTCGGCGGTCTGGAGGGCGTGGGCGGCCTCGTCGGGGGTGGCGTAGGGGCCGAGGCGGTCCTTGGCGGGGCACTCGGGGCCCTCCTCGACCTTGCCGTGCTTGATGCAGTAGAACCACTCGCCGGGCCGGCCGGTCGGCTTGCGGTGGAATCCGAGGGGCATGGGGCTCTCCCGTCCGAAGATTGGGGTCGGTACCGATCATTCCCCGCGCCGGACCGGTCCGCACACCACCGGAGGACGACGGAGCCCGGCGGCTAGACTCGCCGCCATGGCTCTCGTACCCGGCATCCAGTCCCCCACCCGCAAGGTCCCGGCGCACATCGCGCGCCCCGAGTACGTCGGCAAGCCCGCGCCGACGCCGTACACCGGGCCCGAGGTGCAGACCGCCGAGACGATCGAGAAGATGCGGATCGCGGGCGGGATCGCCGCCCGGGCGATGGAGGAGGCGGCCAAGCTGATCGCCCCCGGCGTCACCACGGACGCACTGGACGCCGTCGCCCACGCCTACATGTGCGACCACGGCGCCTACCCGTCCGACCTGGGTTACCGCGGCTTCCCCAAGTCCGTCTGCACCTCCGTCAACGAGGTGATCTGCCACGGCATCCCGGACTCGACGGTTCTCCAGGACGGCGACATCGTCAACATCGACGCCACCGCGTACATCCACGGGGTGCACGGCGACCTCAACGCCACCTACCTGGTCGGGGACGTGGACGAGGAGTCGCGGCTGCTGGTCGAGCGCACCCGGGAGTCGCTCAACCGGGCGATCAAGGCCGTCAAGCCGGGCCGTCAGATCAACGTCATCGGACGGGTCATCGAGTCCTACGCCAAGCGCTTCGACTACGGCGTGGTGCGGGACTTCACCGGACACGGCATCAACACGTCGTTCCACTCCGGCCTGATCATCCCGCACTACGACAGCGAGCGGGCCACCGAGGTCATCAAGCCCGGCATGACCTTCACCATCGAGCCGATGCTCACCCTGGGCACCTACGACTACGAGATCTGGCCGGACGGCTGGACGGTCGTCACCAAGGACCGCAAGCGCACCGCCCAGTTCGAGCACACCCTGGTGGTCACGGCGGACGGCGCGGAGATCCTCACCCTGCCGTGAACCCTGCCGTGACCGCGGCCCGGCGCGCCCTTCGACTCGGGGCGCGCCGGAGGCGAGCGGGCGAGCAGCAGCGGATCAGCCGATCAGCCACTGCTCCTCGGCGACGGCGCCCACCTCGGTACAGGCGTCGGTGAGCACGTCCAGCACCCGCAGCGGGTCCGGCAGCGGCAGTTCGGGCCCGCGCAGCCACCGCACCCGGGAGCCGTCCGGCAGCGCGGCCGGCGGGAGCAGGGTGTACGAGCCGCGGCAGTGCCAGCGCAGGCCGGGGTGCTCGGACATGGTGTCGGGCGTCGAGTCGAGGGCGCTGTCCCACCACTCGTCCTCGTCCTGCGGGGTGCCGCGGGTGGCGGTGAAGAACAGGTAGCGGTCCTCGCCGACGGCGGCGACCGGGCCGTCGACGCCCAGCGCGGTCAGCCGCTCCAGGGCCAGCCGGCCGGCCTCGGCCGGGACGTCCAGCACGTCGTGCACCCGCCCGGTGGCGGTGACGAAGTTGGCCTGCGGATCGCGGGAGAGCCAGCGGGAGAGCTGCTCGGGGTCGGTGGTCGCCTGGGTCTGCCAGGCGAAGGAGACCGGGTGCTGGGCCGGGGCCGGGCAGGCCACCCGGTCACAGGAGCACCGGTAGCCGGCCGGGTGGGCGGCGGGTGCGAGGGGGAATCCGGCGCGTACGGCGCCGAGCAGCTGGTCCAGTCTGGCGGCCGGGTCCGCACCTTCGGGGCGGGCCCGCTGTCGGTCACGCTTCTGCCACCAGGTCGTCCACCTGCTGCCGGCTTCCATCGGGCCCCTTCCGCGCAACTGCCGTGCCTGGTGCGACACAGCGTTCGACGTACCACTCCGACGCAACGCACAGCGCCCCCCGCTGCTTCCCGGGGCGGTGCTCGGCCCTGCTGTCCGCGCCCTGCCGACCGCGGCCCGGGGTCACCGGACGGCCGACGCCCGGGTCTCGGTACGCCTGTCGCGGCAGCACGCTGTCCGCGCCGGTGACGGCCGGAGGGCGCGCTGACTCGCGCCTCGCCCGGCCCGTACGGGGCCCGCTGACCCGGGGTGGACCCCGAGGGCGTACAGGAAGGATAAGGGTGCGCGGGGCCTCCCGATGACCGGGGGCGGTGCCTCCCCGGTCACACCCCGGGCACCGCGCCCTCACCGGGCCTCCGCCGCGGGGTGCTCCCGGCGTGGCCGCCGCGTGGAGGTGAGACCCTGGAGGGGTGAAGAGCGCGGACACCGAATTCGTCGGCGGCCCCCTGGACGGGAAGGTCCTCCCGATCCCGCTGGGGCCGATGCTCGGCGTACCCAAGAAGTACAAGGTCCCGGTCCCCGCGCACGGCGGCTCCCCCGCGCGCACGCTGGTGTACGTCCGGAGCAAGCAGGTGCGGGGGCTCAGCTGGTTCTGGCGCTACGAGTACGACGAGGCGGCCTCCGGCTGACGGTCCGCCCGCCCGTTCCCCCTTCGCCTCCCCGGGAGGTCGCCATGGCCAGGACGGTCCGGCACCCGGTACGGCACCACAGGAGCCGCGCTCAGGCGGCCGCCCACCACAACCGGCAGGTCGCCGGGGTGACGGGGGTGCTGCTGGTGGTGGTGTCCCTCTACTCCGTGACGATCGGCCCGGACGGCTGGCTCTGGTTCGGGTGGGCGGTGCTGCTGCTCGCCTGCGTGGCCCTGTTCGTGGTCCGCCCCTGAGCGGCCGCACCGCCCCGTCCACCGCTTCACCGGTGGACCCGCGGCCCCCAGGCCGGTCAGTCATCCTCGGCGAGGATGAGGTACAGCTTCTTGCGGGCCTCGGTCAGCACCGCGAGGCCCTTGGCGCGCTGCGCCTCGGTGCCCGTGCGCATCACCTGCTGGACCGCCTGGTCGACCGCGGCCAGCGCCTGGCCGACCTCCTGGACGGCCTCCCAGTCGACCTCGCGGCCGGCCTCCGCCCACGGCTCCGCGGGCCCGGCCTCGGCCGCGGCCCGGCCCGCCTCGGTGAGCGAGACCAGCCGCTTGCCGCCGACCTCCTCCGCGGTGATCAGGCCCTCCTCCTCCAGCAGTTGGAGGTTGGGGTAGATCGAGCCCGGGCTGGGCCGCCAGGCCCCGTTGGTCCGCTCGGTGATCTCGGCGATCATCTCGTAGCCGTGCATCGGCCGCTCCTTGAGCAGTGCCAGCAGCGCGGCCCGGACGTCACCGCGCCGGGCCCGGCCGCCGCGCCGCCCGTGCGGACCGCCGCGCCGACCGCCGTGCCCGCCGAAGCCGTGCCCGAACGGGCCGCCCATCGGCCGGCCGGGGCCGCCGCCGCCGAACGGCGGGCCGAAGCCGCCGAAGGCCGGCCGCCCCTCGAAGCCCTCCCCGGGCATCCCCCGGAACTCCGGGCCCGGCCCGCGGCGTCGTCCGCCGCCGCGCGGGTCCTCTCCCCGAAATCGCATTCCTGAGCGCACCGCGCCCACCTCCTTGAGGTTCCGTTTTCTTCTCCGAGCCAGTCGAGTCACTGTCTCGATAGTTCGACGATATATCGGCGACTGTTGTTCGTCAACGGATTCCGACACGGCTCCACCGGACGGCACGGGCGGCGGGCGAGCGGATACGGTGACGGGCATGGCCGGTGAACGAGACCTTGCGACCCTGCTGCGCGGGATGCGCCCGCAGCTCAACCCGGGGCGGTACGTCTACTGCACCCTCCCCGCGAGGGTGCCCGCCGGGATGCGGCCGGTGGTGACCGTCGCCGAACCCGAAGGGGTGACGGTGGTGGTGGCCCAGGAGGAGGCGGACGCCCTCGGGCTGCGCTACGAGTACGTGGCGGCCTGGATCACCCTGCGGATCCACTCCGCGCTGGAGGCCGTCGGACTGACCGCGGCCGTGGCCGGACGGCTCGCCGAGGAGGGGATCAGCTGCAACGTGGTGGCCGGCTTCCACCACGACCACCTGTTCGTCGCCGCCGACGACGCCGACCGCGCCGTCCGGGCACTGGAGGAGCTCTCCGCCCGCTCCGCCTGACGGTCCCGCCGGGTGGCCGCCGACGACCGGCCCTTCGACACTGGAAGGGAGCCGCCCCGCCAGGGCCGGCCCCACCGGAAGGAGACGGCCGCCATGGCCACCTGCGTCACCTGCGGCAACGACTACTGGCTCGCCTTCGAGATCAAGACGGTCACCGGCGACACCTACACCTTCGACAGCTTCGAGTGCGCGATGGAGAAGCTCGCCCCCCGCTGCGAACAGTGCAACGTCCGCATCGTCGGCCACGGCGTCGAGGTGGCCGGAATGTTCTTCTGCTGCGCCAACTGCGCCCGCATCAACAGCGACCTCGGCGAACAGATCCGCGACGCCGTCGGCGCCCACCCGGCCTAACCCGCCCGGCCACGCCCCTGAACGTCCGAAGGCCCTCCCACCCGTGCTCGGGTCGGAGGGCCTTCGGATGACCAGGGGCGGAAGAGGCGGCCTGTACGCCGGGTTCTGTCACCCGGGTTGCTTGCGCGGCCCGGGGAGACGGCCATCCATCTAGGGCTGCCGTTGCCGACAGCCTCGTGCGGTCTACCCGCGAGCTCGGGCGAGCAGCCCTCGAACACTCGCGCACGGCGCCCGGAGGCACCGATCTTGACCTTGCTCCAGGTGGGGTTTACCTAGCCGGCCGGGTCACCCCGGTCGCTGGTGGTCTCTTACACCACCGTTTCACCCTTACCCACGCGCCTGAGCGGTGGGCGGTCTGTTTTCTGTGGCACTGTCCCGCGGGTCACCCCGGGTGGGCGTTACCCACCACCCTGCTCTGTGGAGCCCGGACGTTCCTCGGCGGGTCAGGGACCCGTCGCGACCGCCCGGCCGGCTCTTCCGCCGTAGTGGTCATGGTAGCCGCTCGGGCGGGACCTCCCGAACACCGGACCGGGCCACCGGGGGCTCGGCGCCGAGGCGGGCGGCCACCCGGGCGGCGGTGCCGGTGGCCCAGGCACCGGTGGTGAGGAGGCCGAGGACGAGGACCGCGCCGCCCAGGCCCACCAGGATCCACCAGCCGGCGTGACTGGCCGGCGCGAAGCCGGTGGCCATCGGACCGACCACGGCCGAGGTGACGACCGTACCGATCACCGCGACCCCCAGGGACTGGCCGACCTGGCGGCTGGTCGAGGCGACGGCGGCGGCCACGCCCGCCTGGGAACGCGGCATGCCGGAGACCGCCGCGTTGGTGATCGGGGCGTTGACCAGGCCGAAGCCGAACCCGAACAGCGCGTACGCGACCAGCAGCAGTGCGGCCGGGGAGTCCGCGGTCAGCCGGGTGAGCAGCAGGCCGCTCGCGGCCATGCCGAGCCCGGCCACCACCAGCGGCAGGCGCGGCCCCCGGCTGCCGACGATCCGTCCGGACAGCGGCGCGCAGACCAGCATCATCCCGGCCATCGGCAGCGTCCACAGACCGGCCTCGACCGGGCCGTAGTGCCGGACGTCCTGGAGGTAGAGGGTGTTGAGGAAGAGGAAGCCGCCGAGTCCGGCGAAGGCGCAGACCGCGGTGACGGTGGCTCCGGTGAAGGGCGCGCTGGCGAAGAACCGCGGGTCCACCAGCGGCTCGGCGACCCGCCGCTCCCAGAGCGGGAAGGCGATCAGTGCGGCCACCGCGGCCGCGGCGAGGGCGAGGATCAGCGGGGAGGTCCAGCCGTTGCCCGGGCCCTCGATGATCGCGGCGGTGCCGCAGCCGAGCAGCACGATCATCAGCAGCTGCCCCACCGGGTCGAGCCGACGCGGCCGCGGCGCACGCGACTCGGGAACGTAACGGGCGGTCAGCAGTATGGCGATCAGGGCCACCGGGACGTTGATCAGGAAGATCGAAGGCCAGCCCGCTCCGTCCACCAGGAAGCCGCCGAGCAGCGGGCCGAGCGCCATCGAGATGCCGACCACGCCGCCCCAGACGCCGATCGCCCGGGCCCGCTCCTTCGGGTCGGTGAAGGTGTTGGTGATGATCGACATCGCCACCGGGTTGAGCATCGAGCCGCCCACCGCCTGCAGCGCCCGGAAGGCCACCAGCCACTCCAGGCTCGGCGCCAGGCTGCACAGCAGCGAGCCGAGCGCGAAGCAGGTCAGCCCGATCTGGAACACCCGGCGGCGGCCGAAGCGGTCGGCCACCGAGCCGAACAGCATCAGCAGCGAGGCCAGCACCAGGGTGTAGGCGTCGATGATCCACTGGAGACCGGAGGCCGGGGCGTCCAGGTCCTTCTGGATCACCGGCAGCGCGATGTTCACCACGGTGTTGTCCAGGCCGACGATGAACAGGCTCAGGCAGCAGATCGCGAGGACGAGCAGACGGCGGCGCCGTCCGGTGTCGGGGACGCGGGCGGCGGTGGGGGCGGGGGGATGAGGATCGGGCACGGACCGATCCTCCCACCCCCGGGGCGGGGGCGGGGTGGAACGACGGACCGTCCGGGTGTCCGGGCGGCGGCCTCGACGCGTGGTTCTCGGCGGGGCATGCAGGCCGGCGCAGGGCGGAACCGGGTGAGTGCGGACGGAGGACCGCGGCGGACGCGCCGGAGCCCCGTCCTCGGTCTCAGCGCCCCAGGAGGGCCCTGAGGTCCTCGGCGGCGAGGGCGATCGCGTCGTCGTAGCCGCCGGTGGCGAGGCGCAGCACGAAGGCCACGGCGTCGTCCGGGTGCGGGTCGGTGTACGGCTCACCGTTGTAGTCCAGGAACAGCAGCATCGCCTCGAAGGCGGTGCGCTTGTTCCGGTCCACGAGCGGGTGGTTGCGGGACAGGCTCTGCCCGAGGGCGGCCGCCTTGGACCACAGGTCGGGGTAGGCGTCGGAGCCGAACAGGCTGGCCTGCGGACGGGCGATCGCCGAGAGCAGGCCACCGAGGTCGCGGACGTTCTGTGGGGAACGCCGGACATTCCCACCGAATTGCCACCGGGCCTCCGGCCTCAGTCCCCTTCCGAGGGCCGCTCCGGCGGTGGGGGCGGTCGCAGTAGGGTGGCGTGGTCCGCCCGCCACGAAGTGTTGAGGAGTCCGCTGTGCTGGTGCTGTTGCCGCCCTCGGAGGGCAAGGCCGCGTCCGGGGACGGCGAGCCGGTCGCGCTCGAACGGCTGTCGCTGCCGGGGCTGACGGCGGCGCGCGGCGCGGTGCTGGACGCGCTGGTCAGGCTGTGCCGGGGCGACGAGGACACCGCCGCCGAGGTGCTCGGCCTCACTCCCGGCCTGCGCGGGGAGATCGCCAAGAACGCCGGCCTGCCCACCGCCGGGGCCCGTCCGGCCGCCGAGGTGTACACCGGGGTGCTGTTCGACAACCTGGGCCTGGCCACCCTGGACACCGCCGTGTACGACCGCGCCGAGCGCTCGCTGCTGGTGTTCTCCGGTCTGTGGGGCGCCGTGCGGATCTCCGACCACATCCCGTCCTACCGCTGCTCGATGGGCGTGAAGCTCCCGGCGCTGGGGGCGCTCGGCGCGTACTGGCGGAGCGCGACGGCCTCCGTGCTCCCCGAGGTGGCGGACGGCCTGGTGCTGGACCTGCGCAGCTCCGCGTACGCGGCGGCCTGGAGGCCGGCCGGCGAGGTGGCCTCCCGCACCGCGACCGTCCGGGTGCTCCAGGAGCGGGACGGCAAGCGCACGGTGGTCAGCCACTTCAACAAGGCGACCAAGGGACGGATCGTCCGGGACCTGCTGGTCGCCGGGGCCGAGCCGAAGACGCCGGCCGAGCTGATGGACGCGCTGCTGGCGCTGGGCCACCACGTCGAGCTGGCCGCGGAGGGCACGGCCCGCAAGCCGTGGCAGCTGGACGTGGTGGTCACCGAGGTGCACTGACCCTGCCGGCGGGGGTTCAGCGCAGGTGCGAGCCGTCGTTGAGCAGCCGCAGCGAGGCGTTGCCGTCGGCGTAGTACTGGACGGCGCAGAGCGAGGCGGCGGACAGCTCCATCCGGTACATCGAGTCCGGCGGCGCGCCGAGGGCGAGCCGGACCAGCGTCTTGATCGGGCTGACGTGCGAGACCACCAGCACCGTCTTCCCCGGGTACCGGGCGAGGATCCTGTCCCGGGCGGCGCCGGCCCGGTGGGTGAGGGTGGTGAAGCTCTCGCCGCTGCCGGTCGGCTTGGCCTTGGCGGAGCCGAGCCAGGCCGACAGGTCGTCCGGGTAGCGCTCCTGCACCTCGGCGAAGGTCAGCCCCTCCCAGGCGCCGAAGTCGACCTCGCGCAGCCCGTCCTCGTACCGGACCTCCAGCCCGAGCCGGGCGGCGACGATCTCGGCGGTCTGCCGGGTGCGGCGCATCGGGGAGGCGACGACCGCCTGGACGCTGCCGCGCGCGGCCAGCGCCTCGGCGGCCCGCTCGGCCTGCCAGCGGCCCTTGTCGGACAGCTCCGGGTCGGTGCCGCCGCTGCCGGAGAAGCGCTTCTCCGGGGTGAGCGGGGTCTCGCCGTGGCGCAGCAGGACGAAGGTCGTCGGGGTGCCGAGGTCGGCGGGGGCGGCCCAGCCGACCCTGGGGGCGCCGGCGGCGCCGGGGGCGCGCTTCTCCGGGGGCGGCTCGGCCACGAGGGCGCCGACGACGTCGACGGGCTCGGCGGCCTCGACGGCCTCGGCGGCCCTGCGGGGCTCCCACTGGCGGCCGTCGCGGCCCGCGTCCATCGCCTCGTTGGCCAGCCGGTCGGCCTCCTTGTTCCGCTCGCGCGGGATCCAGGTGTACGTGACCCGGCCGCGCGGGAAGACCGCGCGCGCCTCGGCGGCGAGCGGCTGCATGTCGGGGTGCTTGATCCTCCAGCGCCCGGACATCTGCTCGACGACCAGCTTCGAGTCCATCCGGACGTCCACGGAGGCGTCCGGGTCGAGCTCGCGGGCCGCCCTGAGTCCGGCGATCAGGCCCCGGTACTCCGCCACGTTGTTGGTGGCGTGGCCGATGAACTCGGCGGCCTCCGCGACGAGCTGCCCGGTGTCGCCGTCCCGGACCACGGCGCCGTAGCCGGCCGGCCCCGGGTTGCCCCGGGACCCGCCGTCCGCCTCGACGATGAAGCGCGCCGCCACCGGGTCAGACGCCCGAGTCGGCCGTGCGGACCAGGATCCGCGAGCAGTTCTCGCAGCGGACGACCTTGTCGGCCGGCTCGGCCTTGATGGCGTTCAGCTCGGTGATCGAGAACTCGGTCCGGCAGCCCTCACAGCGGCGCTGGTAGAGGCGGGCCGCGCCGACACCGCCCTGGGTCTCGCGCAGCTTGGCGTACAGCTTCAGCAGGTCGGCCGGGATGACGGCGGCGACGGTCTCGCGGTCGCGCTTGACCTTGTCGGCCTCGCCGTCGATCTCGGCGAAGGCGGCGTCGCGGCGGGCCTCGGCCTCCTTGAGGACCACGGTGGAGTGCTCCAGGCGGGCGCTCAGCTCCTCGACCCGGGACTTGGCGCTCTCCTGGCGCTCCATGATCTCCAGCACGACGTCCTCCAGGTCGCCCTGGCGCTTGGCGAGCGAGCCGATCTCGTGCTGGAGGTTCTCCAGGTCCTTCGGCGAGGTGATCGCGCCGGAGTCCAGTCGCTGCTGGTTGCGGGCGGCGCGGGCCCGGACCTGCTCGACGTCCTGCTCGGCCTTGGTCAGCTCGCGGGCGGTGTCGCCCTTCTGGGCCTCGGCGGCGACGACGAGGTCCTTGAGCGCGGTGTGGTCGGCGGTGGCCTTCTCGATCTCGGCGTGCTCGGGCAGGCCCCGGCGCCGGTGGGCCAGCTGGTCGAGCTTCGAGTCGATGGCCTGGAGGTCGAGCAGGCGGATCTGGTCGGCGGGCGCGGCGTTCAAGGGGAAAGCTCCTGTGAATCGGGTCAGGCGGTGAAGGACATAGGGGCGTGCGCGGTCCACGGGTCGGTGACCCGGTGGGAGACCTTGGTCTCCACGGCCCAGCCGCGCTGGTCGGCGGCGGCCAGCAGGGCGCGCTCGGCCAGGCCGAGCCAGGGCCACTCGGTGGCCCAGTGGGCGGCGTCGACCAGGGCGACCGGCGCGGCCTCGGTGGCCTCGGAGGCCGGGTGGTGGCGCAGGTCGGCGGTCACGTAGGCGTCCACGCCGGCCGCCCGTACGTCGGCGAAGAAGCTGTCGCCGGAGCCGCCGCACACCGCCACCCGGCTCACCAGCCGGTTCGGGTCGCCGGAGACGCGCACGCCCGCGGCGGTGGCGGGCAGGCCCACGGCGACCCGCGCGGCGAAGGCGGACAGCGTCAGCGGGGGCTCCAGCAGGCCGATCCGACCGGTGCCGCGACGGCCCAGCGGGTCCGTCGGGTCCGGCACCAGCGGGCCGGTGACCCGCAGCCCGACCGCCTCGGCGAGCGCGTCCGAGACGCCGGGGTCGGCGTGGTCGGCGTTGGTGTGGGCGACGTGCAGCGCGATGCCGTTGGTGATCAGCATGTGCACCACCCGGCCCTTGAAGGTGGTGGCGGCGACGCTGGTGGTGCCGCGCAGGTAGAGGGGGTGGTGGGTGACCACCAGGTCGGCGCCCCACTCCACGGCCTCGTCGACGACGGCCTGGACGGGGTCGACGGCGAACAGCACGCGGCCGACCTCGGCCTGAGGGTCCCCGCAGACCAGGCCGACGGCGTCCCAGGACTCCGCCCACTGCGGGGGGTAGACCTCTTCGAGGGCGGTGATGACGTCGGACAGTTTCGGCACCTGTCGAGACTACCGTGCGCGCGGGGGCGGTCGGGCCTCGGCCGATCGGGGGACGGGCTCGGTGGTCATCCGGGCGCCGGCGGGGTGGTCGTCCGAGCGCCGGCGGGGTGGCCGTCCGGACACCGGTGCGGTGGTCGTCCGGACACCGGTCCCGTGGGCGTACGGGTGCGCGTCAACCCGGGTGCGGCCCGGCGTCAACCTGCGGCGGGGCGTTCGTACGGGCCCGCGCGGACCGTGCGCGTCCGCACGCCCGGCGCCCGTGGCGCACAGTGATGCCCTCGGACGAATTCGAAACCGCCCCCTGCTCACCCTTACGGGTGAAGTGACCGGCTCTGCGTTGAGGCCTCGGTTTTCTCGAAACTAACTTCACTCCTGCGAACGGGAGTTGCCCCGGCCATGGACGAGAGGGATGTGGTGGCACATCAGGGTGAGCGGGGCGTGAAGGTGGCCACCCGCACCACCACCCGGGCACTGCGCCGGACGGGTTTCGCCTTCGCCGCCGACGGCAGCCGTGCGGCCTGCCTGGCGGCGGCCGCCGACAGCGGCTGGTACGTGGAGGGTTGGCGGCTCCCGCCGGACGGTGCACCGGCCGAACCGTCCGCGCTGCCGCTGCCCGGCAACCGGTCGGAGGACCTGCGCTCGCAGCTGGTCGCGCTGCCCGACGGCTCGGTGCTGGTCTGCCGGCACGACGGCGAGCGGCACGACCTGGTCCGCCTCTCCTCCGGGGAGAACGGCACCGTGGAGCAGCAGGTGGCCTCGCTCCGACTGGCCGGCCTGCGGCTGCTGCCGCTCCCGGTGCCGCCCGGTGCCGGCCCGCGCACTCCGGTGGCGGTCGCTCTCGGCACGGACAGCCGCCCGGTGACCACCGCGTGGCTGGTCAGGGCGGACGGCAGCGAGCCCGAACGGGTCGCCGAGGTCCCCGGCCTGCACGGCGGTGGCACCTGGCTGGACCACGCGGGCGCGCTGCTCGCGCTGGACCGGGTGGCCGGCGGGCTGGTCCGCAGCGTGGTGCTGGACCTGCGCAGCGGCACCGCCACCCCGCTGCTGGAGATCGGCGAGCACAGCAACGACCGGCTGGTGCTGTTCGACCCGGACAGCGGCTTCGCGATGGTGCGCAGCGACGCGCCCGGCACCGACCGGCTGGGCTGGGGCGTGCTGGGCGGCGGGGAGCCGCTGCGGTTCCCGGAGTGCCTGCACGTCGCGGGCATGTTCCTGCGGCCGGTCGCGCTGCGGCAGGGCGCGGACGGCCCCCGGGTCGCGGTGCAGATCGACCACGGCGCCGGGTCCGCGCTCGCCCTGTGGCGGCCCGCCGTCGGACGGCTGGACCCGCTGCCGGTGCCGCCCGGGCGGCTGGGCGCGGTCGGGCACTGGGGCGAGGCCGGGCTGCGGATCCCGTACTCCTCGCCCGACCACCCGGCGGCACTGGCCACCCTGGACGTGGACGCCCTGCTGGCGCACGGACCGGCGCCGGCCGGTTCCGCCCCGATGCCGTTGCCGCTCCAACTCGCGCCGCTGGGACCGGGGTCGCCCGGCCCGTGGCGGGAGGCCGTGCCGCCCTGGCAGTCCGGCGGGCCGCGCGGCGCCCGGACCGCGCCCGCCGGTTGGCGGCTGGACGGCAGCACCCCGGCCGGCGACGGCGGCCGCTGGCAGCCCGCGCAGAGTCTCGAACTAGCCGGCCCAGCCGGTCCGTTGGAGGCCGTGGTGTACGGCGGCGACACCTGGCTGAGCAGCCCGCACCTGGTGCTGGCACTGCACGGCGGGCCGGCGGACGCGTGGCGGCTGGAGTTCGACCCGGCGCTCCAGCGGATGGCCGCCGAGGGACTGGCGGTGGTCGCCCCCAACCAGCGCGGCTCCACCGGCTACGGGGTGCGGCACGCGCTGTCCATCCGGGGCGCCTGGGGCGGGCCCGACCTGGACGACGTGCTGTACCTGCTGGAGGGCATCGCCGGCCAGCGCGCGGCGCTCGGCCTGGAACCGCCCGCCCTGTTCGGGGTCAGCTACGGCGCGTTCCTGGCGCTGCTGGCGGCCGCGCACGCCCCGGCCGAGCAGGTCGCCCGCTGCGCGGTGGTCGCGCCGTTCCTGTCCGGCGCCCGGCTGCTCGCCGAAGCGGCGCCCTCCGTACGGGCGTTGGCCGTCCGGCTCGGCGGCGGCGAGCCGCTCCTGGACGCCCGCGGCCCGCGTGACGTGCTCCAGCTGGCGCACCGGCTGAGCGCGCCGTTGCTGGTGGTGCACGGCAACCGGGACGAGGTGGTGCCGGTGAGCCAGTCCCGTTCGCTGCGGCACGAGTTGCTGCGGATCGGGCGGGTCGAGGGCGCGGACTTCCGGTACGTGGAGGCGGCCGGTTCCGGGCACGAGGTGCTCGCCGAGGAGGGCGCCGCCGTGCTGCACGAGCTGCTGGCCGGGTTCCTGCGGACCGGCCGGCCGGGCTGATCCCGCCCGCCCCCGGACGGGGCGGGACTCGCCCCACGAAGTCGATAGGATCTCGTCAGTCCCGGCCGTTATGGTGGCCGGGGCACGGGCCGCGATCACCGGCTGTGGGCGCGTACCGAGCGCCCGATCGGGGACCCGACCGTGCCGCAGGCGCCGGACGGGCGCCGATGACCCGCACCCTCCGCACGGAAGACGATTCTCATGTCCGACACCCTCACCGACACCACCGGACCCGCGATGACCGGGACCGACGCCGACGAGAAGACGGCCGAGGACACCGCGTCGCACGGTCGCCACCGCGGTGGCTCCGCGTCCGACGACACTCCCGGGACGGACCCGCACGGTCGCCACCGCGCGGCCGGCGCCCGGGGCTGATCCCGGGGAACGAACCGCACCCGCGAGGGCCCGCCGAGGACGACCGGCGGGCCCTCGCGCGTTCCGGCGCCCGGTGATCCGGGGCTACCCGAGCGAGACCACCGTCCGCAGCGCCTCGCCGCTGCGCATCTGCTCGATCGCCCGGTTCACCTCCGCCAGCCCCACCCGGTGGGTGATCATCCCGTCGAGGTCGATCCGCCCGGCGCGCCACAGGTCCACCACCAGTGCGATGGTGCGGGCCACCGGCGCCCCGCCGTACAGCGAGGGCAGCAGCCGCTTCTCGTTGAAGAACAGCTCCCCCATGGTGAACTGCGCGAGGTCGTCCTGCGCGCCCGCGCCGATCACGACGACCGCGCCGCCGCGCCGGGCCGCGTCGTAGCCGGCCCGGACGGTGGCCGCCTGGCCGACCGCCTCGAAGACGTGGTCGAAGCCGCCGCCGGGCAGCGCCTTGGCCGCCGCCCTCAGCTCCTCGGGGGCGATCGCCTCGGTGGCGCCGAAGGCCAGCGCCCGCTCGCGGCGCGAGGCCACCGGGTCGACGACGGTGATCCGGGCGGCGCCGCAGACCCGGGCGCCCTGGACGGTGGCCACCCCGACGCCGCCCGCGCCGATCACCGCGACCGTGGCGCCGGGCTCCACCCGGGCGGTGTTGACGGCGGCGCCGATGCCGGTGGTCACTCCGCAGCCGATGAGGGCTGCGGCCTCGTACGGGAGGTCGGCGGGCACCTTGATGACGGCGTCGGCGGCGACCACCACCTCCTCGGCGAAGGCGCCGGTGCCGTAGAAGCCGGAGGCCTCGGTGCCGTCCTCGGCGAGCCGGAAACCGGGCGCGCCGAGCCGCCGCAGGCTGGCGACGCACAGGTGGCCGCGGCCCCGGGCGCAGTGGGCGCACCGGCCGCAGGGGGCCATCCAGCAGAGCACCACCCGGTCCCCGGGCGCGACGCCGGTCACTCCCTCGCCGACCTCGACGACGTCCCCGGCGCCCTCGTGCCCGGGGACGAACGGCGCGGGCTGCGGCAGGACGCCGCTCATCGCGGAGAGGTCGGAGTGGCAGAGGCTGGCGGCGCGCATCCGGACCCGCACCGTGCCCGGTCCGAAGCCGATCGCCGTGACGTCCCCGCGGACGTCGAGGCGGTCCTGGCCGGTCTCGTGCAGGACGGCTGCGCGCATGGGTCTGCTCCCGGTGTGCCTCGGGTCAAGGGTCGGGCCGATTCTGGCACGGCTGCCCGCCGGCCACTGGAACGCGTTCCGGAACCGGCCGGGGCCACCCGCCACCGCCGCTCGCCGCTACCGTCCAGTAGGGTCCGAGCACGTCCCGACCGTCGCCCGAACCCGAGGAGCACCGCATGTCCGACCTGCTGGAGGGCGCCCACCCGGCGCCGGAGGTGCTGGCGGCGTTCGAGGCGGCCACCGGGTTCATGCCGGTGGACGAGGGCCTCGCGCTGTACGCGGCGGCGGTGGCGGCGGCCCGGCGCACCGGGCTGCCGGTGCTGGAGATCGGCACCTACTGCGGCCGCTCGGCGGTCCTGCTGGCGGCCGCGGCGCGGGAGGCGGGGACGGTCGCGCTGACCGTGGACCACCACCGCGGCTCGGAGGAGCAGCAGCCGGGCTGGGAGTACCACGACCCGACACTGGTGGACCCGGAGGTCGGGCGGATGGACACCCTGCCCCGGTTCCGCCGCACCCTGCACGCCGCCGGGCTGGAGGACCACGTGATCGCGCTGGTCGGCCGCTCCCCGCGGATCGCCGCGCTGTGGGGCCGGCCGCTGGGCCTGGTCTTCATCGACGGCGGGCACACCGACGAGCACGCCACCGGGGACTACGAGGGGTGGGCGCCGCACCTGGCGCCGGAGGGCCTGCTGGTGGTGCACGACGTGTTCCCGGACCCGGCGGACGGGGGCCAGGCCCCGTACCGGGTGTACCTGCGGGCGCTGGCCGAGGGCTTCGAGGAGGTCTCGGTGACCGGCTCGCTGCGCGTCCTGCGCCGCACCGCCGGGTAGTCGGGCAGCCGGACCGCCGCTCCCCCGACCGCTCCGCGGGATCACCCCCACAGCCCCGCCCCGATGCTCTAACGTCGTGCCGGGGCTGTCCTGCGGGGGCTCGAAAGGTACGGTGTCCGCGCAGCACCAGGCAGCTGCGGCACGGGCGGCAGCACCAGGCAGAGCATCGGCGGACGGTGGGGGCCAGCGGCACATGACGGACCAGCACAACACCGCTCCGGCGGTCTGGGACCCGACCGCGCGCGGCGGCGCGGGCGGCTGGGTCCGCAATCCGCAGCGCCCGGACGCCGAGTCCGCCCCCGCCGCACCGCCGTCGCCTCCCGCCGCGGGCGCGGTCGGCGACCAGGGTCCGCCGCTGGGCGCCCGGCCGTACCTGTCCACCGCCCCGGGCTTCGGCCCGCCGCCGGACATGTCGGCACCGGCCCCTGCCCCGACGGCCACCCCGGAGCCGGGCCCCGGGGCACCCACCACCGCCCTCCCCCGGATCACCCCGCCGCCCCCGGGCGCCCCGCCCGCGGCGGGACCGTACGGGTCCACGCCGTTCCCCTCCCGCGCGACCCCGCAGGACCGCGGTTCCCGGGACGATCAGCTCCCCGGCCCCGGCTACGTCTATCCGCCGCCGCCCACGGCCGGCCCGTACCAGCAGGGCCCGTACGGGGAGGCCCCGTACGGGCAGCCCGGGTACGGCGGCCAGTCCCACCCCGCCCAGCCGGTCGACGAGGAGGACGAGCGGGACCGTCCGGCCGACCGCAAGGCCCCGCTGCTGATCGGCTTCGCGCTGCTGCTGGTGGTGGCGGTCGGCGCCGGCCTGCTGTACGCGACCGGGAGCGGCGGCAAGGACGACCAGGCCGCGCCCGCTCCTCCGGCCGCCGGCGCGACCGGCTCCGGCAACCCGCAGCCCGCCCCGGCGCCCACCGGTACGGACGCCGCGCCGAGCGCCACGGCCGCGCCCTCCGACACGCCCTCCCCGACCGCGAGCACCGCCGGCCCGAAGGCGCAGGCCCAGGCCCAGGCGCTGGACAGCCTGCTCACCGAGGGCGGCAACGCCCGCACCCAGATCGGCAACGCGGTGGCCAAGGTGACCAGTTGCCCCGCCAAGGCCGACATCGACAGCGCGGCGCAGGTCTTCGACAGCGGCGCCAGACAGCGCGACGGCCTGCTGGCCAAGCTCTCCAAACTGAGCGTCACGGACCTGCCGGGCGGCCCGGACGCGGTGAACTCACTCAAGTCGGCCTGGCAGTTGTCCTCCGACATCGACAAGGCGTACGCGAGCTGGGCCCGCGCGGTGGCCGGCCAGGGCTGCTCCGGCACCGCGCCGACCACGGCGGACAAGAAGAAGGCGGACGAACTCAACCCGCAGGCCACCCAGGCGAAGAACGACTTCCTGACCAAGTGGAAGCCGATCGCGACCGCTTACGGCCTCACCGCGCCCACTTCGGACAGGATCTGAACCACCCGTGACCGGCCCGATCTCCCGACCGCCCCGCCGTTCCGCCCTGCTGCGCGCCACCACCGTGGTGGCCGCGGTCGTCCCGCTCTGCACGGCGGGCTGGTTCGGCTGGCGGGCCCTGGACCACTCCGACCCCGCGGCCGCCACTACCGCCGCCACGGCGGCGCCGCCCAGCGCCGCGGCGCAGTCCGGCGCCGCACCGCCCACCGGCCAGGCGCCGGCCACCCCGGGGGCACCGCCGACCAGCGGCACGCCGGCCGGCGGCGCACCGACCGGCAACGCGCCGACGGCCACGCCCACCGAGACCGCGCCCGCCGGCCTCGCCGGCCGCACCGTCGTGCTCGACCCCGGCCACAACCCCGGCAACTTCTCCCACCCCACCGAGATCAACCGCCAGGTGGACGTCGGCAACGGCCACAAGGAGTGCGACACCACCGGCACCGAGACCAACGCCGGCTACACCGAGGCCGACTACACCCTGGACGTCTCCCGCCGGGCCCGTGCCCTGCTGACCGCCCGGGGCGCCAAGGTGGTGCTGGTGCAGGACGGCGACCGCCCCTGGGGCCCGTGCGTGGACGAGCGCGCCCGGGCGGGCGCCGACGCGCACGCCGACGTCGCCGTCTCGGTGCACGGCGACGGCGGACCGGCGAGCGGCAGCGGCTTCCACGTGATCATGCCCGCCAAGGTGGTCGCCGGTAAGGCGGACAACTCCGCGATCGTCGAACCCTCCCACCGCCTCGGCCTGCTGCTGCGCGACAGCTTCCACGCCGCGACCGGCGAGCCGTACGCCGACTACATCGCGAACGAGGGCCTGGACACCCGCTCCGACCTGGGCGGCCTCAACCTCTCCGCCGTTCCCAAGGTGTTCATCGAGTGCGGTAACATGCGCAACTCCGCGGACGCCCGACGGATGACGGACCCTCAGTGGCGGCAGCAGGCCGCCCAGGGGATCGCCGACGCGCTGACCGCCTTCCTGACCACGCACTGAGCGGGCCCGGCAAGGGAGTTGGGACGAGTGGGCCCGGTGGACGACCCACCGCGACGCCCGCACGGTTCGCAACGACTTCGACCCGTTCCCGAGCCCACCGTGCACCAGCAGGACGGTTGGGCCTAGGCTTCTGGTCCGTTCGGGAGTTTCGGCCGGTCAGCCCGACCGCGCGAAGCACCGTCCACGACACGTCAACGAGGGGAACGTAAGTGAATCTGCGCGCTCTCACCAGGGGAGACGCCGCCGTCGCAGGCGCGGCCGTCCTGCTGTTCATCGCCTCCTTCCTGCCTTACTGGACCGTGACCTGCAGCAGCCGGTACTGCGGGGACAACACCTCGCAGAACGCGTGGAGCACCCAGCTGTTCCCCATCCTGCCCTCGATCTTCCTGCTGGGCATCGCCGCCGCCGTCCTGATCCTGGTGCAGCGCTTCCAGGGCCCCGCCGCCGCCAACCGCCAGGTGCTCGGCCTTCGGCTGGACCAGTGGGGCACCGCGTTCGCCGTCGCGGCGCTGTGGACCTCCGTCTGGTCGCTGGGCGGTGGCCCGTCGGACCCCAGCTTCGGCCACGGCTTCGGCGCCTGGCTCGGCCTCATCTCGCTGATCGTGCTGGCCGGTGCGGCCGCGGCGGCTCCGCTGGTGCCCGCGCTGAAGGCCCCGCTGGTCAGCGACCGCCCGGCCGCCGTCCCGTACCAGGGCGGCTACCCGGTGCCGGGTCAGCCCGGTCACCCGGGTGCCCCCGGCCAGCCCGGCCAGTACGGCTACCCGGCCCAGGGCCACGAGCCTGCCTTCGGCGCCCAGCCGGTCCCCGGTGGCTACGGCTACCCGGCCGCCGGCCAGCCGCAGCCCGGCCAGCCGGTGCAGCCGCAGGACGCCGCCGCCCCGGCCCCGCAGCCGGCGCCGGCCGCCGCCCCGCAGCCGGGCGCGCCGGCGGCGGACTTCCAGCCGTTCTGGTTCGCCGTCCCGGTGCCGCGCCAGCTGGCCCCGAAGGACAACCCGGCCGGTGCCCCGGTCGGCGAGGTCGTGCCGGGCACCTGGTACCTGGCCGTCGAGCAGCGCGGCTCGGCCCTGGTCGCCCAGCTGCCGGACGGCACCCAGGGCGTGCTGGCCGACACCGCGGGCATCCAGCGCGGCTGACGCCGCCCACGGCACGCCCCGGGGCGTGCGGAAGGGGCGGGACCGGATCACCGGTTCCGCCCCTTCGGCGTTCGTGGACCAGGGCGTGTCCGACGGTTCGCGCCGCGGCGAGAACCGTCGACACGCCTCAGCAGCAGTCCTGGACCACCAGCCCGGCGGGCAGCTGCTCCCCGCCGAAGACCGCGACGGTCGCCGGGTCCCCGCCGAGCGCGGCCACAGCGAGCAGCAGCGCCCCTGCCGTCCAGGTGGTGCGCTCCTCGGGCCAGATCGCGTCGTCCTCGAAGACGTACCCGGTCCAGTACGAGCCGTCCTGGTGGCGCAGGTGCTGCTGGATCCAGCGCAGGATGTCCACCGCGCGGTCGGACTGGCCGATCGCCCAGAGCGCGAGAGCCAGTTCGGCGCTCTCGCCGCCGGTCACCCACGGGCGGTCGCTGACGCAGCGCACGCCGAGGCCCGGGACGACGAAGCGCTCCCAGTCCCGCTCGATCCGGGCCAGCGCCGCTTCGCCGCGCAGGCCGGTGCCGAGCACCGGGTAGTACCAGTCCATCGAGTAGCGGCCCTTGTCGAGGAACCGCTCGGGGTGGTGGGCGATGGCGTGCCGCAGCCGGCCGGCCGCGAGCTCCCAGTCGGGCTGCGGCTCCTCCAGGTAGTCGGCGATGGCCAGGCCGCAGCGCAGCGCGTGCAGGATGCTGGAGGATCCGGTGAGCAGCGCCTCCTCGGCGGCGGCACCGTCCTCGTCGACCCGCCAGGCGATCGGGCCACCGGGCAGCCGCAGCCGGACGATGAAGTCCAGCGCCTGCCGGACCACCGGCCAGATCCACTCCAGGAAGGCGTCGTCGCCCGCGCTGAGGTGGTGGTGCCAGACGCCGACCGCGATGTACGCGCAGAAGTTGCTCTCCTTGGCCCGGTCGGTGACCTCGCCGTCGGTGTACGCGGCGTACCAGGAGCCGTCCGGGTTCTGCTGCGCGGCCAGCCAGCGGTAGGCGGCCTCGGCGGCGGCGTGCTCGCCGGCGGTGTCGAGGGCCATCGCGGCCTCGGTGTGGTCCCACGGGTCGAGGTGGTGACCGGCGAACCACGGGATGGCGCCGTCGGGGCGCTGCTCGGCCAGGATGCTGCGGACGGTGTCGGCCGCCTGTTCGGCGTCCAGCACCCCGTCGAGCAGCAGCACCTCGGGGACGGCGGCGGTCATGCGCCCGCCCGCCGGGGCTCCGTGCGGTTCGGCTTGGACGCGTAGGCGACGAAGCTCTTGCCGATGACCGGGTTGAGGGCCTTCTCGGCGGCCTTGGTGAGGGTGCTGATCACCGGGGTGCCGACGATGTCCCAGACCAGCAGCTGGTGGTAGGCCTTGACCGGCAGCGCCTTGTCGTTGTCCACGCCGACGGCGCACTTGATCCACCAGTACGGCGAGTGCAGCGCGTGGGCGTGGTGGGTGCCGTACGGCTCCAGGCCGGCGTCCCTGAGCTTGCCGAGCAGCTCGTCGCCCCGGTAGATCCGGATGTGGCCGCCCTCGACCTCGTGGTACTCGTCGGACAGCGCCCAGCAGATCTTCTCCGGCAGCCAGCGCGGCACGGTGACGGCGAGCAGGCCGCCCGGCTTGAGGACCCGGAACATCTCGTTGAGCACGCCCTTGTCATCGGGTATGTGCTCCATCACCTCGGAGATGATGATCTTGTCGAAGTACTCGTCCTCGAACGGCAGCGCCAGCGCGTTGCCCTCCATCGCGACCGCCGACGCGCCCTCGGGGGCCTCACCGGCCAGCTCCATCGCGGCGAACCACTTCTTGACCTCGGCGATCTCCTCGGTGTTCTGGTCGAGGGCGATCACATTGGCGCCGCGGCGGTAGCACTCGAACGCGTGCCGGCCCCCGCCGCAGCCCAGGTCGAGCACCCGGTCGCCGGGGGCGAGCGGGAAGCGCGAGAAATCGACGGTCAGCACTGCAGGGCTCCCATTCCTTTTGCTACCAAGCGTCCCTGACGTCTCGTCAGGACACTTCGCCAGAAAGCTTCGTCAGGTCACGCGCACTCACCGGGCCGACGCGGTCGGGCTCGGCGCCGGCCGCGACCACCCGGCCGCCCGGTTCAGGGCACGTACCGCCAGCCCGGCCCGGAGCGGGCCCGGGCGCCGACGCCGGTGGCGATCGCCGCCCGGTACGCGTCGGCGGTCAGCTCGGCGGCCCGCTCCCACGTGAACCGGGCCAGCACCCGCTCCCGGCCGGCCGCGCCCAGTTCGGCGCGCAGCCGCGGGTCGTCCAGCAGCCGGCCGAGCGCGGCGGCCAGCGCGTCCGCCTCGCCGGGCGGCACGGCCAGGCAGGTCTCGCCGTCCGGCCCGGCCACCTCGGGGATGGCCCCGCCGGTGGTCGCGACCAGCGGGGTGCCGGTGGCCATCGCCTCGGCGGCGGGCAGCGAGAAGCCCTCGTACAGCGACGGGACGCAGGCCACCTCGGCCGAGCGGTACAGGTCGACCAGCTCCTGGTCGGTCAGGCCGGTGCGGAACTCGATGTGCTCCGCCAGCCCGAAGCGGCGCACCGCCTCGGCCACCGGCCCGTCGCCCTTCTGCGGCTTGCCGACCACCACCAGGTGGGCGTCCCGCTCGGTGCGGACCTTGGCCAGCGCCTCGACCAGGAAGACCAGGCCCTTGAGCGGGACGTCCGCGCTGGAGGTGGTGACGATCCGGCCGGGGACCCGTGTGACCTCCCCGGAGGGCGACCAGAGCCGGGTGTCGGCGCCGATCGGCACCACCGAGATCGCGCCGGGGGCGGCGCCCAGGTGCTCGGCGATCTCGCGCTGCGAGGTGCCGGAGACGGTGATCACGTGGTCCAGCCGGGCCGCGACCCGGCGCTGCATCCGGGTGAAGGCGTACCAGCGGCGCAGCGACAGCCGCTTCGCCCGCGTGGTGGCCGCGCCCAGCTCCAACTGCCGGTCCACGGTGATCGGGTGATGGATCGTGGTGACCAGCGGGAAGCCGTGCCGGGCCAGGCCCAGCAGGCCGTAGCCGAGGGTCTGGTTGTCGTGCACCACGTCGTAGCGGCCCTTGTGCCGGGCCAGGTACTGACGGGCGCGCAGCGAGAAGGTGAGCGGCTCGGGGAAGCCCCCGGTGCGCATGGTCGCGAACTCCAGCACGTCCACCGGCCCGCGGAACTCGCCGCGGGCGGGCGTGCGGAAGGGGTCCTCGGCGCGGTAGAGGTCCAGGCTGGGCAGCTCGACCAGGCGCACCGTTCCGGGGCCCTCGACCTCGTCCAGCACGGGGTAGGGCTGGGCGCCGATCACGTCCACGTGGTGGCCGAGCCGGGCCAGCTCACGGGAGAGGTGCCGTACGTACACGCCCTGACCGCCGCAGAACGGGTCCCCGCGGTATGACAGCAGGGCAATCCGCAGCGGCTGCGCGGTCATCCTGGGCCCTCATCTCTGGCTGCTATTCGGTGCGAGCGGCCCCATCGGTGCCGCCGGTCGCTAAAGTAGATCAGGTTTCAGTGGCTGCGGAACTCTTCATCGACCGTGTGAACAATGAGAGACCTCGAAGATACCGGCCCGTAGCTTTCGCTCAGGAGCCAGGGCTGGTGATTCCCGCCACGCCCGCCCGACCGACCGCGGGTCGCCTTCGGGCCGACCTTTCTGGAGCACGCCGCCACCCACGCGCCCCCGGGAGCACCCTTGTCGTCGCCGACCACGTCCGTGAGCCCCTCCGCGAGCCCCTCCGCCGCCGGCCCCGCCGCCGCGCCCCCGGCCGAACCGCCGCTGTCCGCACGCCAGGCCGAACGGCGCCGCCGGATCCTGCGGGCCGCCACCGCGCTGGCCGCCCGCGGCGGGTACGAGGCGGTGCAGATGCGGGAGGTCGCGGAGAGCGCCCAGGTCGCCCTCGGCACGCTGTACCGGTACTTCCCGTCCAAGGTCCACCTGCTGGTCGCGGTCATGCTGGAGCAGTTGCAGGAGCTCCAGGAGCACATCCGGCGGCACCCGCCGACCGACCGGGACCCGGCGCCCAGGGTCGCCGACACGCTCACCCGGGCCTTCCACTCGCTCCAGCGCGAACCGCTGCTGGCCGAGGCGATGGTCCGCGCGATGTGCTTCGCGGACCGCTCGGTCGGCGCGGAGGTGGACCTGGTCAGCGCCGCCACCGGACAGCTCATCCTGGACGCGATCGGCCAGTCCGGGCCGCCCAGCGACAGCCAGCGCGCGGCCGTCCGGGTGATCGAGCACACCTGGCACTCGGCCCTGGTCGCCTGGCTCTCCGGGCGCGCCTCGATCGCCGAGGTCCGGGCCGACCTGCACACCGCGGCCCGGCTGCTGACCCTGCCGTGACGGCCTGACGACTGGAACCTGTTCCTGCTCCGGGAGGCCCGCGGGCCGCGGCCCGGCGGTTAGAGTCGACGGGCAGCACAACTCCATCCCGCTCCTCCCCCGGGGGAAGCCGGTGCGAATCCGGCGCTGACCCGCAACCGTGAGCCCGGCCGCGCGCCGGGCGAGCCGGAGCACCCGGGGAGGGACGAGCGGCGAGCCGGGCCCCCGCGCCCGGCACCCGTCGAGGACTACGGAACGGCCCCGCCCGGGCCCCCACCGCTCACCGAAAGGCACACCCGCACCATGCTGACCGCCGCCCGCCTGGGCGCCGCCGCCCTGTCCGCCGCGCTGCTCGCCGGCGTCGCCGCCGGACCGGCCCTCGCCGACAGCCCGTCGCCCGCCGCCGCCGTCCCGGACGGCCTGTACGGCAAGAGCGACCCGACCTACGACGGCGTCTGGCGGCAGTCCCTCGCGCTCACGGCGCTGACGGCGGCCAAGGTCACCCCGGCCGACTCCGCGGTGGACTGGCTCACCGGGCAGCAGTGCGAGGACGGCGGCTGGCCCTCCTACCGGGCCGCCGGCGCGCCCTGCGACGCCAAGACCGAGGACAGCAACGCCACCGCCGTGGCCGTCCAGGCCCTGGTCGCCCTCGGCGGCCACCAGCCGGCCGTCGACAAGGGCGTGCAGTGGCTCAAGGCCAACCAGAACGCCGACGGCAGCTGGCCCTACAACCCCGGCAACCCCGGCGACGCGAACTCCACCGGACTCGCCGTCAACGCGCTGTTCGCCGCCCGCACCGACCCGGCCGGCGTCGCCAAGCCGGGCACCGGCGGCGCGGCCGGCAAGAACGCCTTCGACGGCCTCGCCCGCTTCCAGCTCGGCTGCACCGCCCCCGTCGACCAGCGCGGCGCCTTCGCCTACCAGCCCGACCCGGCCGCCGGCACCCTCGCCCCCAACACCCTGGCCAGCGCCCAGGCCGCCCTCGCCGCCGCCGGCGGGCACCTGCCCGTCGCCACCTCGGTGCACGCGGACGCGACCCCCACGGCCCTCGTCTGCGCCGACGGCTCCGCGCCCGCCACCATCCCGCACGCCGAGTCCGGCGAGGCCGTCGGCGCCTACCTGGCCGCCCAGCTCACGGCCGGCGACGAACACCTCACCCTCACCACCCCGGGCGCCGACCCCAAGCCCGACTACACCGCCACCGCCTGGGCCTCCCTCGCCCTGATCCAGAGCGGCCACCCCGAACAGGCCACCGACGCCGTGGACTGGCTGGAGGGACAGGGCGCCACCTGGACCAAGAACGGCACCGACGCCGCCGCCACCGCCAGCCTCCTGCTGGTCTCCCAGGCCGCCCACCGCTCCACCGCCGACCTCACCGGCCAGCTCACCGCCCTCGGCCCGGTCCCCAAGGCCAACGCGGCCACCTCGGCGGACGCCACCCCGGCGAAGAAGAAGAGCGACGGCATGGGCCAGTTCTGGCTGATCATCGTCGGCCTCCTCATCGGCATCGGCGGCGGCCTCCTGCTCAGCCTCCAGCGCAAGCGCAACCCGAACCTCTGATGCGTTCCGCCCCTGACCCCCGGAGGAGCCGGGCCCTGGGCGCCGCCCTCCCGCCCCTCCTCGGGGCGCTGGTGCTGCTGCTCTCCGCCGCGCCCGCGCACGCGGCCGGGTACCGGTACTGGTCGTTCTGGCGCGGCGGCGACGGCGGGGCGTGGGCGTACCAGCAGCAGGGACCCGCGATCGCCGTGCCGCCGGACGGGGCGGTGGACGGGTGGCGGTTCGCCGTCAGCCCGGACGGCGGGCAGGACGCCGCCGAGCCGCGGACGGCGCCCCGGTTCGACGAGGTCTGTGCGGCCACGCCCGCCCAGGACGGCCGCAAGCGGGTGGCCGTGGTGCTGGACTTCGGGACGGCCGAGGACGCCGGGGCGTCCGCCGCGCAGCCGCCCGGGCCGCGGACGGCCTGCGTCGGCGTCGCGCCGCGGGCCACCTCGGCGGAGGTGCTGGCCGCCGTCGCCCCGCCGCTGCGCTACGACTCCAACGGCCTGCTGTGCGCCATCGCCGGGTACCCCGAGGCGGGTTGCGGCGACCAGGTGGTCGCGGCAGGCGGGTCCGCCAAGGCGGCCGAGCCCGCCGAGCACGACGGCGGCCCGGACCTCGGCCCTGACCTCGGCCCGGCCGCCGGCGGTGCGCTGGTGGCCGTCCTCGCCGGTGGCGCCGTCTGGCAGGCCCGCCGCCGCCGTCACTCCTAACCCCCTCCCCAGGACGTCTCCGTGAGCAGCCCCGCCCGTAGCACCAGACCGCCCACCGGCCCGCGCCAACTGCACCCCGGGGCCTGGTGGCTGTGGGCGCTCGGGCTGGGCGCGGCGGCGACCCGCACCACCAATCCGGTGATCCTCCTGCTGCTCGCCGCGACCGCCGGTTACGTGGTCGCGGCGCGCCGCGGCGATGCGCCCTGGTCGCGCTCGTACGGGGCGTTCCTGCGGCTCGGGCTGCTGGTGCTCGGCATCCGGCTGGTCTTCGCGGTGCTGCTCGGGTCGCCGGTCCCCGGTACTCACGTGCTGTTCAACCTGCCCCAGCTCCCCCTCCCCGTATGGGCGCAGGGGGTGCGGATCGGCGGGCGGGTCACCCTCGAAGGCCTGCTCTCGGCCCTGTACGACGGGCTGCGCCTGGCCACCCTGCTGGTCTGCGTCGGCGCCGCCAACGCGCTGGCCAGCCCGGCCCGGCTGCTGCGCGCGCTGCCCGGCGCGCTCTACGAGGCGGGCGTGGCCGTGGTGGTGGCGATGACCTTCGCGCCGAACCTGGTCGCCGACGTCCGCCGGCTGCGTGCCGCCCGCCGACTGCGCGGCCGCGCGGACCGGGGCGTCGCCGCCGTGCTGAGCGTCGGACTGCCCGTACTGGAGGGCGCGCTGGAGCGCTCGATCGCCCTGGCGGCGGCGATGGACACCCGCGGCTTCGGCCGGACCGCCGACGTCCCGCGCCGCCTCGCCCGGGTGACCGCCGCGCTGACCCTGGCCGGGCTGCTCGGGGTCTGCCTGGCCGCCTACGGGCTGCTGACCGCGGGCGGCACCGGCTGGGCGCCGCCGGTGCTCCTGCTCGGCCTGGCCGCCGCGTTCGCCGGGCTGCTGCTCGGCAGCCGACGGTCCGTCAGGACACGCTACCGGCCCGACCCCTGGGCGCTTCCCGAGTGGCTGACCGCCGGTTCGGGCATCGCCGTGGCCACCCTGGTCACCTGGCTCGCCTCCCGGGATCCGGCCGCCTTCGCCCCCACCGTCATCCCGCCGACCGTCCCCGCGCTGCCGCTGGCCGCCGTGCTGGCCGTACTCCTCGGCCTGGTACCGGCGTTCGCCGCCCCGACCCCGCCCCGGAGGGCTTCGTGATCACCTTCGACCAGGTCTCCGTCCGGTACGCGGACTCGGCCGAGCCGGTTCTCTCGAACGTCGACCTGACCGTCCCCGAGGGAGAACTCTGCCTGCTGGTCGGCCCGTCGGGCTCCGGCAAGTCCACCCTGCTGGGCACGGTCAGCGGCCTGGTGCCGCACTTCACCGGCGGGGTGCTGCACGGCCGGGTCACCGTCGGCGGCCGGGACACCCGCGAGCACCGGCCGCGCGAACTCGCCGACCTGGTCGGCACGGTGGGCCAGGACCCGATGGCGCAGTTCGTCACCGACACCGTCGAGGACGAACTCGCCTACGGCATGGAGTCCCTGGGCCTGCCGGGCGACGTCATGCGGCGCCGGGTGGAGGAGACCCTCGACCTGCTCGGCCTCGCCGACCTGCGCGACCGCGCCCTGGGCTCCCTCTCCGGCGGCCAGCAGCAGCGCGTGGCGATCGGCTCGGTGCTCACCGTGCACCCGCGCGTGCTGGTCCTCGACGAGCCCACCTCTGCGCTCGACCCGGGCGCGGCCGAGGAGGTGCTGGCCGTCCTCCAGCGGCTGGTGCACGACCTCGGCACCACCGTGCTGATGGCCGAGCACCGGCTGGAGCGGGTCGTCCAGTACGCCGACCAGGTGCTGCTGCTGACCCCGGGCGCCGAACCGGTGCTGGGGGAGCCCGCCGAGGTGATGGCACACTCCCCCGTGCACCCGCCGGTGGTCGGCCTCGGCCGGCTCGCGGGCTGGCGCCCGCTGCCGCTGTCCGTCCGCGACGCCCGCCGCAAGGCCGCTCCGCTGCGGGCCGAGCTGGACGGCCGTGCGCCCGCCGCCGCCGGCACCCCGGAGGCCGCGCCGATCGCCGTCACCGACCGACTGGCCGTGCGACGCGGCCCGGTCCAGGCCCTGCGCGGGGTCGACCTCGCGCTGCGCCCCGGCGAGATCACCGCCCTGATGGGCCGCAACGGCGCCGGCAAGTCCACCCTGCTCGGTGGCCTGGTCGGGCTGCACGCCCCGGCCTCCGGCAGCGTCACCGTCGGCGGCCGCACCCCGCACCGCACCCGCCCCGCGGAACTGGTCCGGCACGTCGGCCTCGTCCCCCAGGACCCGCGCGACCTGCTGTACGGCGAGACCGTCGCCGCCGAGTGCGCCGCCGCGGACACGGACGCGGGCGCTGCCGCCGGTACCTGCCGCGCCCTGGTCGAACGCCTGCTGCCCGGCATCGCCGACGCCACCCACCCCCGCGACCTCTCCGAGGGCCAGCGGCTCACCCTCGCCCTCGCCGTCGTCCTCACCGCCAGGCCCCCGTTGCTGCTCCTGGACGAGCCGACCCGCGGCCTGGACTACGCGGCCAAGGCCCGGCTGGTGGAGATCCTGCGCTCGCTGGCCGGCGAGGGGCACGCCGTGCTGCTGGCGACCCATGACGTCGAGCTGGCCGCCGAGCTGGCGCACCGGACGCTGATCCTGGCCGAGGGCGAGATCGTCGCGGACGGGCCGACGGCGGAGGTGGTGGTCTCCTCCCCCGCCTTCGCGCCGCAGGTCGCCAAGGTGTTGGCGCCCGGGCCGTGGCTCACCGTCCAGCAGGTCGCGAAGGCGCTGAGCGCATGAGCGAGCGAGTCATCAAGAGGCGCGCGTGGGCGAAGGCCCCTGCCGAGTGCAGCGAGGTGGGCGCATGAGCGAGCGCAGCGAGCTCATCATCGACAGGCGCGCATGGGCGAAGGCCCCTGCCGAGCGCAGCGAGGTGGGCGCATGAGCAACCGTCCCGTCCCGCTCGGGCGCCGGTCCGTCGCGACGCTGTCCCTGGTCTCCCTGGTGGGCGTGACGGCCTTCGGCTGGCCGCTGCTCGCCTCCACCAGGTCCGCCCTGGTCGGCCACTCCGCCGACGCGCCCTGGCTGTTCGCCCTGCTGCTCCCGCTGCTCCTCGCGGTCGTCGTCGCGCAGATCTCCGAGGGCCGTTCGGCGGGCGGCGGTGCGCCGGGGCTGGACGCCAAGTCCGTCGCCCTGCTGGGGGTGCTGGCGGCGGCCGGTGCGGCCCTGCGCCCGCTCGGCGCGGGGACGGCAGGCCTGGAGCCGATGTTCTTCCTGATGGTGCTGTCGGGGCGGGTGCTCGGCCCGGGCTTCGGGTTCGTCCTCGGCTCGCTGTCGATGTTCGCCTCCGCGCTGCTCACCGGCGGGGTCGGGCCGTGGCTGCCGTTCCAGATGCTCGCCATGGGCTGGGTCTGCCTCGGCGCGGGCCTGCTGCCCGGCGCCGCCACCCTGCGCGGGCGCCACGAACTCCTGCTGCTGGCGGGGTACGGGGCGGTGTCGGCCGTGTCGTACGGCACCGTCATGAACCTCCAGGGCTGGCCGTACATCGGCGGGATGGCCGGCTCCGTCTCCTTCGTCCCGGGCGACCCGCTGCCCGCCAACCTGGTCCGCTTCGCCGCCTACTGCCTCACCACCTCCCTCGGCTGGGACCTGCCGCGCGCCGCGCTGACCGTCGTCCTGTGCCTCACCCTCGGCACGCCCGTGCTGCGCGCCCTGCGCCGCGCCACCCGCCGGGCGGCCTTCGACGCGCCGGTCGACTTCCGCCCGCCGCCGGCCGGGCTCGGTCCCGAGGGTGGCGATGACGACCGGCACGGGGGGCTCCGTCCCGAGAGGGTGGACGGGCCCAGTTGAGCCGACCGGCCGCTCAGCCTGCGGCCCGGCTCCGCCGCACGAGAACCGCCGACAGCGCACAGACGACCGCCGGGAGCAGCATCGCCGCCGCCAGCCCTCCCCTGCTTCCACCGACGAACGCGCCCGTCACCGCCACGCCCACCGTCGCCCCGACCTGCCGGACGGCGTTGAGCAGCCCGCCCGCCGCGCGGGGCTGCACCGCTTCTCGCGCCGGACGAAGGCCGCGGCGGCCAGGGCCGCCCCGGCGGCGGAGCAACTCGCGTGCGGCCAAGCACCGTTGCCGACGGCTATCAGCGCGTCCGTGAACAGCGCGAGGGTCGCGCAGGCGGCCAGCTGACCCCACCAGTCGATGCGCCGCTCCCCGCGCGGGCAGTGCACCGCCCGTCCGGCCACCAGGGCCACTACCAGGAGGGCGAGCGGGACGTTCACCAGGAACACCGCCCGCCACCCGGCGAGGTCGACCAGGACCCCGCCGACCAGCGGCCCGAAGGCCATCGCACAGCCGCTGACCGCGGCCCAGACGGCCACCGCCCCGGCCCGCTCAGCCGGTTCGGGGTAGCCGGGTGATCAGCGCCATGCTCGCCGGGACGCAGGCCGCCGCCGCGACGCCCAGGACGGCGCGCAGCAGCACCAGTGCCCAGATGTCCGGTGCGAACGCGCTGAGCAGCGAGCCCGCGCCGAAGGCGGCGATGCCGAAGCGGAAGGCCCGGTGGGCACCGTAGCGGTCGGCGGCGGCCCCGGCGGACAGCAGCAGCGCACCGAAGGCGACGCTGTAGCCGGTCACGGCCCACTGCAGCCCGGCCGTCGAACTGCCCAGCGAGGACGCCACGTCGGGTTCGGCGACGGCGAGGACGGTGGTGTCGAGCAGCACCATGAAGTAGCCGAGGGCGATGCCGAGCAGGGCGCGCGTACGGGCCGGCGCACGGCTCGCGGCCGGTGGATCGGCGAGGAGGGCAGGGGTGGTCATCGGATTTCTCCAAGCCGTTGGGGGGATCGGCCACCCACTGTGCTCCGCGGCCCCGCCCCGCTCCACCGCCGATCCCTCACGCACCGTTCGGAATACCCGAACGCAGCCGTACGCTGTCCCGCAACACGTGCAGGAACCGGAGAAACCAGTGGAACTTCGTCAGTTGCGGGTCTTCGAAGCCGTGGTCACCCACCGCACCGTCACCGCGGCGGCCGTGGCGCTCGGTCTCGCGCCCTCCTCGGTCTCCGAGCAGATCCGCACCCTCGAACGCAGCCTGGGCATCGAGCTGTTCGACCGGGCCCCGCGCGGAATGACCCTCACCGCCGCCGGCGAGCGGCTGCTGCCGTGGTCCCGCCGCCTGCTCGACCAGGCCGAACAGGCCCGCCGGGAGGTGGTCGCCGACCGCGCCCGGCTCCGGCTCGGCGCCCTGGAGACCATAGCGGCGACCCATGTCCCGGCCGTCCTGGCCCGGCTCGCCGAACGCCGGCCCGACCTCGACGTCTCCCTGCACACCGACACCGCCCGCGACGGCCTGCTCGGCGGCGTGGCGGCCGGGGCCCTGGAGGCCGCGCTGATCCTGGACACCGCCGGCCCGCTCGGCGACCTCGGGTTCTACCTGCCGCCCGCCCCGCTCGACCACCTCGACCTCAAGGACGTCCCGCTCGCCCTGGTCGCCGCCCCGGCCCATCCGCTCAGCCGCGCCACCACGCTCACCCGCGAGGACCTGCGCGGCCAGCGCCTCCTGGTGAACGCCCCGGCCTGCTCCTTCTGGCTCGCCGGCGAACGCCTGCTCGGCAACGACGTCGAACGCGTCCGCACCGGCGGCGTCGCCGTCACCCGCGCCTGCGCCGAACAGGGCCTCGGCATCGCCCTCCTCCCCGAGTTCGCCGTCCGGGACCCGCTGGCCGCCGGCACCCTCGTCCGCCTCCCCCTCGACCCCCCGCCCCTGCACCTGCGCCTGGTCTGGCGCGCCGACCGCGAGTCCGTCCCCGGCCTGCGCGAAGTCCTCTACGCCGCCGCGGCCTGAACGCGCCCGCCGCACAGCTCCGTTGAGGACGACCGGATCGATCGAGCGACCGGCGAACGGCGCGCCCCGCAACCCCGGGACGCGCCGCCCGTCCTACCCCGGCGCCGTCAGGCCTTCGGTCCCGCCGACTGGACGACCTCGAAGGACCACAGCGTCGACCCGGAGGCGGCCGGCCGCTTCGGCGCCTCGCCGCCCTCGCCGCCACCCTGGTGGGCCGACTTCATGGGGCCCTCCATCCAGGCCTTGAAGTCCTCCTCGCTGCGCCAGCGGGTGTACACGAGGTACTGGTCGGTCCCCTCGACCGGGCGCAGCAGCTCGAACCACTCGAAGCCGTCGGAGTTCTCCACCACGCCGGCCCGCGAGGCGAAGCGCTGCTCCAGCACCTCGCGCTGCTCGGCGGGCACCGTCAGTACGTTGATCTTGACGACGGACATGCCGCTCCTCACTGATCCGCCGGGGTCGCGCCCACGGCGCGGCCGCCGGCCCGGTTGCTGCCTACGGCCAGCAGTCTCCTACACCTCACGCGCGACGGCCCGAGCGGTCGGGCACTGGTGACGGTTGGTAGCCGACTGCCGACGTGCAGGGGCGGAAAGGGCGTGCCAGCCTGGTGGAGGACCCCCGAATCCAACCACCTGGGAGCGATCATGGGTGTCGGCGACCGGTTCAAGGACAAGGCACAGCAGGCCGAGGAGGAAGCCAAGCAGCGCATGGGCGGCCAGCAGCCCAGGGAGGACGCCCAGCAGAAGGCCTCCGAGGCCCGGCAGAAGGGCCAGCAGAACCTGGACGACCTGCGGGACGACATCGAGGACCAGCAGTAACGACGATCGCCGCGTGGGGACGGCCGAGGGTGAGCCCCTCGGCCGTCCCCGCCGTCACGCCCGGCCCGCCGTCACGCCCGGCCCGCCGTCACGCCCGGCCCGCCGTCACGCCCGGCCCGCCGTCATGCCCGGCCGGCCGTCGCGGCTCAGGCGACCCACGGCGGGAGGAGTCGCTCGGCGTCGCGCGGCGCGAGGGCGCAGGCGCCGTCGGGGGTGCGGGCGTCGGGGTTGTAGGCGTGGGACGGGGAGGGGGAGGCGACGACGGCGGTGAAGCCTTCGGCGGTGGCGATCCGGCGCGGGGCGTCGGCGGGGAGGACGAGCGTGTCACCGGCGGCGACCGCGACGGTTTCCCCGGCCAGGTCCACCTCCGCCGAGCCGGCCAGGAAGGTCCAGATCTGCTCGGTGTCCATGGCGTGCAGCGGGCCCTGCCGGTCGGCGGGCATCTCGACCCGCCACTGGGCGAGGGAGGTCGAACCCTGGGTGGGCGAGGCGTGGGTGGTCATGACGGCGTTCGGAGTCTCGGTACGGCGGGCGTCGGCGGATCGGATCACGGGCATGGCGGAGCAACCCCCTAAGATGGTCAATGGCGTTGTCTATATGGTCAATGAGGTTGTCTATCGTGTCAAGCGAACCCGCCCCGCCCGGCTTCGAGCTGCCGCTGCGCCTGCTGCTCGCCTTCCGGACGATCATCGACGAGCTGCACGAGCGCATCGCCCGCGAGGGGCACCCGGACCTCAGGCCGATGCACGGCTTCGTCTTCCAGGCGATCGGCCCGCAGGGCACCACCGCCGTCGAGCTGGGCCGCCGGCTCGGCGTCTCCAAGCAGGCGGCGGGCAAGACCATCGAGAACCTGGAGCAGCTCGGCTACGTCGAGCGCGGCAGCGACCCGGCCGACGCCCGCCGCAAGGTGGTCCGGCTCACCGGCCGGGGCGTGGACTGCCTGGTGCGCTCGGCCCGGATCTTCGACGAGCTGCGCGCGGAGTGGTCGCAGACCCTCGGTGAGGAGCAGCTCCGCCGGATCGAGGACGGCCTGCGGCAGCTGGCCCCCGGGGACCCGTTCCGGCTCGACACCCCTCGGTGGTTCGGCGGTCCGTGAGCCAGGTCCGTGGGGGCGTTGAGGCTAGAACGACCGCCCCTCGCCGTGGTACGGCGACTGGGGGTCGGTCGGCGGGTCGGGGCGGTCGCGCCGGTCGGCGCAGAGGGCGGTGCTGAGCCGGGTGAGCAGGGCGGCGAGGTCGTCGTACTGCTGCTCGTCCCAGTCGCCCAGCAGTTGCGCCAGCTGGGTGCGCCGGGCGTCGACCAGGCGCAGCGCGGCCTCCTCGCCGGGTTCGGTGAGGCGCAGTGGCAGGCCGCCGGTGCGGGCGGCGAGGCCCCGGCCCTCCACCTCGCGGACGGCCTCCTCGACGACCGCGAACGGGACGACCCGCCGCTCGGCGAGTTCGGCGGGCTCCACCGAGCCGTGGTGGTGCATCTGGAGGAGCAGCCAGCTGGAGGCGGGCAGCAGGTCGAGCCCGGCGGTGGCGGTGATCCGCCGGAACAGGTCGTGCCGGGCCTCGCGGGTGCTCAGGACGGACAGGGCGCGGGCGATCTCGTCCAGGGAGGACCGCTCGACCGGGTTGATCCCGATGGACTCGCTCAGGTCGGGCGCGGTCACGGTGGAGCGCAGCTTCTGTTCCCGCAGGAACAGTGACAGGACGAAGGCGACCAGCGCGACGGGCACCGCGTACAGGAACACCCGGGTGATCGACTCGGCGTACGCGTGGTGGACCCCGGCCTGGGCGGCGGCGGGCAGCCGGGTGATCAGCCGGGGGTCGGCGCCGATCTGCTCGGCCTGGAAGCCCGGCGGCAGCGGCTGGCCGGCCAGGGCGTCGGCGAGCCGGGAGCGCAGGCCGCCGGCGAAGATCGTTCCGAAGATGGAGACGCCGAAGGAGGCACCGATGGAGCGGAAGAAGGTGGCGCCGGCGGTGGCCACGCCGAGGTCCTGGTAGCCGACCGAGTTCTGCACGATCAGCACCAGCACCTGCATCACCAGGCCCAGCCCGAGGCCGAAGACCAGGAAGTAGAGGCTCATCTCGGCGGTGCCGCTGTGCTCGTCCAGCCGGGAGAGCAGCACCAGTCCGATCGTGGTGACGGCCGTCCCGGCGATCGGGAAGATCCGGTAGCGGCCGGTGCGGGCGACGATCTGGCCGGAGCCGATCGAGGTGAGCAGCATGCCGAGCACCATCGGCAGCATGTGGATGCCGGACATGGTGGGCGAGACCTGCTGGACGACCTGGAGGAAGGTCGGCAGGTAGGTGAGCGCGCCGAACATCGCGAAGCCGACCACGAAGGAGATCACCGCGACCAGACTGAACGTCCGCGAGCGGAACAGCCGTAGCGGCAGGACGGGTTCGACGGCCGTCCGTTCCACCTGGACGAAGGCGAGCAGCAGCGCCATCCCGAGCACTCCCAGGCCGACGATCTGCCAGGAGTCCCAGGCCCAGGTGGTGCCGCCGAGCGAGGTCATCAGCACCAGGCAGGTGGCGACGGCGGCGATCAGCGCGGTGCCGAGGTAGTCGATCCGGTGCTCGCGCCGGACCTCCCGCCCGTGCAGCACCGCGGCGATCACCACCAGGGCGACCACGCCGATCGGCAGGTTGACGTAGAAGACCCAGCGCCAGCTGAGGTGGTCGACGAACAGGCCGCCGAGCAGCGGTCCGAGCACGCTGGTGACGCCGAAGACGGCACCGAAGAGGCCCTGGTACTTGCCGCGGTCCCGGGGCGCGACGAGGTCGCCGACGATCGCCTGGGAGAGCACCATCAGGCCGCCGCCGCCCAGGCCCTGGAGGGCCCGGAAGGCGATCAACTCGCCCATGTTCTGGGAGAGTCCGCAGAGCACCGAGCCGATCAGGAAGATCACGATGGAGGCCTGGAAGAACCGCTTCCGGCCGTACATGTCGCCGAGCTTGCCCCAGAGCGGGGTGGCGGCGGTGGACGCCAGCAGGTAGGCGGTGACCACCCAGGACAGGTGGTCCAGGCCGCCGAGGTCGCTGACGATGGTGGGCAGCGCGGTGGAGACGATGGTCTGGTCGAGGGCGGCGAGCAGCATCGCCAGCAACAGGGCGCCGATCGGCACCCACAGGTTGGGGACGGTGACCTCCGGCGGGCCGGGGTCGGGCGCCGGGCTCCGGTCGGACGCGGCACGGGGGTCCCCCTGGCCGGAGGGTGGGGGAGGGTCCGTCATGGCGTCTCCGTAGGGTCGCGGGGTTGCGGGGCCGGACGACCGGACGCCCGGTGGATGATCACTCCCGGTTCCCCATGCTGGCAGACATGTCCTGGTTCGCGCCGCCCGGTTGAGCCGAACGTAAGCACCGGGCCCGTCCTCTCCCCGGCACGGGCCCGTCCCGCACCCTCCGGCGGTTTCCCCAGGGGCCCAACCACCACCAACCGGCACAACACCCCCGCCGGGGGCCGGACGCCCCTGTCCACCCTCCGGGACGTCCTGCATAATCAGGCCCGATCGCGAGACCCGAGACCCGAGGAGGACCGGCCGATGCCGGACCAGCACTGCCCGACGTGCGGCACCGCCCGCTCCACCGGGTGCGGCTGCCTCCCCGACCGGAGCCTCGACGAGACCACCGTCCTCCCGCACCTGGAGGGCCCGCCGCTGGTCCGCCCGTACGTGCCGCAGGCGCCCGGGCAGGTCGTGGACGAGCCGCCGCCGGCCGCCGACCCGTTCGCGACCACCGTCCTGCCGCCGGTCCAGCCGGGGCAGGGGGGCCAGGCGGGCCCACCGGCCCAGGCGGGCCACGCCGCACCGCCGATGCACCCGGCCCAGCCGCCGCGACCGTCCGCGCCGCCGCCGCTCGGGCCGGACGCGGACGCCTACGCGACGACCGTGCTGCCGCCCGTCCCCGGCCCCGCGCCGGACGCGTACGCCGCCGGTGCCACCACCGTTCTCCCGCAGGCGACGGCCCAGCCGCACCCGCCCGTCCAGCCCGACGCCGGGGACGACCTCGGCTACTTCCCGTTCGACGGCGCGGCCCCCGAGCCCGGCGGACGGGCCGCGCGCCGGGCCGCCGAGCAGGCCGAGCGGAGCCCGTTCGCCGGGCGCAAGGGGCTGATCGCGGGCGTGGGCGCCGGCCTGCTGGCGCTGACCGTGGGCCTCGCGTACGCCGTGACGCCCTCCTCCGAGCCGACGCGTCAGGCGGAGCCGGTGCCCGTCACCACGCTCGCGCCCGCCCCGGTCGATCCGCCAACCCTGGCCGCCCCGACGACCGGCGCCCCGGCGCCGACCACCGAGGCACCGAGCCCCACCCCCACCCGGACGACCAGGCCCAGCCCGACCAGGACGCCCACCCCCACCCCGACCCACTCGGCGACGCCGACCCCCACCCCGACGCCCACGCCGACCCCGACGCCCACCCCCACGCCGACGCCCACCCCGACCCCGCGGCTGCTCCAGCTCGGGATGAGCGGGCCGGACGTCCGGGCGATGCAGCAGCGGCTGGTCAACGCCGAATGCGGATTCGTCGACAAGTCGATCATCACCGGCACCTTCGACGGCTGGACCCAGACGACGCTGCAGGAATACCAGCGCGAGAACCACATCAAGGGCGAGACCGGCGTCTACGGCCCCAAGACCCAGGCCGTCCTCACCGCCGACCCGGGCTGCTGAGCGCCACTGCCGGGCGGCGCGGACACCGTCAGCCGGTGACGGCCCCGAAGATGCTGACGCCGGCCAGCACCACCATGATCGCCGCCGCCACCCGGATGATCAGCTTCATCGGTACGTACTTGAGCAGCTTCTGCCCGCCCACGATGGCGATCCCGCCGACCGCGCACAGCGCCAGCCAGGAACCGAGGCCGACGGCCAGCGGATCGGCGTACTTGGCGGCCAGGTTGGCGGTCATGATCTGGGTCAGGTCGCCGAACTCGGCGACCGCGACCACCACGAAGCTGGTCCCGGCCACCTTCCAGAAGCGGTTCGAGGACGGCTCCTTGGCCGCGTGCTCTTCCTCGTCCTCGCCGCCGTGGAACAGCAGCATCGCCGCGCCGACCAGGAACAGCGTGCCGGTGATGCCCTCCACCCAACGGTGCGGCAGCAGCGAGAGCAGGTGCCCGGCGACCAGCGCCAGCACCACCTGGACCAGCATGGCGGCGGCCACGCCCGCGAAGACGTAGCTCGCCCGGTACTTGGTGCCGAGCACCAGGCTGGCCAGCGCGGTCTTGTCCGGCAGTTCGGCCAGGAAGATGATGCCGAACGTCAACGCGGCAATGGTCAGACTCATCGGAGGAAATCCCTCGGTCGGGCCGTCCGGCCTCCGCGGGTCCGTCAGGGGACGCTTCGGCCCGACAGCACTGGAAACGGTCACAGCACTGCGGCCGAAGGTCTCGCCGGCAGCCGCCCATCGAGCGGTGCCCCGGGCGCCGGGCCCGTGGGGGCCAGTATGTCGACGGTCCGGTGGAGGGCTACTCCCCTTCAACGCGCTCCAGCCTACCCGACGCCGCCGACCGCCCCCGTCGCCACCAGCCCCCGCCCGACCAGCTCCAGCACCACCACGATCGCCACCGACTCCACCGCGAGCAATCCGATCAGCACGAACAACTGCACCGCCCCCGCCTGGACCGGCGAGGCACCGCCGAGCAGCATGCCGACGAAGGCGCCGGGCAGCGTGACCAGACCGACCGTGCGGGTCTGGTCCAACGCCGGGACCAGGGAGGTCGCCGCCGCCGTACGGCAGATCTCCAGCCGCGCGTCCCGCTCGTGGAAGCCGAGCGCCAGCGCCGCCTCCACCTCGCCGCGCCTCTGCCGCAGCTCGTCCAGGGCGCGCCGCCCGGCCAGCGAGGTCGCGGTGAGCGCGCCGCCGATCAGGATCCCGGCGACCGGGATCACCGACAGGCCCCTGGGCGGCAGCAGCCCCACGCCGAGCAGCAGGCCGAGCACCGGCAGCACTCCGGCGCCGATCGGGGCGGCCGCCCAGACCCAGCCCGGCCCCGCGGTCATCCGCCGCCCGGCGGTGCGCACCGCGACGGTGAACATCAGCAGCACGAACAGCGCGGACCACCACAGCGAGCCGACCACCCAGGAGATCACCGCCGCGACGGCCGCGAGCTGGACGACCGCCCGCAGCCCGGCCCGCGCCACCGCCCGCCCGTGACCGAGCAGTCCCCACCCGGCCACCGCCACGGCGGCCAGCAACAGCACCGCGGTGACCACCCCGAGCGCCGGGGTGACCGGCAGCAGCTGCCCGCCGGACGCCGCCAGTGGCACCGGCCTCAGATCCAGCTGGTGAACCACATCCGGTCCTGCCAGGACGACATCGGGATCACCTCCGCCGTGTACAGCGGGTAGAAGAAGGCGAAGCAGCCGACGATCGCGAGCACGATCAGCCCGGCCCCGATCGCCCCGTACCGGCGGCGCCGGGGGCCGCAGCCCGCCGGGCCGAGGATCGCGCCGAGCATCTGGGCGACGGCCAGGCACAGGAACGGCACCAGCACGACCATGTAGAAGGAGAAGATCGTCCGCTCCTGGTACTGGAACCAGGGCAGGTAGATCCCCGCCACCGCGCACAGCACGGCGCCCGAGCGCCAGTCCCGGCGGAAGAACCAGCGCCACAGCAGGTAGACCAGCGCGAAGCAGGCCGCCCACCACAGGAACGGGGTGCCCAGGCCGAGGATCTGCGTCGCACAGCCGCCGGAGGAGGTGCAGCCGTGCGTCCCGGTCGGGACCTGCTCCCAGTACATCGAGACCGGGCGGCCGTCGACCAGCCAGGAGAAGGGGTTGGACTGGTAGGTGTGCGGGGTGCTCAGACCGGTGTTGAAGTCGTACATCTGCGAGTGGTAGTACCACAGGCTGCGCAGGGGCGCGGGCACCCAGCTCATCGAGACCTGCGGCAGCGGGATGCCGAAGGCGTGGTCCGGGGAGAGCCCGGAGCGGCCGTCCGCCCAGTGCCGGTCGTAGCCGCCCTCACCGTTCGCGCCGCTGGCCAGCCAGCCGCTCCAGGCGCCGACGTACACCACCACGGCGGAGCCGACCATGGCGAGGAAGGCGGGTACGGCGTCCCGGCGCAGCATGGACCGCCAGGGGTGGCGGGCGCCGGCGCCGCGGCGGCCGGACTGGTCCCACAGCACGGTCAGGACGCCGAAGGCGGCGAGGATCGGGGCGCCGTTCCACTTGACGGCGCAGGCCGCGCCGATGAGCACCCCGGCTGCGATCCGCCAGGGGCGCAGCCCGAGCCGCACGGTGTCGCCGTCGACGCCGTCGTCGACGGCCAGGGCCAGCCGGGCGCGGACGTGGTCGCGGTCGATCAGCAGGGCGCCGAAGGAGGCGAGCACGAAGAACATCTGGATGCCGTCGAGCAGGCCGACCCGGCTCATCACCAGCTGGAGGCCGTCGACGGACATCAGCAGGGCGGCGGTGCAGCCGACCAGCGTGGAGCCGAAGAGACGACGGCCGATCCGGGCCAGCATCAGCACGGTGACGGTGCCGAGCAGGGCCGTCATGAACCGCCAGCCGAAGGGGTGCAGCCCGAACAGCTGCTCGCCGATCGTCATCACCCATTTGCCGAGCGGCGGGTGGGCGATGAACTCGGGCGCGGAGCCGAGCGGGACGGACTGCGGGACGGCCAGGATGTCGGTGTTGGCGTGGTCGGGCCAGGTGCCCTCGTAGCCCTGCTGGAGCAGGGACCAGGCGTCCTTGGGGTAGTACGTCTCGTCGAAGACGAAGGCGTTGGGGTAGCCGAGGTTCCAGAACCGCAGCAGGCCGGCGAAGAGCGCGATGCCGATCGGGCCGAGCCAGCCGGAGCGGTCGGCGGCCCAGCGCAGCAGCCCGCGCGGGGCCGGGGCCGGGGCCGGTCCGGCGGTGGCCGGGGCCGCCGGGGGGTGCGTGAGCGCCGCTTGCGTCATAGCCTCGCCGATTCGCCTGTCTGCGGGGCCCGCGGGTGCTGCGCCGGGCCCGGGTCTGCTGCCCGAGCCGGGCCCGGGCGGTCAACAGCCACTGACACTATGTGGCGGTGCCCGGGAAGCCAAGCGCGACGGGCGCCGACCAGGTGACCCGGCCGACGCCCGTCGCGAACGCCCGTGCGGGCATCGTCACGCGGCGGTCTGGAGCTCCCGGACCGGAGCCGGGGTGCGGACCACGGCCGGGGCCGCGTTGTCCTGCTCGGCCGTGAGGTACGGGCGCAGCCGCAGCGCCAGCAGGACGGTCAGCAGCGTCGAGCCCGCCATGGCCGCGAGGTAGAGCGGCCAGGTGCCGGAGCCGACCAGCAGCACGCCGACGGCCGGGCCGACCGCGATCGCGATCTGCTTCACCAGGGCGTACCCGGCGTTGTAGGTGCCGAGCAGCCTGGCCGGGGCGAGGTCCGCGACCATCGGGCCCATGGTCGGCGCCAGCAGCGACTCACCGACGCCGAAGAGAGCGTAGATCGAGACGATGGCGACCGTGGCGGCCATGGTCTCGGTCCGGATCAGACCGGCCACCAGCGCCATCGCCCAGGCGCCGAGCCAGACCACGCCGGCCGCGGCCATCGCGGTGGTGCGGCGGCGGCGCGCGGTGATCCGCACCATGAACATCTGCAGCACCACGATGGTGACCGCGTTGGCACCGATGGCGAAGCCCAGGGTGGACGGCGCGGTGCCGACCGTGTCGGTGGCGAAGGCCGCGACACCGGACTCGAACTGGCCGTAGCAGGTGAAGAAGATCAGCCCGGCGAGGACGCTGAGCCGCACCATCGCCTTGTCGGCGAACAGGGCGCGCAGACCGGTCGGGCCGTCGTTCCTCTCCTGGACGACGGTCAGTTGGGCCTTCGGCATCCGAGCGGTGCCGGTGACCAGGGCCAGGCCGAGGAAGGTGGCCGCCTCGATGGTGAACAGCCGGGTGAGGCTGGCCGGGTCGGCGACATTCACGATCTGGCCGCCGACCAGCGCGCCGATGCCCATGCCCAGGTTGACCAGGGTGAACTGCAGCGCGAAGGCGTGCGAGCGGGTCGCCGCCGTCGAGCAGCGGACGATCATCGTGGCGAGGGCCGGCTGGCAGGTGGTCACGCCCGCGCCGAACAGGAACGAGGAGACCAGCAGGGCCGGCGTGCCGGCGGCGTGGCCGAAGGCGAACGCGCCGGTGGCGGCCAGGGCCGCACCCGCCAGCAGCACCGGGCGGGGGCCGTAGCGGTCGATGCCGCGCCCGGTGAACGGGAGGACCGCGAGCGCCGCCAGCGCGAAGACGGTGAACACCATCCCGGCCGCCAGCGAACCCAGCCCGCGCACCTGGTCCACGTACACGAACATGTACGGCATCGTGAACCCGCTGCCGAACGCACTGAGCGCGTTGCCGATCTGGACGCGGCGCAGCGGGCCGCCCGCTCCACGCCGCTGCCGCCTCTGCTGCTTCACCGTGCCGGTCACCGTGCACATCCCTTCCTGGTTTCGACTGGAACTCTTAAGTCCAGAAGATTTCAGAGCTAAAGTTTGACGAGATAAAGTCTTAGCACCGGAAGACTGCGGAGTCAAAGGCTTAAGGAGTGCACGCCCGTGCGACACTGGTGCGCATGACTACGGACAAGCCCTCACCGGCTGCCGACAAGCCCCCGCGGGCCACTCCCCTGGAGTTCGGCATCGCCGAGCAAGTGGCCCTGTACCAGCGGGAGTTCCCCACCGTCGACCCCCAGGTCGAGACGATCGTGCAGACCCTCAACCGGGTCTCCCGGCGGATGGGCGTGGCGTACGACCGGCAGCTGACCGTGCTCGGAATCACCTCCGCCGAGTGGGAGGTGCTCAAGGCGCTGGTGGTGAGCGGCAGCCCGTACCGGCTGGGGCCGGGCGAGCTGGCCAAGCGGCTGGGGCTCACCCCGGCCGCGATGACCCACCGGATCGACCGGATGGTGGCCGAGGACCTGGTCACCCGGGAGCGGGACGAGTCCAACCGGGTGCGGGTGATCATCGAGCTGACCGAGAACGGCCGCGACAAGTGGCTGGAGTCGATGCGGATGGCGGCGGTGTTCGAGGAGGAGCTGCTGCAGGACCTCGCGGGCGAGGAGCGGGCCGCGCTGTCCGGCCTGCTGGCCCGGATGCTGCGGCGGATCGAGGAGAGCCAGCCGGACGCGCTCGGGCGCACGGCCGACCTGGCGCCGTAGCGCCCGGACGCGGCGGACGCGCGACGGGTCCGGCCCGCCGGGGGATGCTCCCCCGGCGGGCCGGACCCGTGCTCGTTCAGGTGCCGCGAGGCCCGTCGGGCCCTCGGGCGGTCGGCCGCCCCTCCGTTCAGCCGTTCAGCCGTTCAGCCGTTCAGCAGGGACCGTTATCGGTCCAGACGCCCCACTGGCCGCTCTGGGTCGGGTCCTCGCCCTTGGTCCACCACTTGTTGGTGTAGTAGTGGCCCTTCCACGAGACCTTGGTGCCACCGGCCGCGTAGGTGGTGTTCGGGTCCCAGCTCGGGGCGGCCGAGCAGGTGGCCGGCGGGGTCGGAGTGCCGGTCGGCGTACCGGTGGGGGTACCGGTCGGGGTGCCCGTCGGCGTACCGGTCGGGGTCTGGGTCGGCGTCGGGGTGCCGGTCGGCGGGGCCGGGCAGCCGGCGGCGGAGCCGTTGGTGGCGCTCACCATCTTGTCGAACAGGGTGGTGTTGGTACCCAGGTCGTACAGCGAGAAGGCGAAGGAGCCGCCGAGGCCGTTGCAGTGGGCGTAGTCGAGCTTGGCCTGGATGGACCGGGCGTCCTCACCGCTCCAGAAGGTGTTGCCGTCGTAGAAGTAGGTCGCCTTGGCGTCGTCGTCCCAGAAGGTCTTGGACGGGTTGTCGACGAAGCCGGCCAGCTCCTTGTACATCTGGATGCCCGCGACGTTGCCGGACATCGCGGCGCCGGTCGCCGGGGCGGCGGCGGGCTGGAAGAGGCCGTTCCTGCCGTTGTTCTGGACGCCGGTCCAGCCGCGGTAGTAGAACGGCACACCCATGTTGATCTTGTTGGCCGGGAACCCGCCGGGGATGCCGTACTGGGCGTCGCCGACCGTCCAAGCCTTGACGGCGTTGTCGATCGAGTACTTGCCGTTGCCCGGCTTGGCCGGGGTCGACGGGTCGTTCGGGCCGGAGTACAGCGGCGCCTGGTGGTTGGTCGGGCCCTGGGGGTCCCAACCGCCGTGCATGTCGTAGGTCATGACGTCCATGAACGTCAGGTACTGACCGATCTTGTCGGTCTCGACGTTCATGATCTTGTCCTGGCCGGCGCCGACCGCCGCCGAGAGGGCGTAGGTCCTGTTGTCCGCCTTGCCCTGGGCGTCCAGCTGGCTGCGGAACTCCTTCAGCAGCAGGGTGAAGTTCTGCTTGTCGGCCGGGCTGGAGACGTTGCCGGTGTGGCCGCCGCCGCCCGGGTACTCCCAGTCGATGTCGATGCCGTCGAAGATGCCGGCACCGGTGCCCGGGCCGCCGTAGCCGGCGTCGGACGGGAGGTTGCCCTTGATGAACATGTCGATGCAGGACGAGACCAGGTGCTTGCGCGAGGCGTCCGTGGCGGCCGCCGAGGAGAAGTACTTGGAGTACGTCCAACCACCGATCGAGAGCAGGACCTTGAGGTTGGGGTTCTTCGCCTTCAGCTTCTTCAGCTGGTTGAAGTTGCCCGCGATCGGCTGGTTCCAGACGTCGCCGACGCCGTCCACCGAGATGTCCGCGCCGAAGCTCTTCTGGTAGTCGGCGAACGCGTCGGCCGCGCCGTCACCGGCGTTGGGGTTGTTGTCGTTGGTGTCGGCGGCCTTGGTCGCCTCGAAACAGCCCAGGTCGGTCGGCGAGATGTTGGCGAAGTCGTAGATCAGGTAGTCCAGCTTCCCGGCCACGCCGGTGTCCTGGATCGTCTTCGGGTAGTACGCGTTGGCGTACACCGACCACTGGTCGTAGTAGGCGACCTTGATGCCGCCGCTGGTGGCGGTCGCACCGGTGGAGTTGGCGGTCGCGGCGTTGGCCGCGCCGCCGCCGGACAGCGCGAGGCCCGCGCCGATCAGCAGGGAGGCGGTGGTGCCGGCCGCGATGGCGGCCAGGCTCTTCGGACGGCGCCGGCGGGGCCCGTCCGGAGCCGGGGTCCCGGCCCTTTCAATGCGTGAGCGCAGCATGGGTGCGTGACTCCTGGGTGTGGGGGTTCCGTCGCCCGGCGAGGTCGCACGTCCGGAGTGGGGCCGGACGACCGGGACATGACAGATCAGGGGGTGGGGAATCGAGCGGGCAGGCCTTGACGGACACGGACGGACAGCGGGATGTGCCGAACCGGCGCCCCCGGCACGAGGCCGGTGACGCCGGTTCAGGGGCTCCCTGCACCTGGGCAATAAAAATGGACTAGACCAACTCGCCCGTCAAGGGGTGCTGTTGGCCCTTGAGACCCGCTTAAGGTTCCACCCCCGTCTCCGCACCCTCCGACACCCGACCCGAGCTGCGCGGCTTCAGTAGCGGATGGCGTTGGCGGCCTCCGCCTTGACCGTGCCCGAGAGATCCCGGTTGCCGTGCGCGACGGCCTGGGTGCTCCGGCCCGCGGCCAGGCCCTCGACGGTCACCGCGGTCGCGTCCAGCAGCTCGCCGCCCTGGTCGGTGAAGTTCACCTGGATCACGTACTCGTACGACTGCTGCCCGTGGTTGGTGACGGTCAGCTGCGCCTGGGCCTTGCCGTCCGGGCCGATCGACACCGCCCCGACGGACACGTCCCCCTTGGCGTCCAGCCCGCCCTTGATCCCGCTGACCACGGACGAGGCCGACGAGATCGCCGCAGAGGCCCTCGCCTGGGCCGAGGCGACCGCCGCGGAAGCCCGCGCCTGGGCCGACGAGATGCTCCCGCCCACCCCGGCGGCCCCCGAGGCCAGCGCCGAGGCGGCCGATGCGGCGGCGCTGGCCGCCTTCTGCACCTCCCCGGCCGCCGAGGTGGCCGTGGCGCCCGCACTCTTGCCGGAGGAGCAGCCGGCCAGGACCGCCGAGCCCAGCACTGCGGCCGCCAGGACACCCGCGGCCGCTCGGTGGTGACGGCCGGTAGGTCGGGCCGGACGCCCCTCGGTGGGGCGCGGCCCGGGGGTGGCTCGGGTGAGTGGCTGGCGGTCCATGGGGTCCTCGTTCCTTCCCGGCGCCGGGCTGCCCGGCACGCCTCCCCGCCCACCCTCCGAGCCGCCCGCCGCCCGCGCCAGCAGGGGTGATGCCTCCGGGTGACACCCGGGCCGGGCCGGTCGATGCGGGGCCCTAGGACAGCCCGGAACCCTCCTGCTCGTCCGCCTCCACCGCCGCCCGCTCCTCGCGCAGCCGCACCAGGTGGCGACGCCGTGCCACCACGCCGTACGCGCCCGCCGCGCTCCCCACGAAGGCCAGCACGCCGACCCACGACCGGTCGAAGACGTGCCCGGTCAGGTGGTCCAGCGAGTACCGCCCGGGACCGGCCAGGCCGATCGCCAGCCCGGCCGCGCCGAGGAACGCCGGGTACTCGTAGCCGCCGGACATCGCGAAGAAGCCCGCCGGCGCGTGCACCGACACGGCCCCGGCCATCGTCCCGGCCACCACCGCGCCGGCCGCCGGGGTGGCCAGCCCCGCCACCAGCAGCGCCCCGCCGCCCGCCTCGCCGACGCCCGCCGCGACGGCGCTCTCCCGGGCCGGGTGGAAGCCCATGTGGTCCATCGCCTGGGTGGTGCCCTCCAGGCCGCCACCGCCGAACCAGCCGAACAGCTTCTGGGTGCCGTGCGCGATCAGCACTCCGCCGACCGCGCTGCGCAGGGCCAGCAGGCCCAGGTCCTTACGGTTCAGGCACATGTCGCATCCTCGTTTCCGCCACGGAGTGGTCGTACCGCCACGGTGTGGACGTACGTACCTCCATGGCACCCGAGAGCGCCCACCCGTTCGAGCCGGGACCGCCATCCGGGCGAATTCGCCCGCGGCCAGGAATGAACGGGCGGACGGGGAGACCGGGGCGCGTCCGACCGCGGGGCGTGGCGGACCGGCCGTCCCGGGCACCGCGGCCATGCTGGGCCCATGTTCGTCTTCAACCTGAGCAGCGCCTTCATCACCTTCTTCGCCGTGGTCGGCCCGCCGAAGACCCTGCTGGCCTTCGCCCGGCTGGCCCGCACCCGCACCGACCGGGAGCTGCGGCGGCTGGCGGCGTGGACCACGCTGATCTCGGCGCTGATCGGCCTGGTGCTCGGCTTCGGAGCGGACGAGGTCACCACCCTGTTCCACATCAGCGACCAGTCGCTGCGGCTCGCGGGCGGGGCGATCTTCTTCGTCTACGCGGTCGCGCTGGTCCTCGGCATCCACCTCGGCGCCGACGGCGACGACGACGAGCACCTGACGAACCCGCTGGCCGACGGCATCCGCGAACTGCTGCTGCCGTACGTCGCCAGCCCGCTCGCGATCAGCGCCGTCATGGTCGCCTCGCTCAACCGCGACGACTGGGCCTGGAAGGCCGCGGTCTCCGGCGCGTACGTGGGCGTGGTGGTGCTCAACTACCTCTGCGTGGCGGTGCTCTCGCCGCTGATGCGGCGCACCCACAGCACCTCGCTGGAGGTGCTGTCCCGGCTGCTCGGGCTGCTGCTGGCGGCCGTCGGGGTGGAACTCTTCCTGGAGGGCCTGGCCGGACTCGGGGCGCACCTGCCCATGGCGCACTGAACCGCGGGACCTCAGCCCGCCGCCAGACGGGCCAGCACCTCGCCGATCCGCCCGCGCACCAGGGGGTCGGCGACCAGCCCGTCCGCGCCGACCGCGCCGCGCGCCAGCGGGATCCGGACGCAGGCCTCCGCCAGCACGGCCGCGCCGGTGTAGCCGAGGACGGTGCCCAGGGTGGCCTCGGCGCCCGCGCCGCGGCCCGGGGCGGCGCAGTTGATCCAGGCGGCGGGCTTGTCCGAGATCTCGACCCCGCCGACCGTCCAGTCCAGCAGGTTCTTGAACGCCCCCGGCAGTGTCCCGGCGTACTCGGGGGTGCAGAACAGCAGCGCGTCGGCCGTCCCGATCGCCGCCCGCAGTCCGGCCACCGGCTCCGGCAGCGGGTCGGTGTCGTGGTCCGGGTTGAAGTGCGGGAGCCCGGCCAGCCCGGCGTAGTACGTGGTCCGCACGCCCGGCAGGCCCTCGGCCACCGCGGCGGCGGTGCGCAGCACGGCCTCGTTGGCGGAACCGGCCCGCAGGCTTCCGGTCAGCAGCAGGATGTGGCGCTCGTTCGGCATGACGGGGAACCTACTCCTTGACGTCCGCGTCAAGGCCAGCAGCCGTCGCCCGTTCCCGCGGGCCGTCAGTTCGGCAGCAGCGGCCGCCAGGGCACCGGGCTGGAGAGGATCATCGAGCTGGCCGGCGGACCGTACCCGCCGAGCCGGTCGCAGAGCGCCTCGAACTCGGCCATCGTGGCCACCGCGACCAGCAGCACGCAGCAGGCCCCGCCGGTGACCCGGTGCAGCTGGAGCACCTCCGGCCAGGTCGCCACCTCGGGGTCGCGCAGCACGCAGCGCGGGCCGTAGCACTGCACCTGGACCAGCGCGGTGATCGGCAGCCCGGCCCGGGTGGGGTCGACGTGGGCGTGGTAGCCGCTGATCACCCCGTCCGCCTCCAGGCGGCGGACCCGTTCGGCCACCGCGGGTGCGGACAGGCTCACCCGGCGGGAGAGTTCGTTGTACGAGAGCCTGGCATCGGCCTGCAGCTCGGCCAGCAGGCGGCGGTCGACGGCGTCCATGGCGGCTCCCCGGAGCGGTTCTGATCAGCGGATCGACCGCGGATTTTCGTTCGTAAAGCGGACCGGCCGAACGCCTCGCGAACGACAGCTCGAAACGCGGTTGCGGTGCCCGTCGACCATTCAAGCGGGCGGGGCCACCGCCGCACAATGGGCACCCCGGCGGAATCAGGACCTCCGTCCGCTCCGCCGGCCCCGGGCGACGAGGCCCGGACGGACCAGGAGGGATCGGGATGGGGCACGACACGGTGGAGACACCCAACCTGTCGTTCGGTAGGGGCGGCCTGCCGGGTCGGGGCACCCCGTACGCGCAGTACGTGCGCCTGGAGCAGCTGCACAGCCTCCAGCACCCGCGCAGCAAGGAGCCCGCCGAGCTGTCGTTCATCGTCACCACGCAGGTGATGGAGCTGCTCTTCGACCTGCTGCGGCACGAGTGGACGATCGCCCGGCAGGCGCTGCGCGAGGACGACCTGACCGCCGCGCTGGCCGCGCTGCGCCGCGGCACCCACGTGCAGGACGTGCTGGTGGAGTCCTGGGACCTGCTGGCCACCATGACCCCGCAGGAGTTCAACTCCTTCCGCTCGCTGTTCGGCGAGGCCTCCGGCTTCCAGTCCTCGGCCTTCCTGCACCTGGAGTTCCTGCTCGGCAACAAGAACGCCGCGCTGCTGAACATGTACGACGGAATGCCGGAGGTCCGGGCCGAGCTGACCGAGGTGCTGCGCTCCCCCGGCCTCTACGACGAGGTGCTCGGCCTGCTGGCCCGGCGCGGCCTGGCCGTGCCCACGGAGCCCTCGCAGCAGCGCTACCGGCCCTCCGAGGAGGTCGCGGCGGCCTGGCGCCGGGTGTACACCGAGCCGGAGTTCGCGGCCCTGCAGCCGCTCGGCGAAGCGCTGCTGGACGTGGCCGAGCGGGTGACCCGCTGGCGCCAGCGCCACCTGAGCTCGGTCAAGCGGACCATGGGCGCCAAGCCCGGCTCCGGCGGCTCCAGCGGCCTGACCTGGCTGCGCAAGGCGGCCGAGCAGGACGTGTTCCCGGAGCTGTGGACGATCCGGGACGAGCTGTGACCGAGCCGGTGGTGGAGGAGGGACGAGCTTTGACCGAGCCGGCGACGGAGGAGAGAACGGGCATGATCACGCGCGAGGAGTGCGCGGCGCTGGACGCCGTCGACCCGCTGGCGGCGTTCCGCGAGGAGTTCACCCTGCCGGACGGGGTGATCTACCTGGACGGCAACTCGCTGGGCGCGCTGCCGGTGCGCACTCCGGAGCGGGTGGCGCAGGTGGTCGAGCAGGAGTGGGGCCGGGAGCTGATCCGCAGCTGGAACGACGCAGGCTGGTTCGAGCAGCCGTACCGGCTGGGGCGGCGGATCGCGCCGCTGATCGGGGCGGATCCAGCGGAGGTGGTCGTCTGCGACACCACCTCGGTGAACCTGTTCAAGGTGCTCTCGGCGGCGCTGGAGCTGCGCCCGGGGCGACGCACGGTGCTCGGGGACGTCGAGGCCTTCCCCACCGACCTGTACATCGCCGAGGGCGTGACCGGTCTGGTCGAGGGCGGGCGCAGCGTGCTGGTCCGGCCCGGGGAGCTGGACCAGCACCTGGACGGCGACGTCGCCGCGGTGGTCCTGTCGCACGTGGACTACCGCACCGGCGAGCTGCTGGACATGCCCGGGATCACCGCCCGGGTGCAGGCCGCGGGCGCCCTGATGATCTGGGACGTGTGCCACTCGGTGGGCGCGCTGCCGATCGAACTCGGCGCCGCCAACGCGGACTTCGCGATCGGCTGCACCTACAAGTACCTGAACTCCGGCCCCGGCGCGCCGGCCTTCCTGTACGTCGCCGAGCGGCACCTGGCGGCCGGTCCGCGGCAGCCGTTGAGCGGCTGGTTCGGGCACGCCCGCCCGTTCGCCTTCGAGCCCGGGTACGACCCGAAGCCGGGCATCGGGCGCTTCCTGACCAGCTCCCCCTCGCTGCTCGGCCAGGCCGCCCTGGGCGCCTCGCTGGACGTCTGGGAGCGCGCCGACCTGGCCGCCGTACGGGCGAAGAGCCTGGCGCTGACCGATCTGTTCATCTCTCTGGTCGAGGGGCTGGACGGGGTCGAGGTGGTGACCCCGCGCGAGCACGCCCGGCGGGGCAGCCAGGTCGCGCTGCGGCACGCGGACGGCTACCCGGTGGTGCAGGCGCTGATCGCGCGCGGGGTGATCGGGGACTTCCGCGCACCGGACCTGATGCGCTTCGGCTTCACGCCGCTCTACCTCTCGTACACCGAGGTCTGGGACGCGGCCCGGCAGCTGGCCGAGGTGCTGGCGAGCGGCGAGTGGCGGGACGAGCGGTTCTCGCGCCGCGGCCAGGTGACGTGACGCAGGTCATGGCCGCGCAGTAGTTCGGTCGCCGTCCCGCGCGGGAAACCTCCCCGTTGACTGTTCGTCAGACCCCGGGGAGGTTGGCGTGCACATCGAACTCGGCCCGCTCAAGCCCGATCCCTCCATGCTGGTCCTCGGCCTGGCCCAGCTCTTCCTGCTGATGTTCGCACTCGGCGTCGTCCTGCTCCCGCGCATCGAACGGATGCGGGCCCGGCGGTGGGACGCGACCGAGGGCCGCACGGAACGGGCGGAAGCCGTCCGCACCGAGGCCGAGGCGCTCCGGGACGCCGCCCTGGACGAGATCGCCGGAGCCCGGCACGAGGCGGCCCGGATCCGCCAGGAGTACGCGGAGCGGGGCGCGGCGGCGATCGCGGCGGCCCGCGCCGAGGGCACCCGCGACCGCGACGAGCTCCTCACCACCGGCCGCGCCCGGATCGCCGCCGGCCGGGCCGCCGCCTCCGAACGGCTGCGCCAGGACGTCGGTGACCTGGCCGTGGCCCTGGCCGGCCGGGTGGTCGGCGAACCGGTGCACTCCGTCGCGACCGAGCGCCGCACGGTGGAGCGTTTCCTCACCCCGCCGCTCGACTAACCGACCGTCAGTTCACCGACCAGCTCGCGGTAGACGTCGAAGGCGGGCTTGGGCGTGTAGTCGTCCCGCAGCAGGCCGAAGTGGTGGAACAGCCCCGGGCCGGCACTGTCGGCGTCCCTGAGGGCGAAGAACGAGTAGCTCAGGACGGAGAGCCGCTCGGCCAGTCCGGCCACCGCCCGGACCACCTGCTCCACCACCTGGGCCTGCCGCTCCTCGCTCCGCCCCGGGCCGGTGGGCCAACCGTTCTCGCAGATCCGCAGCGGGACGGCCGGACCGATCCCGGCCCGGGGCAGCGCGTCGTTGCGGAATCCGGTGACCACAGCCCTCACGGCTTCCGCCAGTCGGTCGCCCGGCACGGGACGGAAGACGTCCGGGAAGAAGTCCAGCCCGACGTAGTCCAGTGCGCCGTGGAAGCGTTCGTCGGCGAGCTCGCCGAGCTCCGACCAGAAGGTGTCGGCCGGGTCGAAGGACGGCACGGCGTTGAAGCCCACCGAGAGATGGTCGTGACCGCGGGCCAGCGCCTCCTCCTTGGCCGCGATGACGCCCTCGACCAGCGCCCGGCGCACGTCGGGGATGCCGCCGTCCAGGGTGGGGAGGTCCAGGTTGGGCTCCTCGCAGATCTGCACGACGGCGAGCCGGGGGCCCTCGGTCCGGACGACCTGCCGGACGTAGTCCGTCCAGCCGTCCAACTCGCCGCTGCGGACGCCGAACTGCAGCACCAGGTCGAGCTTCCGTCCTTCCGTCGCGTACTGCTCGGGCCGCGCCGGGGTGCGGTGCTCGTCAGCCGCGTACGAGCGGTAGGCGCGGACCAGGAACTCGCTTGCTCCGCCCTGGAGTTCGCGCAGTGCGGCGGCGATCCGCACCGGGTCGTCCGGGCGGACGGGCTCGATCAGGCCGGTTTCGTCGCCGAGCGATCCGCCGGGGTAGACGCCGAAGGTGAGAGTCATGCGGACACGGTAGCCGATATTTTTGGTGTCACCGCAAATTTCAAGTCACACCATTGTTTGGCGGTAGTATCCCGCCATGGGACTTCGCGAACTCAAGAAGCAGCAGACCCGGCAGCTCCTGGCCGACACCGCCATGGGCCTGTTCGCCGAGCGCGGCTTCGAGCGGGTCACGGTGGTCGAGGTGGCCCGGGCCACCGGGGTCTCGCCCAACACGGTCTTCAACTACTTCCCGACCAAGGAGGACCTGTTCTTCGACCGGCAGGACGAGGTGGTCCACCACCTGGCCCGGGTGGTCCGACGGCGGCCGGCCGGCAGCTCGGCCGTGGACGCCGTACGGGCCGACCTGCTGGCGGGAGTCGCCGGCGGGGAACCGACGGTGGGGCTGAGCCCGGAGATGGGCACGTTCTGGCGGATCATCGCGGACAGCCCGGCGCTACGGGGCCGGCTGCTGGAACTCGGCGAGCGCGCCGAGGCGGCGCTGGCGGCCGTCCTCGCCGAGGAATCGGGGGCCGACCCGGAGGACCCGCTCCCCCGGGTGGTCGCCGGCGCCGTCGCCGGGGCCCACCGGGCGGTGCTCGCCGAGATCCGGCGGGCGATGGTCGCCGGGGAGCCTGCCGGGGCGGTGCGGGAACGGGTCGAAGCGGCGGTGGAACGGGCCTTCGGGCTGCTCGACTCGGGGCTCGCGGGGTATCCGGCGGGGCGCTGAACCGGCGGGCACGTCACAGCGGAAGCCCCGCGCCGCGCTCCCGCGTGGTCCGGGTCCCCGCGGTCAGACTCCCCACCCGGCTCCCCGTCCGGTTCCCCGCCTGGCTCCCCGCCCGGCGCCCCGGCCCGTGAGCGGGCGGGCTAGGTTGGACGGCATGACCACCGAGGCCCAGGCGCAGGGCGCGCCGCTCGTCGCCGTCGCGTCCGCCGACGCCGTACTGCGGCACCCCGAGGCGGGCGAACACCTGCTCACCGAGACCGAGCGGGCGCGCGCCGCGCGCTTCCGGCAGGAGTCCGGACGGACCGACTTCGTCGCCGGGCACGTCCTGGTCCGGCTCTGCGCGGCCCGGCTGCTCGGTGTCCCGGCGGCCGGGCTGGCCCTCGCCCAGGAGTGCCCGGACTGCGGCCTGGCCGACCACGGCAAGCCCTACCTGCCGGACCACCCCGAGGTGCAGGTGAGCCTGTCCCACACCCGCGGCGTGGTCGCGGCCGGGGCGGGCCGCCAACCGGTCGGTGTGGACGTCGAACTGGCCACCCGCGGGGGCTCGCTGGGCGCGGTCGCCCGCCGGGTGCTCGCCCCGGCCGAACTGGCCCTGGTCGAGGCCGCCCCGGAGCCGGACCGGGCGTTCCTGCGGCAGTGGGTGCGCAAGGAGTCGCTGATCAAGATCGGACGGGCCACCCTGGACACCCTCGGGCAGGTCGACATGTCCGCCCTGCCGCTGGACGTCCCGCCCGGCGCCCCGCTGCGCAGCCGGTTCGAGGACCTCCACCTGCTCGACTGGACCGACCCCGGGCACGGCGCCGCCGTCGCGGCCGTCAGCACCGCCCCGCCGCGCATCGTGGAGCTGGTCCCGGTGGGCTGAGTTCCACGATGCGCGGCGGGGCGGGGGCGGCGGGGCCGAGCAGGGCAGAGCAGGGCAGGGGCACCCGAGCGCGGGGCCGGTGAATAAGCGGTGTTAGCGTGCCTGGTCGTGGGCACGCCGACCGCGCACGCCCGCCGACCCCAGCTGCCCACCGGATCAAAGGGTGCCCTGCCATGGCCAAGTTCCTGCTGAGCCTGCACGTCCTCGCGTCGGTCCTGTTCATAGGCCCGGTCGCGGTGGCCGTCAGCATGTTCCCGCGCCGGGCGAAGGCCGCCCTGGCCGGCGGACCGGACCAGGCTTCGGAGGCCGGCGTGTTGCGCGTCCTGCACCGCATCACCCAGGTCTACGCGCTGCTCGGCGTCGCGGTGCCGGTGCTCGGCATCGGCCTGGCCCAGGTGATGGACGTGCTCAGCCAGTCCTGGCTGATCGCCTCGATGATCCTCACCGCCGTGGCCGCGCTCGCGCTGCTGCTCTTCGTCCTGCCCGGCCAGCAGGCCGCCGTGGACGCGCTCGCCCTCGCCCCGGAGGACGAGCAGCGCACCAAGGCCGTCAACGGCCTGCGGATGCTGCCGATGACCGCCGGGGTGTTCAACCTGCTGTGGGCCGTGGTCGTGGTGCTGATGATCGTCCGCCCGGGCTCGTCCACCGGCGTCTGACCTCCGCACCCGATCCGCACCGCCCCACCGCCCCCTCCCGCGGGCCGGTCCCGTTCGAGTACCGTCCTCCGTCATGACGATCATGGCGGGCATGGGCAGCCCGACGGGGACCGGTGTCGGCCCGCTGCTGCGCGGCTGGCGGGAACGACGGCACCTCAGCCAACAGCACCTGGCGCTGCGGGCGGACTGCTCGGTCCGGCACCTCAGCTTCGTCGAGAACGGCCGCTCCCATCCGAGCCGGGACCTGGTGCTGCGGCTGGCCGAACAGCTGGACGTCCCCGTGCGCGAACGCAACACCCTGCTGCTCGCGGCCGGGTACGCCCCGCAGTACCCCGAGACGCCGTTGGACGACCCGTCGATGGACGCGCTGCGCGCCGGCATCGAGCGGCTGCTCGCCGCCCACGACCCGTACCCGGCGCTGGTGGTCGACGGGGACTTCCGGGTGCTGGCGGCCAACCGCGCGCTCGCCCTCCTGCTCGACGGGGTCGCCCCGCACCTGCTGCGGCCTCCGTTCAACGCGGTCCGGATCGCCCTCCACCCGGACGGGCTGGCGCCGCGGATCGTCAACCACCGGCAGTGGCGCGGGCACCTGCTGGAACGGCTGGAACAGCAGCTGGAGCTGGTCGGCACCGAGTCGCTGCGGCGGCTGCGCGAGGAGGTCGGCGGCTACCCCGAGCCGACCGGGGACCCGGCGGGCCGGGCCGACCGGGCCGGTCCGGTCGAGGACGTCGTGGAGGTCGGCCGTCCCGTCGCGCTGCCGCTGCGGCTCCGGCACGACGGCCGGGTGCTGTCCTTCCTGTCGACGGTCACGACCTTCGGCACGCCGCTGGACGTGACCGTCTCCGAACTGGCCCTGGAGACCTTCCTGCCGGCCGACGCGGAGACCGCCGACTTCCTGCGGTCCGCGGTGGGCCCGGACCGCTGACGGCCGCCCCGCCCCGGGCCGTACGGCCGCGTGCTCAGGGGCGGCGCGGCCGGTGCAGCAGCACGCCCGCCCGCTTCACCGCGCGGGCGGTGATCGTGGTCTCGGCGCGGGTGACCCCGAGCGGGCCGAGGGTGTCGGTGAGGAAGCGGTAGAGGCCGCGGTGGTCCGGGCAGAACAGCGTGGCCAGCAGGTTGGTCGGGCCGCTGGTGGCGAAGACGCCGTGCACCTGCGGGTGGCGGGCCAGTTCGGCGCCGACCTCGGCGAGCCGGCCGGGCGGCACGTCCAGCCAGAGGTTGGCGTCCACGGCCATGCCGAGCAGCCGGGGGTCCACGGTGGCGTGGGTGCGCAGCAACCCGAGCCGGTCCAGCCGGTGCAGGCGCCTCCGTACGGTCGACTCGGGTGCGTCGACCGCCCCGGCCAGCACGGCGTGGGACTGCCGGGCGTCCTCACCCAGGCGCTCCAGCAGGGCGCGGTCGAGGTCGTCCAGCGGCGGGGGCGTGGCGGGGCGCGGCACCGGGGGCCGGGCGAGTGCGGCGGCCTCCTGGTCGGTCAGCCAGCCGGCCCGCCACTGGCCGGCGTCCGCGAAGGCGTGCAGCACCGCGTGGGTGGTGGTCTCGGTGACGGCGCCGGTCGCGGGCAGCTGACCGTGGAGCAGGCGGTCGCGGGCACCGGCGTCGCTCATCATCACGGCGCCCACCTCGTGGCCGCCGAGCATCACGTCGACGAAGGGGATGTCGGAGCGGTCGGCCAGCGCCCGGGCGATCGCGTCCACCCGGCCGCGCAGCACCCGGACCCTCAGCAGCAGCGCGCCCACGGCGGCGTCCTCGACGTCGGGCATCCGCACCACCCGCAGCACCCCGGCCCGGCGCATCCGGCCGAGCCGGCGGCTGACCGTCCGGGTGGAGACCCCCAGGACCTCGGCGATCCGGCCCGGCTCGGCCCGTCCGTCCATCTGGAGCGCGCAGACCAGACGGCGGTCGAGGGAGTCCAGCACGGCGTCCGGATCGGTCGTGGCGAGGTCCATCGATGTCCGATCTCCGTCGTTCGACGGCGCTTGAGCGTCCTGTCCGGCAGCTCAGACGGTACTCCTTGTCCTGTTCGGCCGGAACGGACCGGCCCGCGGAGGCGATCGAGTCGAGGAGTACGACATGACGGGACACGACGTGGAGCTGTGGATGCTGGCGGAGGCCGTGGAGGAGGCGGTGCGCGAGGTCGGGGCCGGGCTGGCGGCCGGTCGGCCGGCCGAGCCGACCCCGGACCGGACGATCGAGGAGGCGATGGCGCGGTTCGCGGAGCTGGACGGCCCGGCCTCCGCCGAGCTGCGCGCGCGGTTGGGCGCGCTGCGCCCGCGGGCCGGGTGGGTGCCGGAGGAGCTGGACGGCTCGGTGCCCGCCGAGGGCGAGTGGTGGGTGTGCGACGCGACCGACGGCGCGGTGCAGTACCTGCTCGGACAGCCGCACTGGGCGGTGACGGCCACGCTGGTGCGCGACGGCGCCGCGGTGCTGGCCGTGGTGCACGCCCCGGAGCTGTTCGGTGCGGGCCGGACCTACCGGGCGGTGCTGGGCGGCGGGGCACAGCTGGACGGTCGGCCGATCGCGCCGCTGGAGCGCGAGTTGGCGGCCACCGTGGCCGCCACCAGCCAGCCGCCGCTGGCGGACGCCGACCCGGTGGCGGTGCGGCGGGCCGGCGAGTCGCTGTCCGCGATGGTCGGCGCGGTGCTGGCGGTGCGCAACCTCGGCCCGACCGCCCTCCAGGTGGCCCAGGTCGGCTCCGGGCACCTGGCGCTGTTCTGGGAGTACGGACGGGACGCGGGCAACCTGCTGCCGGGCGCGCTGATCGCGAGCGAGGCGGGCGCGGCGGTGACGGACGCCGCCGGGGCGGCCTGGACGGCCGACTCGGACAGCTTCCTGGTCGCCGCGCCCGGCCTGCACGCGGACGCGGTCGATGTGCTGCGCGTCGTCGGGTGAGGCCGGACGAGGCGGCGGGCGTGGCTGCCCGTCGTCGGGTGGGACCGGACGGCGCGGCGGCGGCCTCGGGGGAGGCCGGATGACCTCGTCAGCCGAGCTCGAACAGGGCGGCCGCGTTGTCGTGGCAGACCGCCCGCAGCCACTCCTCCCCCAGACCCAGCCCGGCCAGCGCCTCCAGCTGGTGGACGTACCGGTACGGGATGTTGGGGAAGTCGCTGCCCAGCAGGATGCGCTCGCGCAGCCCGCGCAGGCGCGGCAGTTCCTCGCGCGGGAACGGGACGTCGGCCTCGGCGAAGTCGGTGAACGCGATGGTGGTGTCCAGCCGGACGGTCGGGTGGCGCTCGGCCAGGTCGAGGAAGTCGCGGTACTCGGGCATGCCGAGGTGGGCGACCACCAGGACCAGGCCGGGATGCCGGTCCAGCACCGCGCCGATCGGCCCCGGTCCGGTGAACTTGCCCGGCACCGGCCCGGATCCGCAGTGGGTGACCACCGGGGTGCCGGTGTCGGCGAGCAGTCCCCAGACCTCGTCCAGCCGGGTGTCCGTCGGGTCGTAGCCGCCGACCTGGAGGTGTGCCTTGAACACCCGGGCGCCGTCCTCGACCGCCCGCGCCACGTAGCCCGCCGCCCCCGGCTCGGGGAAGAAGGTCGCGGTGTGCAGGCAGTCCGGGGTGCGGGCGGCGAAGTCGGCGGACCAGGCGTTCAGCCAGCTCGCCATGCCCGGCTTGTGCGGGTAGAGCATGGACGTGAACGCCCGGACGCCGAAGTCCCGCAGCCGCTGGACGCGTTGCTCCTCGGCCTCGCGGTAGGTGATCGGCCAGGGGCGGTTCACCAGGGGGCCGGCCGCGTCGAAGTACGCCCAGACCTTGTCGAGGACGTTCTTCGGCATGAAGTGGGTGTGCACGTCGATCAGGCCGGGCAGGCCCAGGCACTGCCAGAACTCCCTTACGGCCGTGGCCTCTTCGGTACTCATGCGCACCGCCTGGTGATTCGCTGGCTCCGCGCGCTCACGCGCCTGCCGCGCTCGCTCACGCGGGCACCGGGCGAGCGCGGTCGATGATCTCCCCGGTGTCGACGCCGGCCGGCAGGGTGCCGAAGGCGGCGCCGTGGTCGCCGCCGAGCCGGCTGGCGCAGAAGGCGTCGGCCACCGCCGGGCTGCCGTACCGGACCAGCAGCGAGCCCTGGAAGGCCAGCGCCATCGACTCGACCAGCCGCCGGGTCCGGTACTCCAGGTCACTCAGGTCGCTGAGCTGCTTGCGCAGTCCGGCGACGGCCGCGTCCAGTCGGCGGTCCGCGCCGGCTGCCGCGTCGAGTTCACCGAGGAAGGCCTCGACCGTCTCCGGACGCCTGGCCATGGCGCGCAGGGCGTCGAGGGCGGCGACGTTGCCGGAGCCCTCCCAGATCGACACCAGCGGCGCCTCCCGGTAGAGCCGGGGCATCCCGGACTCCTCGACGTAGCCGTTGCCGCCCAGGCACTCCAGTGCCTCGGCGGAGTGCGCCGGACCGCGCTTGCACACCCAGTACTTGGCCACCGCCAGGCCCAACCGCCGCACCAGCGTCTCGGTCTGGTCCCCGGCGAGGGCGAGGTCGGTGGCCTGGGCGAGCCGCATCGCGACGGTGGTGGCCGCCTCGGACTCCACCACCAGGTCGGCCAGCACGTTGCGCATCAGCGGCTGGTCGACCAGCGCCTTGCCGAACGCCCGCCGGTGCAGGGCGTGGTGGACGGCCCGGGTGGCGCCGTAGCGCATGCCGGACGCGGCGCCGATCGTGCAGTCCAGGCGGGTCATGTTGACCATCTCGATGATGGTCGGCACACCCCGGCCCTCCTCGCCGACCAGCCAGCCGACCGCGCCGTCGTACTCCAACTCGGCGGAGGCGTTGGACTTGTTGCCGAGCTTGTCCTTGAGCCGCATCAGGCGCAGCCGGTTGCGGCTGCCGTCCGGGAGGACGCGCGGGAGTACGAAGCAGCTCAGCCCGCCGGGGGCCTGGGCGAGGGTCAGGAAGAGGTCGGACATCGGCGCCGAGGTGAACCACTTGTGCCCGGTGAGCCGGTAGCTGCCGTCGGCGTGCGGGGCGGCGGCGGTGGTGTTGGTGCGGACGTCCGAGCCGCCCTGCTTCTCGGTCATCGACATGCCGGCGATCAGCCCGCGTTTGGTGCGCGGCTCGCGCAGCCCGAAGTCGTACTCGGTGGCGGCCAGCAGCGGCTCCAGCTCGGCGGCCAGGGAGGCGTTCTGGCGCAGGGCGGGGACGGCGGCGTAGGTCATCGAGACCGGGCAGGTGTGACCGGCCTCGACCTGGCCCCAGACGAAGAACTTGGCGGCACGGGCGGAGTGGGCGCCGGGCCGCTCGTCCCGCCAGGGCGCGGCGTGAAGGCCGTACGAGACGGCGGTGCGCATCAGCTCGTGCCAGTACGGGTGGAACTCGACCTCGTCGATCCGGTGGCCGAAGCGGTCGTGGGTGCGCAGCACCGGCGGGTTCTCGTTGGCCAGCCGGCCCCACTCGGCGGCCTGCTCGGAGCCCGCCAGGCGGCCGAGTTCGCGCAGTTCGGGCTCGGCCCAGCCGGCGCCGGCCCGGTGCAGGGCGGCGAGCAGGGCAGGGTCGGCGGCGGTGTCGTGGCCGTACGGCAGGGGCACCTGGTTGGTGACCTCATGCGTCGCTGTCATCGCGTCCTCCCAGGGCACGCAGGGTGAAGGAGACCAGGGCGGGGACCACCTGCGCGGTGGCCCGCCCGGGGTCGGAGGGTTCGGCCGCGAGCGGGCCGGCCAGCGCCTCGCCGACCGCACCGACCAGGGCGGCGGCGGTCAGCACCGGGTCCTGCTCGGGGAGTTCGCCGGCCGCCACGGCGGCGGCGATCTCGGTGGCGATCACGTCCCGGAACGCCCGCCGGAAGACCAGGCGCTCGCCGTCCACCACCGCGTCGGCGGGCTCGACCAGCAGCGCGTAGGCCAGCCGGGGGGCGCGCAGGGCACGGGCGGCGAAGGTCTCGACCACGGCTGCGACCCGCTGCTGCGGAGCGTCCCGGCGGGCGACGGCGGCGTTCACGGCGGCGATCTCGCGGGTGACCACCCGGCGGAACAGCTCCACCGACAACTCGGCCTTGTTGGCGAAGTGCTGGTAGAGGCTGCCGGTGGCGATCCCGGCGCGGTCCGCCACGGCGGCCATGGTGCAGCCGCCGTAGCCGCGCTCGGCGAGCAGGCCGACCGCCGACTGCAGCACCGCCTCGCGCTGGGCGTCCATGCGGGCTTGGACGGCTGGGGTGCGTCGGTAGGCCATGTAAGCATTGAAGCACTGATTCACTTCTTCGGGGAGGGGGTGGCGCGTGCTGACGGGCACTGGCCTCCGGGGACGACCGGAGGCGGGGGTGTGCGTTCGGGCGGGCGGATTACGGAAGCACAACGCCCGCCCGGACGACGGGAGGCCGCCCCGAGCGGGGCGGCCTCCTGGTGCTGCGGGACTGCTACCGGGGGTTACAGCGGGCGGCGCTCCTGCTCCAGCCGCTGGCCCTCGACGTCGAGCGGGCCGAAGGGCGCCCCCACCTGCGGGGACTTCGCCAGCGAGCGGACACCGTCCTGGTCGCCCAGACCCGCCCACTCCAGTACCTTGGCGGTCGCCTCCGCCGACTGCGCGGCCGGCAGCTTGCCGATGTTGGAGCCGTGGTTGCCGCCGGGCACGACGTAGACGTAGCTGTCGTCACTACCCCGGCCGAGGTGGAAGGGCTTGGCACCCCAGGGGTCGTTGCCGCCGTAGACGAACATGATCCGCTCGCCCTCGCGCTTCACCCAGCGGTCGATGTCGGGCATCGCGTACGGGTTGAAGACGGTCGGGATCTCCTTCGGCACGTAGGAGCGGGCCGAGTAGAGCTCCTTGTAGTCGTAGTGCAGCTGGTCCTTCAGGTACGAGACGTCGAAGAACGGCGCACCCAGCTCGGTCGCGGCCTGGTAGTAGTACGCGGTGTACTTCGCCAGCGACTGGTCGCTGTTGCCGGTGATGCCCGACTGCGCGTCGTACCAGGCGTACAGCTCGTCATCGGTCGCGGTGGCGGCCACCGGGACCTTGGCGCAGTCCGACTCCAGGCTGTACTGCCAGAACGCCCAGACCACGTCGAGCACGCCGGCCTCGTAGGCGCGGTCCGGGGTGCCGAGGGTGTTGAAGGTGGAGCCCGCCGCCTTGTTGTCGGCGATGTAGCGGGGCTCCAGGCGGTCACGGCGCACCAGCAGCTCGCGCTGGGCGGCGCTCAGCTTGGCGCGGCACTCGGGGGTGCCGACGGTGCGGAAGAAGTCGGTGTAGGCCGAGTAGTCATTGACATCGGTGTTGTTCGGCGCGACGTAGGCGATCGTGCCCGCCACGTCGTCCGGGTAGAACCGGCGGTAGAAGGTGGAGGACATGCCGCCCTTGCTGGCGCCGGTGGAGAGCCACTCCTGCTGGTAGATCCGCTTGAGCGCGGTCACCAGCTTGTGCGAGTCGGCGGCCTGCTGGCGGATGCCCGCCTTGGACCAGTCGGCCGGCTCGGGGCGGGAGGGGGTGAAGAAGCGGTACTCGATGGAGACCTGGTTGCCGTCCACCAGCCGGGTCGGCTCGGTGCGGGACGGGGTGGTGCCCAGCGTGTAGCCGTTGGTGTAGAAGACGGTCGGGCGGTCGTAACCGCGGTGCAGCACGCTGAAGCGCTGCTGGAAGGTGCCCAGCCAGGGGCGGAAGTGGTCGATCGGCTGGGTGTACGTGGCCAGGAAGTAGCGGTGACCGGTGGTGGTGGGCTGCTCCGCGGTGATGGTCACCCCGGGGATCGCCGCCAGTCGGTCCTTGATGTCGGCGTTCGGATCGTCGGCGGGACTGCGGCCGTGCGCGGCCGCGGCCGACTCACTGCCCTGACCGGCGGCGGCCGCGGCCGGGGTGGCCAGGCCGGTGATCGCGAACATCGGTATCAGCAGGACGGAAACCAACAGCCGCTTCAGCTTGGTGGTCATCAACTCTCCATCTCGTCAACGGACATGACAGCTGCCTGCCTCGTCGGCATCACACTGCGGTGCGGGTGGTGCGGCGGCCGCCCGGGGACGGCCGAATGGGCCACCCGCCTGGTGGCGGGTGGCCCATCGGGGGGAAGGTGCTGGTCAGCGGGGTCGCCTCGGTTCGTCGGCTGCTCGGGTGGCCGCCCGCTGAAGGGGTGCGGTGCGGGCGGTCGGGGCGGACCGGTCGGGACGTCTCGGTCAGGCTTGCGTCTCGATCAGGCCTGCGGGTCGATCAGGCCTGCGGGTCGATCAGACCTGCGGTCGATGAGGCTTACGGGTGACGAGGCTTACGGGCGGGGCAGGGTGCAGCCCGCGAGGGTGAGGTCGAGGCGGTTGCCGGGAGCGAAGCAGGCCGGGATGCCGTAGGTCTCCTGGGCGTAGCCGATGCCCTGGTGGACCGTGACCGCGCCGTTCTCGTCGACCTCGCACGGATTGTCGAGGGTGCAGGACTCGCCGTTCTCGTTGATCGTGTTGTTCACCGCGACGAGCTGACCGGTCGAGGTGTCGACCACGGGCGAGCCGGAGGTGCCACCGATGACGTTGCAGCCGGAGGTGTAGCGGACCGAGTCCTTGAAGGTCCAGTCGGCCTCGTTCAACTGGTAGGCGAAACCGTCGATCGAGCAGGAGTAGATCTTCTTCCAGTAGCCGGAGACGACCCGGATGTCCGCGCCCTGGGTGGGGTGGGTGTCGGCGATGGTCAGCGGCGAGATCCCGTACTTCGACTTGATCGAGGCGTAGTTGGTGTTCAGCTGGTAGATCGACACGTCGGTGTCGGTCATGGCGCCGTAGACCACCTTGGTCGCGCGCAGGGTCGCGAGGCGGCTGCCGGTGGCACTCAGCAGGGTGAAGCTCCGACTGGAGGGCTGGTCGAGCACAACTTCGCCGGGGCCGGGCATGCCGGATTCCAGACAGTGGCCGTTGGAGAGCACCAGGGCCGGGTCGGTCGCGGCCGAGTTCGGCATCCGCACCAGCGAGCCGGAGCAGTTGCTGAGCGCGACCGTCCCGGCGAAGTTGACGGGGACCGCCTTGGCCGCCGGAGCAGAGGCCGGGGCAGAGGCCTGGGCCGGGGCGGCGCCGACGAGGGCAGTGGTGCCGGCGGCCAGGAGCGTGGCGAGCATGCCTGTGAGCGGCTTCTTCATGAGAGACCTCTCGGTGTGGGGGTCCCCCAAAGCTGTCGCGGACATGACTTACTGTCAAGAGTCAAAACCAGACCAAGAAACATCCCCGACCGCGCGGACCGACCCCCTCCCCCCGTCGAGCCCGACAGAAGCCCGTCAGGAGTCCCGAGCGCTCAACTCCCCTGCCAGTGGCGCCGGCCGAGGCTGATCAGGCGCAGCTGCAGCCGGGCGGTGGCGGCGATCCGCTGCTCGCGGGCGGGGTCCGCCTCCTGGGCCTCCAGGAGGGCGGAGGCCGTCGACACCATGTGGTCCACGTACAGCTCGGCGAGCATCCGCAGATCCTGCTCGCTCCAGCCCTGCGAGACCGGCTGGAGCGCCAGGGCGGACCCGACCTCGACGGCGAAGCGCCCGAGCTCGGCGTCGATCGCCTCTCGGACCCGCCGGACCCCGCCGTGCCGTTCGCGCGCCAGGAAGCGCACGTGCGGCCGGTGCTCACGGACGTGCTGCCGGATCACGTCCACCGCGCGGTCGATCAGCTCCTCGGCGCCGCCGGCCTCGGCGAGCACCGAGCGGATCATGACGTGCAGGCTGGCCAGCGACTCCTCGACCAGCGCGACGCCGAGTGCGGCCAGGTCGGGGAAGTGCCGGTAGAAGGCCGCCGGGGACAGTCCGGCCTCCCTGGTGACCTCGCGGACGCCCAGGCTCGCCAGGTTCTGATCGGCCAGCAGGTGCAGCCCCGCATCCAGCAAGGCCCGTCGACTCTGCTGCTTCTGGGCCTGTCTGGCCCCAACGGTGTGACTCACGCCATTCAGTAAACAGTCGTTTGCCGAACTTGGCCAGTCGGCGTACAGTGGGACTCGAAGTCAGTGAACACTTGTCAACCGAAATCCGCGCAGCACCAGCCGCAGCTGAAAGGAGCCAGCCGTGATCCTGTTCTCCGCACTGGTCGCCATGGGAGTCCTGATCGGCACCGCCGCCCACCTCCCCCTCCCGGTGTTCCTCGCCGCCTCCGCCGCCATCACCGCCTGGCTGCTCGCCTTCGGCGCCCGCGAGGGCATCGCCCGCCTGCGGCACCGCTGACCGGGCCGCTGACCCGCCGTCCACTCCTACTGAGAGGACCACCACCGCCATGAGCACCGTCACCAACCCCGCTGTCAGCAACGGGCAGGGCACCGACCGCCGGGGCACCGACCGTCAGCACACCGCCGAGGCCGACAACCTGGCCATCGCCTCCTTCCTCCTCGGCCTCCCGGGACTGCTGCTCTTCAACATCGTCCTGGGGCCGATCGCCATCACCCTCGCCACGTTGGCGCTGGTCCGCGGCACCAGCCGCCGTGGCCGTGCCTTCCTCGGACTGGCCCTCGGCATCGCCTCGCTGGTCATCCTCGCCGTCACCACCGCCACCTCCCACGGTGTGCTCATCGACGTCGGCTCCTGAGCCGACCTCAACTCCCCACCGCGCGCGTCGAACAGCTGATCGCGCCAACCGGGCCCACGACCCCCGCCCGCCACGTAGGGTGGCCACATCGGCCGGGTGAACCCAGGGGGCAGGAGTGAGTACCGAGATCCGCAGCGACACGCAGTCGACGCCCATAGAGGCGGGCGGGGGCGGGCGACTGCTCGCGGTGAGCGATCTGCACATCTCCTACCAGGAGAACCGCGATCTGGTGGAGAAGATCCAGCCCACCCATCCCGACGACTGGCTGCTCGTCGCCGGGGACGTCGCCGAGCTCACCACCAGCATCGAGTGGGCGCTCGGCCTGCTCGCCGAACGCTTCGCCCGCGTGGTGTGGGCGCCCGGCAACCACGAGCTGTGGACCCATCCCGATGACCCGGTCCAGCTCCGCGGCGTGGCCCGCTACGACCACCTGGTGGAGCTGTGCCGCGCCCTCGGCGTCGTCACCCCCGAGGACCCGTACCCGCTCTGGCAGGGCGCCGGTGGACCGGTCCGGATCGCCCCGCTCTTCCTCCTGTACGACTACTCCTTCCGCGCCCCGGGGACGACCACCAAGGAGGAGTCCCTGGCGGCCGCCTACGAGAGCGGCATCGTCTGCGCGGACGAGCGGATGCTCCACCCGGACCCGTTCCCGGACCTCGACTCCTGGTGCCGCGAGCGCGTCCGGCTGACCGAGCAACGGCTCGCGGCCTGCGACCCGGACGTTCCGCTGGTCCTGGTCAACCACTACCCGCTCGTCCGCCACCCCACCGAGGTCCTCTGGTACCCCGAGTTCGCCCAGTGGTGCGGCACCGAGCTGACCGCCGACTGGCACCGCCGCTTCAACACCGCCGCGATGATCTACGGCCACCTGCACATCCCGCGCAAGACCAGCTACGACGGCGTCCCCTTCGAGGAGGTCTCGCTCGGCTACCCGCGCGAGTGGCGCAAGCGCGGCCTGCCGGACCCGCTCCTGCGGGAGGTGTTCCCGCAGGCCGCGAGCTCCTGAGCCGAGGGGCGCCTGCGGGCCCCTCGCTCCTGATCTCCTCTCGCTCCTGCTCTCCTCTTGTCCTCTTGTCCTCTTGTCCTCTCCGTCCTCTCGTCCTCTCGTCCTCTCCGTCCGGCTCAGGATTCGCCTCCGGCTCCGCCGGTCAGGCTCCGGACAGGCCTCAGTCCGCCGCGATCGCCCGCAGTACGTCCAGCCGTGCCGCCCGGCCCGCCGGGCGGAGTCCGGCCACCGCGCCCGCCAGCAGTCCGGCCAACAGGACCACGGCCAGCTGCTCGGGCGGTATCGCGAAGGATCCCGTGCCGGCGGTGTCCGAGGCCTTCACCAGCGCCCAGCCGAGGAAGGCGCCGAGCCCCAGCCCGCCGACCGTCCCGAAGGCCGCCACCAGCACCGACTCCCAGCGGACCATCCCGCGCAGCTGCGCCCTGGTCTGGCCGACCGCCCGCAGTAGCCCGAGCTCCCTGGTCCGCTCGTGCACCGCCAGCGTCAGCGTGTTGGCGATGCCCAGCAGCGCGATCAGCACCGCCAGCGCCAGCAGCGCGTAGACCACCGAGAGCATCATGTCGACCCCGGAGGCGGCGCTCCTGGCGTACTCGGCCCGGTCCTGGACCTGGGGACTGCCGAAGGGGACCAGCGCCTTGGTCACCGCCGACTTGCCGGCGCTCAGCGGGAGGCCGCCGCGCAGTCCGACCGCGACCATGGTGTCCGCGTCCTGCACCCGGTGCGGTGCCCAGGCCTGCCTGGTAATCAGGTAGTCCCCGGCCAGACCGCCGCCCTCGTACAGCGCGCGGATGGTGAACGGACCGCCGGCTCCGTCGGTGAACCCCACGGTGACGGTCTGTCCGAGCCGCCAGCCGTTCTGCTGCGCCTCGCTGCGGGAGACCGCGAGGCCGTCCGTGCCGAGCGAGCCGAGCGAGCCGTCGACCCGGCCGAGGTTGACGATCCCGGACAGCCGGGCCGGGTCGGTGACGTCCAGCGTGCGGCCGCGCCCGTCGATCCGGGCGACGCCCCGGCCGAGCCCGACCGTCTGCCGCACCTCAGGCAGGGCCGCCAGGGCGTCCGCCACCCTCGGGCTGATCCCACTGCCGCCCGCCCCGAACGAGGCGGTGGTGACGGCCAGGTCACCCGCGAAGGACTTGCCCACCGTGTCGTCCAGCGTGGCCTTGATCGAGGCACCGAAGACGGTGAACAGGGTGACCACCGCGACACCGATCATCAGCGCGCTCGCCGTGGCCGCCGTCCGGCGCGGATCGCGGGCCGCGTTGCGCCGGGCCAGTACGCCGGAGACCCCGCGCAGTCTGGGCAGCGGCGCGCCCAGCGTACGGACCGCGAGAGCCGCGGCGACCGGGCCGAGCACCACCGTGCCCGCCAGCACCGCCGACGCCCCGCCCGCCGTCAGCAGGACCGACGGACCGTCGGTCGCCCCGAGGACGGCCACCGGCACTCCCCCGGCCAGCAGCACCCCGCCGAGCACCGCCCGGACGGTGCCCGCCCTGCCCTGGGCCGCCCGGTCGACGCCCGTCTCCCGCAGGGCGGCCAGCGGGGCCGTCCGCCCGGCCCGCAGGGCGGGCAGCAGCGCCGAGCCGACCGCGACCAGCGTCCCGACCAGCAGTGGCAGCAGTACGGCGGCCGCGCTGATCACCATGCCGCCGGTCGGCAGGGCGAAGCCGAGCGTCGAGAACAGCGCCTTGAGGGCGGCCGCCGCCCCGACCCCGCCGAGCAGCCCGCCGAGCGAGGCCAGCAGCCCGACCGCCGAGGCCTCCGCGAGCGTCGCCCCCAGTACCTGGCCGCGCGCCGCGCCGAGCGCCCGCAGCAGCGCGTTCTCCCTGGTGCGCTGGGCGACCACGATGGCGAAGGTGTTGTGGATGGTGAACGTCGCCACCAGCAGCGCGATCCCTGCGAAGACCAGCAGCAGCGTGGTGAACATGCTCAGGAACCGCCCGGACAGCTGCTGGGTGCTCTCCTGGGTGGCCGCCGCACCGGTGACCGCCTGCACGCCGGAGGGCAGTTGCGGCCCGATCCGCTCGGCCAGCTCCCGCTGGGAGACCCCGCCCGCCGCGCGGACCTGGATCGAGCTGGCCTGCCCCGCGCCCTTGGGCGTGAGGTGGTACTCGGCGTCCGCGAAGGTCATCGCGGTGAAGGTGCTCGGCCCCATGCCGTCCGCACTCGCCCCGAAGGTGGCGATGCCGACGACGGTGACCGGCACCGGATCGGGGGTGCGCAGCACGGTGGTCGAGCCGAGGTGCAGTCCGCCCGTCTTCGCCGCACCCCGGTTGATCACCACCTCGCCCGGGGCGGCCGGTGCCCGGCCCTCGGCCAGCCGGTACGGGTTCAGCCGACTGTCGGTGAGCCAGTTTCCCGCCAGGGTGGGCGGCCCCTGACCGCCGATCGGTTTGCCGTCGCCGCCGACCAGTTGTCCCGCGCCCTGGACGGACGGTTCGGCGGCCGCCACCCCCGGGACGGTGCGCAGCCGGTCGGCGAGCGCGGCGTCGACCGGGGCCCGCACCCCGCCGGCCGTCCCCGGCGAGTCCAGGACGTCGGCGCTGCGGACCACCACGTCGGTGCCCGCGTTGGCATCGGCGAACAGGGCGTCGAAGTTGGCCCGCAGGGTGTCCCCGAGCACCATCGTGCCGGTCAGGAAGCTGACTCCGAGCAGGACGGAGAGCAGGGTGCCGGCCAGCCGGCGCTTGTGGGCGCGCAGCGAGCGCAGGCTGAGCCGAAGGGTCACCGACGTCATGACCGCCCCCGTTCGAAGGCCTTCATCCGGTCCAGCACCAGTGCGGCGGTCGGTCGCTCCATCCGGTCCACCAACCGACCGTCGGCGAGGAACAGCGCCTCGTCGGCGAAGCCGGCCGCCGTCGGGTCGTGGGTGACCATGACCACGGCCTGCCCCATCTCGTCCACCGCGCGGCGCAGCAGGCCGAGCACCTCGCCGCCGGTGCGGGAGTCGAGGTTGCCGGTCGGCTCGTCGGCGAAGACCACCTGGGGCCGCCCGGCCAGCGCCCGCGCCACGGCGACCCGTTGCTGCTGGCCGCCGGAGAGTTCGCTCGGGCGGTGCTGCAGCCGGTCGCCGAGGCCGACGACCTCGATCAGCGCCTCCAGCCAGGCCTGGTCGGGGGCGGCCCCGGCGAGGTCCAGCGGGAGGGTGATGTTCTCCCGGACAGTGAGCGTGGGCACCAGATTGAAGGCCTGGAACACGAAGCCGATCCGCTCCCGGCGCAGCAGGGTGAGCCGCCGGTCGCTCAGCGGGCCGAGTTCGGTGTCGCCGATCCAGGCGCTGCCGGCGGTGAGCGTGTCCAGCCCGGCCGCGCAGTGCATCAGGGTGGACTTGCCCGAGCCGGACGGCCCCATGATCGCGGTGAACCGCCCGGCCGGGAACTCCACCGTCACGTGGTCCAGCGCCCGGACCTCGGTGCCGCCGACGCCGTAGATCTTCACGGCGTCGGCGACCCGGGCGGCGGTGCCGCGTACGACGTCGAGGGTGGTCACTTGGCGCCACCGCCCCCGGGGACGTCCCTCGTCGGCTCCGTGAGCACGGCCCGCTTGGCACGGTACTCCTCGGCGTCGATGGCGCCCTCGGCGTAGCGACGGCCCAGGACGGCGAGCGGGTGCTCCGCCACGCCCGCGGCGCCGGCGCCGAACCCGGCCCCGAACCCGCAGGCACCGTGCCTCCGCCACACCGTCCGGCGCAGCAGCGCGACCACCAGGACCACCACGGCGATCCAGAACAGGGGCACCAGCAGGATCCAGGTCCCTGGACCGTGCCAATCTGCCAGCTGCGTGTACATCGCGGTTCATCTCCTCGCGGTCTGCTCCACGCCCCGGGGTCTCCCGAGGTGCCTTGAGCGTCCCGCCGAGGGCTCTCATCACGCGTCCTACCAGCAGCGGCAGTTGGGATACTCCCGGAAGAGTACGGCTGCCCCGCGACACGCCGGGCCGGGAGTAGCGCTGCGGGAGCCGCCTCCGCCCCGCCGACTGCCCGGCGAGCTCAGCCGGTTCAGCCGCACCAGCCCCGTCAGCCCAGCCAGCCCGGCCGCACCAGCCCCGACTCGTAGGCCAGCACCACCAGTTGCGCCCGGTCCCGGGCCCCGAGCTTGACCATCGCCCGGCTGACGTGCGTCTTCGCCGTCAGCGGGCTGACCACCAACCGCCGGGCGATCTCCTCGTTGGACAGCCCCATCCCGACCAGCGCCAGCACCTCGCGCTCCCGCTCGGTCAGCATCGAGACGTCCGAGAGCCCCTCCGGAGCCGCCTCGGGCCCCTTGGAACGGGCCGCGAACTCGCCGATCAGCCGCCTGGTCACGCCCGGAGAGAGCAGCGCGTCCCCGGCCACCGCGACCCGGACCGCCCGCAGCAGGTCGGCCGGCTCGGTGTCCTTGACCAGGAACCCCGCCGCGCCCGAGCGCAGCGCCTCGAAGACGTACTCGTCCAGCTCGAAGGTGGTCAGCACGACCACCCGTACGGAGGACAGCGCCGGGTCCTCGGCGATCCTCCTGGTCGCCTCCAGCCCGTCCATCCGGGGCATCCGGATGTCCATCAGCACGACGTCCGGCACCAGTTCGCGGGCGAGCCGCAGCGCCGCCTCGCCGTCGTCCGCCTCGCCGACGACGGTGAGGTCGTCCTGGAGGTCCAGCAGGGCCCGAAAGCCCGCCCGGACCAGCAGTTGGTCATCCGCCAGCAGTACCCGAATCAATCGCTCTCCGCCTTCGGTGTCGGCAGCTCCGCCCGGACCCGGAAGCCGCCGCCCGGCAGCGGCCCCGCCGTGATGGTGCCACCGAACGCGGCCGCGCGTTCCCGCATCCCGACCAGTCCGCTGCCGGACCCGCCCGCGTCACCGACCACCGTGGGCCCCGGGTCCTCGACCCGGACCACCAGCACGGCGGCGTCCCGCCAGTCCAGCACCACGACCGCCTCCCGGGCCACGGAATGGCGGATGACGTTGGTCACCGCCTCCTGGACGATCCGGAAGGCGGTGAGGTCGACGGTGGCGGACAGCGGTCGGCGCTCGCCGTCCTCCAGCACCTCGACCGCCAGGCCCACCCGGTCGGCCTGCTCGGCGAGTTCGTCCAGCCGCTCCAGCCCCGGCGCCGGTCCGCGCGGCGCCGCCCCCGGCCCGCGCAGCGTGGCGAGCACCTGGCGGACCTCGCCGAGCGCCTCCTTGCTGGTCGACTTGATGGTGACCAGCGCGGTGCGGGCCTCCTCCGGCCGCCGGTCGAGCAGCGCCACCGCGACCCCGGCCTGGATGTTGATCAGCGACAGGCTGTGCGCCAGGATGTCGTGCAACTCCCGTGCCATCTTCAGCCGTTCCTCGTTGGCCCGGCGCTGCTCCAGCTGCTGCCGGTAGGCCCGGTGGGCGGCGATCCGCTCGCGCCGGAAGCGGACCAACTCGGCGATCGCCAGCACCAGCAGCAGCCAGGCCAGCAGCCCGAGTTCCTCCTGCCGGACGAACTCCGACCGCGGCGCGTGCTGCCAGCCGTCCGGCAGGGCGAAGGTGGCCAGCAGGTGCACCAGGTACACCCCGCCGACCCCCGCCCAGGCCGCCCGGCGGTGCCCGCGGCCGATCGCCGAGCAGCAGGCGATCACCCAGCTGGCGAACACCGGCCCGTACGGGTACCCGGCGGCCAGGTACCCGGCGGTGACCACGGAGGTCCCCACCACCGCCGCGACCGGACGGCGCCCGCGCAGCACCAGAAGGGCCGGACCGATCAGCAGCAGCAGGTAGCCGAAGGCGTCCAGCGGGACGCGTTCGGCCTGGTGCCGGGCGGCGAAGCCCGACCCGACCACCTGGACCACCGCGACCACCACCGCCAGCCCCACCGGCAGGCCCGCCCGGGCCGCACGCACCCACGGCGGGCGCCACGGCTCCGGCGGCGGCACATCCGCCGACGGCGGCCGCGTCCCGGGCGGCTCCGACGAACGCTCCGGGGGCGACTCCGACGGACGCTCGGACGACGGCTCGGGTGAACGCTCCGGCGACGGCTCCGACGAACGCTCCGGGGGCGGCTCCGGGGGCTGGGACGTGGGCGGCATCATGCCCGGAAGGCTAGACCTGCGCTCCGCCCGCGCGCGTCCTCCACCAGTGGCGTTCGGGCGTACTCCCGCTGGAGTACGCCCGAACCGGAAGGCAGCACGAGAGGCTTCAGTCCTCGACGGCCGCGGTGGCCTGGTCCCCCTCCTCCGTCCGCTCGAAGGCCGCCGACGGCTCCGGCCGCGCCGGCGTCACCACCAGCTCGCCGTCGCTCACGTCCGCGAGCAGTGTGTCCCCCTCCCGCACGGTGCCGTCCAGCAGCAGGTTGGAGATCCGGTTGTCCAGCTCCGACTGGATCGTCCGGCGCAGCGGCCGGGCCCCGAACTCCGGCTGGTAGCCGCGGTTGACCAGGTACTCCTTGGCAGCCTCGGTGACGTCCAGCCGCACCTCCTGCGCCCGCAGCCGGCGCCGGCTGCGCTCCAGCAGCAGGTCGACCACGGACAGCAGGTCCTTGCGGGTGAGCGCGTGGAAGACGATCACCTCGTCGATCCGGTTGAGGAACTCCGGCCGGAACTGCCGGCGCAGGTCCCGCATCAGGTCGTCCCGGATCTCGTCGACGTTCCCGGAGTGGTCCAGGATCCGCTGCGACCCGATGTTGCTGGTCATGATCACCACGGTGTTGCGGAAATCGACCGTACGCCCCTGGGAGTCGGTCAGCCGCCCGTCGTCCAGCACCTGGAGCAGCAGGTTGAAGACGTCCGGGTGCGCCTTCTCCACCTCGTCGAACAGCAGCACGCTGTACGGCTTGCGGCGCACCGCCTCGGTCAGCTGCCCCGCCTCCTCGTACCCGACGTACCCGGGCGGGGAGCCGACCAGCCGGGAGACGGTGTGCTTCTCCTGGAACTCGCTCATGTCGAAGCGGATCATCCGGTCCGGGTCGCCGAACAGCAGCGCGGCCAGCGCCTTGGCCAGTTCGGTCTTGCCGACGCCGGTCGGCCCGAGGAAGAGGAAGGAGCCGGTCGGCCGCTCCGGGTCGCCCATCCCGGCCCGCCCGCGACGCACCGCCTGGGCGACGGCGGTGACCGCCTCGTCCTGCCCGATCACCTTCTCGTGCAGGTGCTCCTCCAGCTTGAGCAGCCGCTCCTTCTCGGTCGCGTTCAGCTCCGCGACCGGGATGCCCGTCCGGGAGGACAGCACCTGCGCGATGTCGTCGGCCGTCACGTCGACGACCTCCTCGCGGGACTCGGCGATCGCCGCCAGCTCGTCCTCGGTCCGCCGCAACTCGGCCTTCAGGTTGGCGGCCCGCACGAACTCCTCGTCCGCCACGGCCTCGTCCAACTCCCTCTTCAGCTTGGCGATCCGGTCGTGCACCGAGGTCGCCGCGGTGGAGCCGGTCAGGCTGCGCAGCCGCACCCGGGCGCCGGCCTGGTCCAGCAGGTCGATCGCCTTGTCGGGCAGGAAGCGGTCGCTGACGTACCGGTCGGAGAGCGTCGCCGCCGCGTCCAGCGCCCCGTCGCTGAACCGCACCTGGTGGTGCGCCTCGTACGCGTCGCGCAGCCCCTGGAGGATCTCGATCGTCTCCTCGACGCTCGGCTCCGGCACCAGCACCGGCTGGAAGCGGCGCTCCAGCGCGGCGTCCTTCTCCAGGTGCTTGCGGTACTCGTCCAGGGTGGTGGCACCGACCACGCTCAACTCGCCGCGCGCCAGAGCCGGTTTGAGGATGTTGCCGGCGTCCATCGAGCCCTCGCCGCCACCGCCCGCGCCGACCACCGTGTGCAGCTCGTCCAGGAAGAGGATCACGCTCTTCCCGGCCGCAGTGACCTCGTCGATCACGCTCTTCAGCCGCTCCTCGAACTCGCCCCGGTACTTCGAGCCGGCCACCAGGGCGGTCAGGTCGAGGGTGACCACCCGCTTGTCCTTGAGGCTCTGCGGCACGTCCCCGGAGACGATCCGCTGCGCCAGGCCCTCGACGATCGCGGTCTTGCCGACGCCCGGCTCACCGATCAGCACCGGGTTGTTCTTGGTCCGCCGGGAGAGGATCTCGACGGTCTGCTCGATCTCCTCGGCCCGCCCGACCACCGGGTCCAGCCGACCCGAGCGCGCCGCCTCGGTGAGGTCCTGCCCGTACTCGTCCAGCGTCGGCGTCTCGCTCGGGTGCGCCCCCGTGCTGCTGCGCTCACCGCCGGTGCCGCGCCCCTCCATCACCGACTTCAGCGCCTCCTGCGAGGGCGCCGCGTTGCGCAGCGCCGTCCCCGCGCCGGAACGTTCCTGCTCCAGCAGTGCGCCGAGGATGTGCTCCGGGCCGATGTACGAGGCCCCGACCGCCTGCGAACGGGCGTGCGCGGCGAGCAGTGCGCGCTTGGCCGAGGGGGTGAGCGCGGGCCGGCCGTCGATCGAGGACGGACTCCCCGACGGCAGCGCACTCTCCAGGTCGTCGGACAGCCGGTCGGGGTCGATGCCCGCCCGCTCCAGCATCCGCCGCGAGGGCTCCACCCGGGTGGCCGCCCAGGCCAGGTGCGCGGTGTCGAGGTCGCTGCTCCCGTCCTCGGCCGCGCGCCGCGCGGCGAGCCCCAGCAGCTCCTGCGAGGACTCACTGAGCAACCGTCCGATCGGCACCCGCTGCACGGCGGGCGGGGAGGCCAGCGGACTCATCCCGAAGAACCGGCTGAGCAGGTCGGAGAACGGGTCGTTCGATCCGAACGGGGGCATGGTCACGGCACTTCACCTCTCCCAAGCGGCTTGCAGCCACACAAACACAGGGCGCGAGTGCCCGCCTCCCGAGCGCACCCGACCCGCGGGCGTCCTGCCGACGGCCCGTTCCGGGGGCCTCCGTTCCGGCCGAGCCCGTCCCACGTGCACCCGTCGCAAGCGTCTCACCCCGCCCAGAGCGCGCCCGCCCCGTGAGCGCCTCACCCGATGACGTGGGCCAGCAGCACGCCGCCGCCGTACGTCACCGCCATCGCCGACAACCCGCCAGCGACGTTGCGCGCCACCGCCCGCCCCGGCCCGGCCCCGCCGGGCGCTGGTCCAGCCCGAGAGCGTCAGCGCGAGCACCACCGCGACCACCGTCACCCCAGCCGCCACGACTCCGGCGGCAGCATCACCGCCAGCAGCGGCAAAAGCGCCCCCCGCGTGAACGCGGCCGCGCTGGCCAGCGCGGCCTCCCAGGGATCGGTCAACGCCTTCGGGTCGATGCCCAGTTCGGTCTGCGCGTGGTCCGCCAGCGGTACGGCTCATCCGATCGGCGCGGCATGGGGGTCAAGGCGAACGGCGGCGAGGCGACCGAGACCGCCCGGGCCGAGGCCGCCGCCGAGCGGGCCTACCAGGCCGGACTGAGCGGCGCCCGGTACCAGGCGCTGATCGCCGTACTGGCCGGCCTGGTCGTACAGGCCTCCTTCCTCGCCGTGATCGGCCTCGGCGGCGTGCTCGCCGCGACCGGCAGCCTCGACCTGGCCGCGCTGGTCGCCTTCCTGCTCTACCTGTTCAACCTCGGCGGACCGATCGTCTCGCTGGTCGGCGGCTTCTCCTCGCTCCAGCAGGGCCTGGGCGCTCTCGCCCGGATCGAGGAGCTGAACCGGATGGAGGCCGAGGACCACGTCGACGCCGCCCCGGCCCACCCGACCGGCCACGCACCCGACGTCACCGTCGCCGACGTGACCTTCGCGTACCCGGGCCGCGCCCCCGCGCTCGACGGCGTCGCCTTCACCGCCCCGGCCGGCCGGATCACCGCGCTGGTCGGCTCCTCCGGTTCCGGCAAGACCACCCTGTTCTCCCTGCTCCAGCGCTTCTACGACCCGGACGGCGGCAGCATCCGGCTGGACGGCACCGATGTCGGCACGCTGCCCCGGGCCGATCTGCGCCGCCGCATCGCCTACGTCGAACAGGACTGCCCGATGCCGGCCGGCACCCTGCGCGAGAACCTGCTCTACGCCGCCCCCGACGCCACCGAGCAGGAGATCGCCGACGTGCTGCGCCGCACGCTGCTCACCGACTTCGTGGCCGGACTCCCGGACGGCCTGGACACCGAGATCGGCGCCCGCGGCCTGGCCCTGTCCGGCGGCGAGCGGCAGCGGCTGGCCATCGCCCGCGCGCTGCTGCGCCGCCCGCAGGTGCTGCTACTGGACGAGGTGACGGCCCATCTGGACGGGCGCAGCGAACCGGCACTGCGTTCCACCGTCGAACTGGCCGCGCGGGACTGCACGGTGCTCCTGATCGCGCACCGGCTCTCCACCGTCGCCTCGGCCGACCGGCTCGTCCTGTTCGACCGCGGCCGCGTCCTGGACCAGGGCACCCACGAGGAGCTGCTCGACCGCAGCGACTTCTACCGCGAGCTGGCGGGCAGCCGGCTGGCGCCCGCCGCCGGGTGAGAACTCCGCCGGGCAGGTGCGAGGATCGGCCTGGCCCTCGAACTCCCGCCCTCGTTACCAGAGTTCCGACCCCACCGAAGGAAGAACAGATGACCGACCGGCCGACGCCCGCCCCCTTCACCACCGAGGACACCCTGTTCGGCGCGATCACCGTCAGCCTTGAGGGCCAGGACCGGTTGACGGTGTCCGGCGAGCGGATCCCCACCGTCGTCCTGACCCGCGACCCGGGGGCGCTTCGTCGCATCCTCAGCCGGCGGCCTTGTCGTACTCAGCGGCCTGGTCCGGCGTCAACGCCTTGGCGACGCGCACGAGTACCGTGCCGTGGACGTAGTCGTACTCGGCGAAGATCGGCTGCGCTTTGCCGATGGCCTCGATGTAGGCGGCGCGGGCCTTCGCGTCCTCGGCGGTGGCGAAGACTTCGACGGTTGCGCCACGGTCGGCGCCTGACGCGTTGGTGTCTTCGATGCGGCTGTCGGTGATGACGGTTGCGCTCGTGTACTGGTGCGGCCGGCCGAGCAACTTGTTTGGGTCGTCGGCGGCGGTGATGTTCGTGGTGGTGGTGGCGGTGTGGACCGCCTTCTTGATCTTCGCGGCGACGGCTGCGGCGTCCTGAGCGGCGGCGGGCGGGGCTGCCTTCGGGCTGGCGGTTCCGCCCGTCTGGGCTGCGGCCGTGAGGCTCGGGGCTGGGGCGGCTGGCCTGTCCGTGGTGGTGCTGGAGCAGGCGGCGGTGGCGGCGAGCAGGCCAACGGTGAGGAGGGTGAGGGCGGTGCGGCGCATGGTCCCCCCTGGGACGTGGTGCGGGTGGTGAGGGGGACCGTATCTGCGCAGGCGTACCGTTTGGGGGCGGTTTGGCCGAGCTGTGACCAAAACGGGTCAGGCCGCGGCCAGCTCGCCGTCGAGGTGAGCCTTCGCGGCGTCCATGGAGGCCTGCCAGGTCTGCGCGTAGCAGCCCGCGGCCCGGGCTTCCTCCCAGATGTGGTGGGCGCGCAGGGCCAGGGCCGCAGCGACCTACGCGTCCCGGGCTGCGTCTACGTCGCCGCCGGCTTCCCGGGTCGCGGTCATCGCCCGATCGGCCTCAACCGCGGCGGCGTGGAGAGGCAGCAGGTCATCAGGCAGCGGCAGAGGCTTGGGCATGTGGCAATCGTACGACCAGCCTCGGACAAGGCAGGTCAGACGGTGCGGCTCAGCCGGTGGGGGCCGAGGTAGTAGGAGAGTGCGGCATGCGACGGGCCGTCCGCGACCTCGCCGCTCGTCAGCAGCTTGACCACCTCGGCCTCGGTCAGCCACTCCACCCGGGTCGCCTCGGAGATGTCTTCCGGCTCGCCCACCTGGGTGCTGCCTGTGACGTGGTACGAGCGGAAATGCGCGTCGCTGATCCCGGCCATTGCGTCGTACTCGGTCAGCAGTTCGACGCGGCCCGGTCGCCAGCCGGTCTCTTCCTCGACCTCGCGGGCGATCGCTGCTGCGGGGTCCTCGCCCGGCTCGGCCCAGCCGGCTGGTACCTCCCAGCCCCATCGGCCGGTGATGAACCGGTGCCGGTAGAGGAGGAGAAATTCGCCGACCTCATTGGTGACGACGGCGGTGGTCGACGCCTTGGGGTAGCGGACGACGTGGTGGTCGATCCAACCGACGCCGGGTACCTCGACCTCGTCGAGCCACACCTCGACCCACGGGCTGCCGTAGACCTGCCGACGTCCGAACGTCTGCCACTCCATGTCGTCTGGCCTCCTCACGCGTGGACCATCTGCGTCTTCGACTCTCTCACGCGCACAGCAAGCTCTCGGACGGGCCTCACGCCCGACCACGGTGCGAGGGATCGCTGGAATGCTCGGGCCCGGAGGACGATCGGCTGGACGACGCTTCCGTCGGCAATGTCGAGAGCCTCGTGCGCGAGCGCGCAGGCGGCATCGAGGTTGCCCTGTGCGAGCCGTACCTCGGCGAGGTCGAGGGTGAGGACGGCGCGGCCCTTGACGTCGGCGACGGCCCTGCGGCTGATCGCGGTTTGCAGCAGGTTGTCGGCCGCTTCGTGTTCGCCGAGGTGGGTGTAGGCCTCTCCGGCAAGTCCGTCGAGACGCGGGGCTGTGAAGAAGTCGAGGCCTCCCACCGGTTCGTCTGCGAGGTCGAGGTGGTGGGCGGCCTGGTCGAGCGAGGCTAGGGCCCCGGTCCTATCGCCGGCAGCGGCCAACGCGCGGGCAAGGTTGGCGGTGACCCATGCGCGCCGCCGGGGCGCCGCGGTCTCAGCGTGGACGGATGCTTGCTGGAGGAGTACTGCCGCGGTGTCTCGGCGCCCTGCCGTGTACTCGACGATGCTCTGCATGGTGAGGAGCCAAGCGGTCAGGTCGTCGGCCTCGCCTTCGCTGGCGGCGACGGCGCCGAGGTGGAAGTGTGCGTCCGACTTGGCTCGGTCGCCGAGGTCGTGGTGCGCGAGGCCGAGCAGGCCGGAGACAGCGGCCAGTATCCGCACTCCACGGCGCCGGGCGACGAGGGACTGCGGGCGGGCCAGCATCTCGTGGACGCCGACCAACTGTCGCTGCAGAGTGGGCACGGACTCGGCTGGCGGAGTCGAGGGGTAGCGGAACGCGGCGTCGGCTACAGCTGCCTCCAGGTGGCTGAGAGCAGCATCTGACGCAGTGGTGCGGGACAGCATGTCGAGGACTTCCCAGGTCTCGGGTACGGCCGCCGGCCGGTAGGCGGCGGGCTCGGCTGCCTGCTCCCAGGGCCGGTCGGCGAGTCCGAGCATTCGCCCGGGGATGCGTAGGCCGTCGGCGATCCGCTCGATCACGTCCATGCTGGAGACCGTCCGGCCCCCGGTCATGATCTCGGTGACGCGGCTGGTCGACAGCCCCGTGCGCCGGGCGAGCTGGGCGGGACCGACACCCGCCCGAGCGCGGGCGAGCTGGAAGACCGCGCCGATTTCGCGCCGTGCGCACGCGCTCACGAACGCGGGGTCGGTGAGCAGGCTGGCGGGGAGCGGTTCCGGTGTGGGCATCGGGGCGGGGCCTCCCGGGTCGATGGTGGCACGAGAGTACCGGCCACGAGGGCTCCACCGTGGGTACTCACCATGGCCCTAGTGGCAGTCCACGGGGACGCCGATGCTGTGCCCGTGACGACGCATCAACAGCAGCCGACCCAGGCTCAGCTGCAGGGCCACGCCTGCATCCACTGTGGCGAAGAGGACGGCGAGTTGGTTCCCGCGGGCCACTACCCCATGGCGACACGACCAGGGGCCGCGCCGCTCAGCTGGGCCGTGGTGGCTCACCCGAAGTGCATTGAGGAGGAGGCAGCATGCTGAGTACCGACAGCCTGACGGTCGCGGTGGACGGCCACCTGAACCGCACCACACTCCCGGCACTGGAGGCCCTGGACACCCTCTGGCAGACGGTGCGCCAGTTGCCGATCAGCGCATACGAGCTGACAGCGATGGAGCGGCTGCTCGGCTCTGGCGGCACGGCGGACCTCTCGCGCATGATGGACGGCTCGGGCGTCGTCGACTGGCCCCTCGGGCTGACCAGCGGCGGCCAGGCGATCGTCCGCGTGTGGCACGGCGACGGCCTGACCCACGCTCAGCGCGTTGGCGCCCAGTACACCGTCGAAGCGCTGCCCCCCGGCCCTCGCGGAGGCCGGTCATGGGCCATCCGCGACACCGAGACCGACGCCCTGGTGCGGGACGACGAAGGCACCGTGCGCGCGTTCTCCATGGAGTCCAGCGCTCAGGGGTGGGTCCAGCGTCAGGCCTACATCGCTGGCTACCGGGGCCTGCCCGGACGGGAGCTGGCCCAGTGAGCACCGTCGGCGAGGCGTCGGTCGTGCCGGAGGGCGAGGAGCAGATCGAGTACGGGCGGTGCACCGTCTGCGGCCGATGGGTCTACGGCCGATTCATCCAGGACATCACGGCCTACGTCGCCGAGGTCGAGCACTGCCCGTCCCGGGACACCGACCCGAGCACGACCTCGCCGACGCACTGACTGACCACCTCGAGGAGAAGCGCCACCATGGCTGACGAGAAGCCGTTGAGCGAGCGACACGACGACGCTGCCGGCGCGCACACGGACACCGCGCACGAGCAGCACGACAGGGGCAAGCCTGCCGGCCCGTCGATCACCCGCGCGAACAACGCGAAGAAGACCGCGTCGAAGCTCAGGCGCGCGGGCCGGTGACGGGAATCCCGCCCGCAGCATCCTCTGCCAGGGCCACGATGGTGACCCCCAGCAGCGCGAGGAGAACGACGTGAGCGGCACGGTACCCCGAAACGAGCAGGGCCGGTGGCGCGGACAGCGAGGCCGTGCTTCCCGAGGGCCCACCCGAACGCCCCTGCACCCCCCAATGCCGCTGCCGGACGAGATCCCGGCGGTCGAGAACGAGGAGGAGACGACCATGCTGCAGGATGACGGACAGCGGAAGCCGTCCGGTAACCCGGGCGGCTTGGGTCACCCGCCACCGCCGGCGCCGGGGCCGTCCAGCCCGCCCCCGCCCACTCCGCCGCCGACCGAGTAGCAGCGGTGATGGCCGACCGTACGGCGGTACGGCCGGCCTAGTTCTACCGCAGGCGCACTCGCCAGCGGTCCGCTGGCAGCACCATGTCTGCCGTCTCCGCGGGTTTCCCGGAGGAGGCCACTCGGGTTCGCTGGATCAGCCAGGCCGGGACGCCTTGCGGCAGGCCGAGGTGTTCGGCTTCGTCGGCGGTCAGCTGGTGGAGCTGGGCTTCGGCGTCGCATCGTGCCCAGGATCGCGTCCGCGCTCCTCTCCACCAGGTGGTGACGAGGTGGCTGGGCCTGGAGTCGGGGTCGAGGCATTCGTCTCGGCGCCATCGAAGGCGCGCGCCGACGGGCACATGGAGCCGTTGGGCGAGGTCGGCGTCTGCGCGGCAGCTGCCGGTGGCTCCTTCGCCGCCGGGGTATGGCCAGTCTCGATCTGGGTCGAGGAGTGTGCGCACAGCAGGAGGATGCGCCACGAAGAGCCTGGTTCGCTGCGTTCCTTCGAGTTCGCCGCTCCGCCGTAAGAGGGCCATTCCGAGTCGGACGGCGGCATCGGTCGCGCCGAGTTCCGCAGCGAGCTTGGCGCGAGAAGGTAGTTGGCGGCCGGGCGGCCATTCGCCGCTGGCGATCCGTCGGCGGATCTCTGCGGCGACGCGCTGGTATGGCGGCGCGACCCGAGGCATGCACGTCCCTGTACGTCGTCACGGCGGCCCATGGTGGCCGTGACCAAACCGTAGGGATATGTTCGACAGCTTGGGCGCCCAAGCCCTTGCGCTGGTCAGAGGCCCCATCGCAAGCTGTTAGTACAAATCTGAACGAGACAACAGCCTTCGGACTCCAGTTCGAATACCCTGGCCGACTAGATCCATACACCCATCGACCCCCCAGGTGAGTCCTGCGCCTGGGGCCCTCGAACGCGCCGAAGCAAGTCGACGACCACCCCTCTGCCCCGGCGCGAGCGCCCCCGACCGTCGAACCCGGCCGGGGGCGCTCTCACGTCCGCCCCAAACCTGACCAGCGCAAACGCCATGATCATTTAGGGGAAATATTGGGGACGGCTCCCCCGAGTGAGACATCAGGCAGACTCAGATGCCTTACAGGAAGGCTACATAACGAGCATCAGCCCCGGCAGGAAAACCACTCCCCACCAGGGCTGATGTCTGCGTTCTAGCTGTTCACGGGGTGGGCGCGGACGGTTTCGAACCGCCGACATCTGCTTTGTAAGAGCAGCGCTCTACCACTGAGCTACGCGCCCCCGGTCGTGGCCCGGTGGGCGCACGACGAGAGCCTAGGGTACCTGGTCCCGGGGGGTGGTGTGGGCCCCGGGGTGCCGGTGGGGGGCGCGGATCGGGGAGAATGGGCGCGGATCAGCGGGACGGAGCAGGGAGCGCGCAGTGGCGGTGGCCGGCGGGAGCGGGCGGCGGGGGCGGCGTCGGGCGGGGAGTGCGCTGGGCGATGCGCTGGTGTTGCCGGTGGTGCTGGCGGGTGCGTTGGGAGCGGTGGGGCTGGCGTCGGCGGGCAGTGGCGGCTGGTGGGGTCGGCGCGGGGCCGGGGAGGGTGTCCGGGCGGAGGCCAAGGAGGCCCGGGCCGCGGCGCAGGAGGCGTTCTACGAGCTGGACGAGACGCAGCGCGAGGTGCAGCTCGCCGTGGAGACCGTCCGGGCCGCGGAGGAGGGCGCGGGGGCGCAACGGGCGCTGGCCGAGCTGCCCGCCATCTCCGGCCGGGTCGAGCAGGTCACGGTGAACTACCTGGCCGCCCTCGACGCCCATGACCTGGACAACGAGGCCCTGGACGCCGGTTCCGCCGTCCGGGCGCAGCGTCTGCTGGAGGACGTGAAGGGCCAGCTGCACTCCGCCCGCGCCGAGCTGACCGACTTCCTGCGCCGCCTCCAGCCGACCGTCCAGCACGCCGAGCAGCAACTGATGCGGGTCACCCCGGCCGTCGAGCAGGCCAAGCGCGCGCTGCTGCAGGCCACCACCACGCTCGACGGGGTGCGCGGCGCCGGGTTGCGGGCCGACGACCTGGCGGCCCGGCTGGCCGAGCTGGCACCCGAGTTGGGGCGGCTGAACGAGGGGGCGGCGCGGCACGGCGTGGCCGCCACGCTGCAGCGGGCCGAAAACGTGAAGCGGCGCGCGGAGGCGATCACCGCGGACGCCGCCCAGCTGCCCGAGCGGGCCCGCGAGCTCGACCGGCGGGTGTCGAGCCTGCGGACCAGGATCCAGGCGCTGGAGACCAAGGCGGCGACGGTCGACCCGGCGCTGAGCGAGCTGCGCCGCCGGTTCAGCACCGCCTGCTGGCAGGACCTCCAGCGGGTGCCCGAGCAGGTCGCCGAGACCGGCCGGGCCGCGGAGCGCAAGCTCGCCGAGGCCGCCCGGGCCCGGGACGAGCAGCGCTGGGCGGACGCCACGGCCGCGATCGCTACGGTCCGGGCGCTGCTGGAGACCGCGGACGGCTCGGTGCAGGCGGTGAACGACCGGCTCCGGCAGCTGAACGAGGTGCAGCACGATCCGAACCGGGAGGTGGAGCGGGCCCGCTTCGCCGTGCGGGACGCCCAGCGCCTGGCGATGGCCGGCCGCAGCGCGCCGGACCCGCGGCACGCCGCCCCGCTGGACGAGGCGGTGGCCCGGGTGGACCGCGCGGTGGCGACCCTCCAGGCGGCCGGCCGGCACCCGGACTACTGGCACTTCCTGACCGAGCTGGCGGCGGTGCGGGAGACGGCGGCGCGGGTGATCGGCCTGATCCGCGGCGATCTGGGCCAGCACCGCTGAGCACGGTCGGTACCCTGCCGGTATGCCACGCTACGACTTCCGCTGCCGCTCCTGCGGCGCCACCTTCGAGCTCAGCCGCCCGATGGCGCAGGCCAACGACCCCGCTGTCTGCCCCCAGGGCCACCAGGACACCGTGAAGCTGCTGTCCACCGTCGCCGTCACGGGGGCGGCGGCCGGCGGCGCGCCCCAGCAGGCCCCGGGCGGGGGCGGGGGCGGCTGCTGCGGCGGCGGGTGCTGCGGCTAGCGCTGGCCGACCGCAGCCGAGAGGAACCGACGGACGATCTCCTCCCCCGCCGCCACCCCCACCTCCGCAAGGGCGGTGACGGCGGGGGCCGTCCACCCGCTGTCGGCCAGTTCGCCGTGCCCGGGGCGCCACCCGGCGTCGGCGGCGAGCAGCAGGTCGGCGTCCAGCAGCGAGTCCCCGGCCGCCAGCACGGTGGCCGCGCCGCTGCGCCGGACGACCTCGGCCAACGCCACGCTCTTGCACAGCGGTTGGGGCACGGCGTACACCTTGCGGCCCTGCAGCGAGACCCGCCAGCCGCGTTCGGCGCACCAGCCGGTCAGCTCGGCCAGCCAGCCGTCGGGCAGCCGGTCGCGCTCGACGACCAGGTAGGCGAACAGGTCGTCGGCGACCCGCCGTTTGCGGGTCCACTCCGGATCGGCGCAGAGCGCGAGCTGGCGCACCACCTCCGCCGTCGGCGCCGAGCCGGCCGCGATCCGAGTGGTGATCTCGCGGCGCCAGTCCTGGTCGGGCTCGCCGTCCACCAACAGCTGCCCGCCGTTCGCGCAGATCGCGTAAGCCGGCCGCGGGCCGGGCAGGTTGACCCGCCGGTACTGCTCGACGGTCCTGGTGGTGGCGGGCACGAAGTCGGCCTTGCGGCCCAACTCGGCCAGCAGTGCGGCCGCCCGCTCGGTCAGGTAGGACAGCGGCCGCCCGTCCAGCACCTCCACGCAGAGCAGCCGCGGCGCCTCCCGGTCGGGGCCGTCCAGCGCCAGCGCCCGCTCGGAGTAGATGAGCGTACGGTCGAGATCACTGGCCACCAGCACGGCGCCCGCCGGCCCACCACTCATCGCGCCACCCGCCGTCCCGCCACCCATCAGGACTCCCTCCCCCGCACGGCCAGCCCGCTGGCCCCCGTCGCGCCCCGACTGTAGCGGGGGTGGATGAGGCCCACGCAGCTGTACGGCAGCCCGTCCACCTCCTCGACCGGAACGCCGCGCTGCGCGGCGAGCAGCCGCACGTGGTCGAGGTCGGTGCCGGTGCCGCGCCGGGCCAGCACCCGCCACGGGACGCGGCGCAGCAGCACCCGGGTGGTCTCGCCGACCCCGGGCTTCACCAGGTTGACGTCGTCGATCCCGTACTCGGCGCTGATCCGCTCGACGGCGGCCCAGCCGGCCCAGTCGGGGGTGCGGTCCGGATCGGCGGCCAGCCGCTCGGCGCCCTCGACCGCCTGCGCGCGGACGTCGCCGAAGCGCGCGGCCACCGCGGCCAGGAAGGCCTCCGAGACGTCGCCGCCGGCCAGTTCGGCATAGTGCTTGGCCCCGTGGAAGTCGTCCGGACCAATCAGCCCGGCGCGCAGCACGGTGCGCGAAACCAGCCCGGAAACCGTGGAGTTGAGGCAGGCGGAGGGGATGAGGAAGTCGTCCCGGGTACCGTACGTGCGCACGCAGCGGCCGGGGTCGGCGAGCACCGCGAGGTCCGGGTCGAAGCCGGTGCCGGTCAGCGCGTCGGCGAGTTCGCGGGTGATCGCGCCCTTGCCGGTCCAGCCGTCCACGAACACCACGTCCGCCGCCCGGTGGTGGGCCGCCAGGTAGCGCAGGGCGACCCGGTCGATGCCCCGTCCGCGGACGATCGACACCGCGTAGTGGGGTACGTCCAGGCCGTGGGCGAAGGCGAGCCAGCGGCGGACCAGGATGCCGACCGGCGTCCCGGCCCGGGCCAGCGAGGCCAGCACCAGCCCGGGCCCGCGCTCGCGCAGCAGCGTCTCGGCGACGGTGCCGACTGCGAGCGCGATCCGGTCGGCGGAGCCCCGCAGCGCCTGGTGGAACAGCTCCTGGTACTCGGGGCTGGGCCGGTACTCGACCGGCAGCGACTCGGCGTAGTGCGCACCGCCGTTCTGGACTGCCTCCTCGCGCTCCTCGGTGGGGGCCTCCAGCCGGACCTCGGAGAGGTCCTTGAGCAGCCAGGCCACCTCCTCCGGGCGGTACGAGGAGAACGCCGGGCCGTACAGCGGGGCGGGCAGCGCCGGCCGGTGCGAGGGCAGCACCGCGAGGAGCACCCGGCCGGTGACCTGCCGCAGCTGGCGCAGCAGCGCGTACTCCCCCTGGTGCAGGGCCGGGGTGTCGGCCACGTCGTCCACGACCAGCACCACGGCGTCGAAACGGCGGACTCCGTCGGCGCCGGGGGCGACGTTGTAGACGTAGCGTTCGCGCGAGCCGCCGTCCTGGGGGTCGTCGTGGGCGGGGAAGGCCAGCCGGGTGCGGATGGCGTAGCCGGGGTCGTCCACGGCGAGGACGGGCGAGCGGGTGGTGGTGGAGTAGCGGACGCGGTCGCCGCCGAGCCGCTGGGCGAGTGCCTCGGCGAGCCTCAGCGGCGCGTACATCAGCTCCTCGAAGCCGAGCACCAGCACCCGCTCCGCCGTGCCGGACGGAGCCTCCGCGCCCGCCAGGGCCGAGGCCAACTGCTCTGCCAGCGCGGGCAGCACGGCGTCCAGCCGCTCGCGGTCGCGGGCGGTGAAGCCGTGCCGGCCGCCGTCCGGCAGCCCGGCGGGCCAGTCCAGCTCGACCCGGACCAGCGGGGCCGGGTCGACCACCGGGGGCGGGGCGGTCGGGGGCACCGCGGCGATGAGCCGCTCGGCTCGCGCCACGATGTCCTCGGGCAGGTCGACGCCACCGCTCGCGGTGGCCACCACGTCCAGCCGGGCGCCGAGTTCAGCGACGGCCGCGGCGAGCCGGTGCCGGTCCTCGGCCGAGCGCAGGTCGACCAGGGAGACCACCAGGTAGTGGTCGCGGGGGTGGCGGTCGTGCAGTTCGCGGATGGTGTTGAGGACCGTCCGGCCGGTCGAGAGTTCGTCGTCCACCAGCACCAACGGTCCGCCGCCACCCAGGAGTCCGGGATCGACGGGGAGCAGCAGGTGCCCGGTCGCGTGGGAGTGCTCCTCCTCGAAGCCGCCGAGCGGGGGGATCCCCGAGACGGGGCGGCGGGTGGAGTGCAGGTAGGGCGCGTCGAGGCCGTCGGCGACGCTGTGGCCGAGGCCGGTGGCCGTCTCCGCGTAGCCGAGCACGACGGCCCGCGCCGCCGCCTCGCCGCCGAGCAACTCGCGCACGCGCCGACCGAGTTCGAGCCCGGCACCGTGCACCACGGCGGGCCGCTGCGGAACGTGCTTGCCGAGGACGCTGGAGACCAGCAGGTGGGCACGCTTGGGGTTGCCGGAGCGCAGGGCCAGACCGACCAGCTCGGGCAGGCGCTCCGATCCGGTCAGCGCCATCCCGGTCCGCTCGGCGACCCAGCGCCCGGTCCACGTGGTCTGCTGAATACTGCTCGTCACTACTGGTACCGCCTTCGATGCCGCTCGTTCGTGGTGCTCGTTGGTGCTGCTCATCCGCCGGTGCTCGTCCGGTGCCACTCGTCCGCCGGCGCTCATCCGGTGCCGCTCGTCCGCGGACCCCGGTCCGCCGGCGCTCGTCCGGTTCCGACGGCGGATCACGCGCGTCGCTCAGGGATCAGCCGCACAGGCAGGCCGACAGCAGTTCCGCGAAGCTCACGTCCTCGCGGGCCACCCCGAAGACCTCCGCCCGCAGCAGCACCCGCTCCGCCCAGGCGCGGTGCGGCCGGGCCTCGTTCATCTTGTTGGTGTACGCCGAGCGCAGTACCCCGCCGCCGTCCTGCTCCTGCCGGAGGATGTCGCGGGCGTCGCAGTACTCCTCGTGCGTGACCACGGAGAGCGCGTGCACCGCGGGGACGTGACTGGGGTGGATGCAGGTCTTGCCCAGCAGGCCGTTGCTGCGGTCGAGTTCGACCTCGCGGATGAGCCCGTCCAGGTCGTGCTCGATGATCCGGCGGCGGACCTCCTCACCGGAGGCCCGGGCCGTGCCGGCGCTGGCCGCGAACGGGGTGCGGCGCAGCTGCGGCTTGAACATCCGCTCCTGCACCGGGAAGTACTCCCAGACCGGCCCGGTCACGGTGTACCCGGTGCCGTCCGCCCGGCCGAGCACGTTGACCACGTCGCCGATCACCGCCGCGACCAGCGCGACGTCGTACGCGGTGAGGTCCGGTGAGCGCCGCAGCCCGTAGGCGGAGCACAGGTCGGTGACGCCGAGCCGGACGGCGAGCACCCGTTCACGGTGGGCGGCGAGCAGCTCGGCGATGCCGAAGAGCTGCTCGCGCCTGGTCTCCAGGTGGGCGAGTTCGGGCGATTCCAGGACGGGCATGGCGAACAGCCGCCGCCCGGTGGCGGCCTCGGCGGCGGCGACGGCGGACAGGTAGGCGCCGCCGTCCTCGGCCGTGAACTTGGGCAGCACGAAGCCGCTCACCAGTCCGACCGCCGGGCCGAGCCGTTCGGCCAGGTCGAGGATCTGCGCGGCGGCGCGAACCCTGATGAAGAGAAGTGGATGATCATGTGTGCAATCGGTGAAATCATTGACCAGGTCGGTGATCTGCTCGACCAGGTTCCGCTCACCCGCGTCCACCTCGTGGTCGGCGATCGCGTCCTCCAGGCAGAGCACCATCGAAACCACGCCCCGAGCAGCCTGTTTGCGGATGTCGGCAGCCAGCGCGGGCCTGGTGGCGGGACTGTAGAGGGTGCCGCCGAGGGCGGTGGCGAGCACCGCGGGCTCGCTCCGCGCGGTGAACGTCCGTGGCTGCTCCAGGAACAGCCGGGCGCGGACGTCGTCGGCGAGGTGGCCGAAATGGCGCACGGTGGTCTCCCTCGGGGGTGGACGGCCTTCGGCCCGCGGTTTCGCCTGGACGCGCCGCCGACGGACTCCCCTCCGCCGACCCTCCGGGGGCCTGTTCGAACGCCCATCGTACGGACGGATTCCGGCCGCTTCCGGCGCCGGAGCACTGAACTCCCGGAACATCCCGCGAGTGCGGGGCCCGATCGGACGGTCGTCCCCGACCGTGGCGAGGCTGGCGGCAAACCCCGGTCAAGCGCAAGTCTTGGCAAAGTCCGGCCTCACGCGGGCGCTCCCGGTCACGTTGTCCGAAGCGGTGGCGAACAGGCAGGATGGTCCGCTATGACGCACGTGATGGCCAAGGGCGCCAACATCGCACTGCCGGCGGCGGCGGTCCGCGCCGTGCTGCGCTGGAGCGCCACGCCCGGTGCGCCGGACGTGGACGCGTCCGCGCTGCTGCTCGGCGCCAACGGCAAGGTCCGTTCGGACGCCGACTTCGTCTTCTACAACCAGCCGAGGCACCCCTCCGGGCTGGTGCGCCACCTGCCCAAGCAGCACACCTCCGGCGGCGCCGAGATCATCGACACGGTCGAGGTCGAACTCGCCAAGCTGCCCGTCGAGGTGGACCGGGTGGTGCTGGCCGGTTCCTCCGAGGGCGGCCCGTTCCGCACCGTTCCCGGGTTGCGGCTGCTGCTGTTCGACGCCGCGACCGGGGAAGGCGCCGCCCCCCTGGCCGAGTTCGCGATCGACGACGCCGAGAGCGTCACCGCCCTCGTCGCGGCCGAGCTCTACCGGCGCAACGGCACCTGGAAGCTCCGCGCGATCGGCCAGGGCTACACCTCCGGACTGATCGGCCTGGCCACCGACTTCGGCATCACCGTCGAGGACGAGGCGGAGGAGGCCGCGGCAGCTGCGGCGGCCCCGGCGCCCGCGTCCGCCGCCACCCCCACCGGCGCGGTCGACCCGCGTGCCACCCCGCTGACCCACCCGCGCTCCGAGGCCCGACCCGAGCCCGGCACCTTCACCCTGAGCCCGGCCGTTCCGCACCCCCAGCCCCCGGCGCAGCCCACGACCACGCCCGCCCCGGCCCCGGCCGGGGCCATCGCGAACGGCCCGGCGACCCCGCCGCCCGCCGCACCGCCGACCCCGCCCCCGCCCACGGCCCCGCCGGGCATGACGCCCCCGCCGGCGGCCCCGCCCACCATGCCCCCGAACGTCCCGCCGGCCCCGCCCGCGCCGCCGACCCACCACCCGGGCGGCTACGGCTATCCCCAGCAACAGCCCGGCACGGGGTACGGCTACCCGCAGCAGCAGCCCGCGACCGGTTACGGCTACCCCCAGCCCGCCCAGCCGTACCCGCCGCAGCCCCAGCCCCAGCCGGGCACCGGCTACGGCTACCCCCAGCCGAACCCGGCCATCCCCTCGCAGCAGCACCCCGGCAGCTACGGCTACCCGCACCAGCAGCAGCCCGGCACCGGCCAGCAGCCGCCCATCCCGCCGCAGCCCCCGGCGCCGGCCCCGGCACCGACCGGCGAGGAGTTCGCACTGCCCCCGCAGGGCCCGCAGTTCCAGCCCCACTGAGCCCGCACCGACCCGGGCCGCACCGATCCGGTCCGCACCCGCCCGGTCAAGTCCCGGCGGGGCCGCCGGAGAATCACCACGGCCCCGCCGGAGCTCAGTCCTCGCGCCCCGGCTGCTGCCCCTTGTACCCGCGCTGCCACTGCATCCCGAAGCCGTACAGCCGGTCGATGTCCGCCTGGAACCCGTTGACGTACCGCACCTCACGGCGCACCATCAGCTGGTTGTCCCCGGCGTTCTCGATCAGCACCACCGCGCAGGAACGCGCCGCCCGTGCCCGCTCGTCCAGCTTGATCTCGATCCGCGGCCCGCTCTGCGGGACGATCGTTATCACCGCGTGGGTCTGCTCGAAGGCCGGGGTGCCGTCGTAGATGTAGACGAAGATCAGCAACCGCTTGAACTTGTCCTTCTTCTCCAGGTTGACGTACATCGTCTCGCCGGAGGGCGCCCCGTACTGGTCGTCGCCGCTGAGCTTGATGTACGGCGGTTCGCGCAGGTCGCCGAAGAGTTCGCCGAGCGGCTGCACCACGCCCCGGGTGCCGTCGGAGAGTTCGTACATGCAGGCCAGGTCGAGGTCGACGTTCACCTGCTCGTTGCCGCCCGGGGAATCCGGCTCCAGCGGGCTCAGGATCCGTGGGCTGAAGAAGCGCTTGACGGTGTCCCGGGCGCTCGGCCGGGTCGCGCCCGAGCGCATGGTCCAGTGCAGGTTGACGTAGAGGTACCCGGTGGTGGCGGCCGAGCCGGTGAGCGCGTGCTGCGGCGCCGACTTGGTGAGCGTGACCTTGTGCTGGGCACCCGGATTGTCGAAGGTGTAGCTCCTGTCCCCGCGCAGGTACTCCCAGATCGAGACCATCCAGTCCTCTCCCCCTGCCGCCGCCAGACGATCTGACGTTCCGACGTTCCGACGTTCCGACAATCCGCTGCCCGGTGGCCCACCGCCCGACGCTCCCGGCGGCCCACCGCCCAGTGCAACCGGCGATCCACCGCCCGACACTCCGCCGCCCGACGTCCACCGCTCAGCGATCCGCCGGTCCATGATCGGGCATCGGCCCGGACGACGGATACCCGGACTTCCCCTTTCCCTACCCCGCCGGGCCGTTCAAGCCCACCCGTGACGCGAACCGGTGGGTCGATTGGCCCGGGGAAGCCGCCCTCCCGTAACATGCCGCCCCTTCGGACGCGATATCGTCTAGCCGCACAGGTGTCCCGTCCGCCCCTGCGCGGGCGCGGTGGGCATGCCGTGCGGCGACGAACGAGCCGTCAGGCAGTGCCCGCGCGGAGGGTCCTGATCGCCTGTGTCGCACCGTGAACCCGTCCCCTGCGGAAACCCGAGGCCCGACCCGCAATGAACCTGACCTCCATACAGCTGGTCTGGACCGTCATCGGCGGCGCAGCCCTGCTGTTCGTCGCCATCCTGATGGCGACGCTGCGATTCAAGAGCTCGAAGAAGGACGAGTCCGCCGACTCCTGGGAGCGCAGCGAGGACCGCCGCCGCCGCAAGGAGATGATCTACGGCATCTCCTCGTACACCCTGTTGTTCTGCTGCGCCGGCGTCGCGGCCGCACTCTCCTTCCACGGCCTGGTGGGCTTCGGCATCGAGAACCTCGGCCTGTCCAACGGCTGGGAGTACCTCGTCCCGTTCGGCCTGGACGGCGCCGCGATGTTCTGCTCGGTGCTCGCCGTCCGCGAGGCCAGCCACGGCGACGCGGCGCTCGGCTCCCGCCTGCTGGTCTGGGTGTTCGCGATCGCCTCGGCCTGGTTCAACTGGGTCCACGCCCCGCGCGGCCTGGGCCACGCCGGCGCCCCGCAGTTCTTCTCCGGCATGTCGATCTCGGCCGCGATCCTGTTCGACCGCGCGCTCAAGCAGACCCGCAAGGCCGCACTGCGCGAGCAGGGCCTGGTGCCGCGCCCGCTGCCGCAGATCCGCATCGTCCGCTGGCTGCGCGCCCCGCGCGAGACCTACGCGGCCTGGTCGCTGATGCTGCTGGAGAACGTCCGCAGCCTGGACGAGGCGGTGGAGGAGGTGCGCGAGGAGCGCCAGGCGAAGATCGACGCCAAGGTGCGCGCCCGTTCCGCCGACCGCCGCGAGCGGGCCGAGCTGAAGGCCATCTCCCGCCAGGGCGGCATGCTCGCCCGGGCCCGCGGCGGGCGTCAGGTGCCCGCGCTCACGGCGGCCGGAGACGGCCCGAGCGCTACGGAGCCTGCCCTAGCCGCCGGGAGCGCCCACACCACCCCGACCGCGCAGGACCCGTTCGCCCCGACGACCCCGCGTAACTCGTCCACCTCGACGAGCCCGCTGGAGCCGGCCGCCCTGGACGCCGGCCGCCGCCGCGCCGCCGTCGACTCGTCCTACTCCTTCTCCTCGACGAGCGGCTCGACCAGCAGCTCGACCTCGTCCTTCCGCAGCTCGACGATCGACCTGACGGCCGACGACGACACCCTGTCGATGCCGAAGCTGGACTCGCTGGAGCGCAAGCTGCGCGCGATCGAGCAGCAGCTGGGCTGACCCCGGCACCGCAGGAGCCATGCGAACGGCCGCCCCCGGAATCCCGGGGGCGGCCGTCGTGCTTCGCCGGAGAACCGTCGCGAACTACTGCCCGCTGCCCACCAGTTCCCTCTCGTCCGCCGCCGCCTCGCGCCGGTTGCGCAGCATCGAGGAGGCCAGGGCCAGTCCGATGAAGGCGACGCCGATCAGGCCGGTGACGATCTCCGGGATGTGGTACTTGATCCCGACCAGCAGGATCACCGCCAGCGCGCCGATCGCGTAGTGGGCACCGTGCTCCAGGTAGACGTAGTCGTCCAGGGTGCCCTTGCGGACGAGGAAGACGGTCAGCGAGCGGATGTACATCGCGCCGATGCCCAGGCCCAGGGTGATCTGGAAGATGTCGCTGGAGATCGCGAAGGCGCCGACCACGCCGTCGAAGGAGAACGAGGCGTCCAGCACTTCCAGGTAGAGGAACAGGAAGAACGCGGCCTTGCCGGCAACCTGGACGACCGACTTGCCGGCCTTCTCGGCCTCCTCCTCGCGCTCGGCCTCCTCCTCCAGGCCCGATTCGAAGATCGACGACAGGCCGTTGACAGCGAGGTAGGTGATCAGGCCGAGCACACCGGCCAGCAGAACGGTTTCGGCGTGCTCCGCCGCGAAGAAGCGCGAGGCCAGCACCAGCGCGACCAGGGCGACGACGCTGGAGAGGGCGTCCAGCTTGCCGACCTTCTCCAGCGGGCGCTCCAGCCAGCCCAGCCAGTTGTGCTCCTTCTCGTCGAACACGAAGTCCAGGAAGATCATCAGCAGGAAGACGCCGCCGAAGGCCGCGATGGCCGGGTTGGCCGCCTCCAGGTACTGGCCGTAGGTGAGGCCGTCATGGGTCTTGTCGGAGTGCAGGGCGAGGTCGATGACCGTCGCCGGGTTGAGCTTCGCGGTGAGACCCACGACCAGCAGCGGGAAGACCAGCCGCATCCCGAAGACGGCGATCAGCACACCGACCGTCAGGAAGATCTTCTGCCAGTACGGGTTCATCCGCTTCAACACCGTGGCGTTGACCACCGCGTTGTCGAAGGACAGGGAGATCTCCAGGATGGAGAGGATCAGCACGATGCCGAAGCCTTGGGCTCCCCAGAGCAGTCCGGCCGCGATCAGGCCTAGTGCGGTGATCGCGAACGACCAGCCGAATGTGCGGAGGAACACGGGAGTTGGCTACCTTTCGGGTTCTGGCCGTGCCGGGGCGGCCTGGTCCCGAGGCGCCCGGCCGGGCCGGGCCCGGTCAGGTCACCCCCGCACTGCCCTCTGTTCTCATGATCGTGATCATTTGATCGTGGATCGGGTGCGATAAGTCCGATTTACGCCCTTACTGTACGTTGACGCCGAAGTCGAGCGCGATCCCGCGCAGGCCGGAGGCGTAGCCCTGGCCCACCGCGCGGAACTTCCACTCGCCCGCGTAGCGGTACAGCTCGCCGAAGATCATCGCCGTCTCGCTGGACGCGTCCTCGGACAGGTCGTAGCGCGCGATCTCCTGGCCGTCGACGGAGTTGACGACCCGGATGTAGGCGTTGCGGACCTGTCCGAAGTTCTGCAGCCGGGCCTCGGCCTCGTAGATCGAGACCGCGAAGACCACCTTGTCCGCCTGGGCCGGGACCAGCTCCAGGTTGACCAGGACCAGCTCGTCGTCACCCGTGTCGTCGCCGCCCACGAGGTTGTCGCCCTGGTGCTCCACCGAGCCCTCGGGGCTCTTGAGGTTGTTGTAGAAGACGAAGTACTCGTCGCCGAGCACCCGTCCGCCACCACAGATCAGGGCGCTCGCGTCGAGGTCGAACGGTGCGCCCGTGGTCGAACGGGCGGACCAGCCGAGGCCGATCTGGACCTGCGTCAGGTTCGGCGCGGCCTTGGTGAGCGAGACGTTCCCGCCCTTGGCGAGCGTGACCACCATGGTGTTCTTCCTCCCTTGCTTCTCCCGGGGCGCCTTACAGGTGTAATCCCCCGCGACCCCGGCCGGCCCGCTTCGGCCGGCTGAACTTCCTGAACTCACATCCTCGCAGCGCGGCGGACCCCGACGAAGCCGGGGCGGGGGGGGGGGGCCGGGGGGGGGGGGGGGCGCCCCGCGGCCCCGCCCCCCCCCCCCCCCCCCCCCCCCGCAACAACACCAAAGAACCACAAAGCAGGGGGGGCCCCCCCCCCCCACGCGGGGGCGCCCCCGCCCGGGGGGGGGCGGGGCCCGCCCCGGGGAATCCGGCGCAAATCCCTTGCGCCGCAGGAAGACTCAGACGTTGACGCCGAAGTCCTGGGCGATGCCGCGCAGGCCGGAGGCGTAACCCTGGCCGATGGCGCGGAACTTCCACTCGCCGCCGTTGCGGTACAGCTCGCCGAAGACCATCGCGGTCTCGGTGGAGGCGTCCTCGGAGAGGTCGTAGCGCGCCAGCTCCGCGTTGTTCTCCTGGTTCACCACCCGGATGAAGGCGTTGCGCACCTGGCCGAAGTTCTGGCCCCGGTTCTCGGCGTCGTAGATCGACACCGGGAAGACGATCTTCTGCACGTCCGCCGGGACGCCCGCCAGGTTGACCTTGATCGCCTCGTCGTCGCCCTCGCCCTCACCCGTCCGGTTGTCACCGGTGTGCTCCACGGAGCCGTCCGGGCTCTTCAGGTTGTTGAAGAACACGAAGTTGCCGTCCGAGCCGACCTTGCCCTGCTCGTTGCAGAGCAGCGCGCTGGCGTCCAGGTCGAAGTCCGTCCCGGTGGTGGTCCGGACGTCCCAGCCCAGGCCGACCACGACGGCCTGGAGCCCGGGGGCCTCCTTGGTGAGCGAGACGTTGCCGCCCTTGCTGAGGCTGACTCCCACTTGTCCTCCAAGAATCGGGAGGCACCGGCCGGTGCCCCCGGTGGTGCGGTTCGAGGCGCCGACCTCCGAAAACGGACGTACGCCCCACTCCGCCAACGGCCCGAGCGTAGTACCGGGTTCCCGCACGTACGGCCGAACGGGCGAGGCGGACGCGTCGCGGGGGCCGTACGGGTGGTTCGCGCGGGCCTCAGAGGGCGGCCAGGACCTTCAGGTACTCCTGCTCGTCCCGGGCGTCCGGGAGGCCGTTCACGACGCTCCAGCGCACCGTGCCGGCCTTGTCGATCACGAAGGTGCCGCGCAGCGGGCAGCCCTTCTCCTCGTCCAGCACGCCGTACGCCCGGGCGACCTCGCCGTGCGGCCAGAAGTCCGCCAGCAGCGGGAACTCCAGGCCCTCTCGGTCGGCGAACACGCGCTGGCTGAACTGCGAGTCGCAGGAGACGCCGAGCACCTGGACGTCGTCGTTCTGCAGCCCGGCCAGCTCGCGCTGGATCGCGCCCAGCTCGCCGGTGCACACGCCGGTGAAGGCGAACGGGTAGAAGACCAGGACGACGTGCCGGCGGCCGCGGAAGTCGGCCAGCCGGACCGTCTCCCCGTGCTGGGTGCGGAGCTCGAAGTCCGGAGCCGGGGTGCCGACCTCGATGGCCATGAGCGGGACCTTTCTGACGCGAGCGGGCCGCGCGGCGGGCACGGCAGGCGACATCCTCGCATCCGTTCACCCGCGTTCGGCCGAACGGATGACCCGCTCCGCCGGGCGGCCCAGGCCTTCCGCCCTGAGCGAACGCGGCCGACGGGCCCGGGGAGGACCGCAAGGAGCCGGGGACAACCGGCGAGGGGACCGGGGAATGCGCCGGGCCCCGCCGGAGGAGATCTCCGGCGGGGCCCGGTACGGGGCTCAGGGGCCCGTTCAGCGCTGCTTGGGCTGCTTGGCCGTGGACTTGGTCGCCAGGCGGGTGGCCGCCCAGTCCTTGGCGATCGCGATCGAGCTGGTCTGCGAGAGGCCCGCGGTCTTCGCCGCGTCCGCGATGTCGGAGGCCTCGATGTGGCCGTCCCGACCGGTCTTGGGCGTCAGCAGCCAGATCAGACCGCCCTCGGCCAGGTATTCCAGGGCGTCGACGAGGGCGTCGGTGAGGTCCCCGTCGTCGTCGCGGTGCCACAGCAGGACGGCGTCCGCGACGTCGTCGTAGTCCTCGTCGACGAGATCCGTCCCGGTGATCTCCTCGATGCCCTCGCGGAGATCCTGGTCAGTGTCTTCGTCGTACCCCAGCTCCTGGACGATCTGACCTTCCTCGAAGTTCAGACGGGTCGCCGGGTTGGACTTGTCCGCGGGGTCCGCGGTCGCGCTCACGGGAATAACCTCCAGTATTCGGCTCGGCGTCCATGCCGAGGCTGTGGCCGTAGTCCACACGGGCGCGGCGGTTCGCGCAAGTACCCGACCGCCGATCCCCTCCAAAGGTTGACGTGTCACAGCGGGACACGCCGGTCGACGTGTCGGGAATCACACCGATTTGCCCTTCTCTGCATGGGACAAGGATGCTTCGGGTGGTCCCGGCCCACAGGCCGTACGCGTGCCCGAGATGCGAACGACATTCGGGGTCCGCACGTGCGCGGGCGTAGAGTCTCCTGTTGGCCCTCACCCCGGCCACCCGCCATCGGGTGGACGGGACACCAGGTCGGACCACCTCTTTTCGTAACACCCGGGGGTGTTCGGAGCGGACGAAGACGCCCGCGACGCGCGCCGCCAAGCCGCTCCGCCCACCAGGCGGAACGGTTACCGATCGGTAGAGATGACGGATCTCCGAGCGCGGTAGCACGATGGAGGCGGCGCGACACACCTCTAGTTTCGACCGACAGTGAAGGAACAGCGTGGCTTCCGGATCCGATCGCAACCCGATCATCATTGGCGGCCTTCCGAGTCAGGTCCCGGACTTCGATCCCGAGGAGACCGCGGAATGGCTGGAGTCGCTCGATGCGGCCATCGACGAGCGGGGGCGTGAGCGTGCCCGTTACCTGATGCTGCGGCTGATCGAGCGCGCCCGCGAGAAGCGTGTCGCCGTGCCCGAGATGCGCAGCACGGACTACGTCAACACCATCGCAACCAAGGACGAGCCGTTCTTCCCCGGCAACGAGGAGATCGAGCGCAAGATCCTCAACGCGACCCGCTGGAACGCGGCCGTGATGGTCTCCCGGGCGCAGCGCCCGGGCATCGGCGTGGGTGGCCACATCGCCACCTTCGCCTCCTCCGCGTCGCTCTACGACGTGGGCTTCAACTACTTCTTCCGCGGCAAGGACGCCGAGGGCGAGTCCGGCGACCAGGTCTTCTTCCAGGGCCACGCCTCCCCCGGCATCTACGCCCGCGCCTTCCTCCTGGACCGACTCACCGAGCAGCAGCTCGACGCGTTCCGCCAGGAGAAGTCGAAGGCCCCGTACGGTCTGTCCAGCTACCCGCACCCGCGGCTGATGCCGGACTTCTGGGAGTTCCCGACCGTCTCGATGGGCCTCGGCCCGCTCGGCGCGATCTACCAGGCCCGGATGAACCGCTACCTGGAGCACCGGGGCATCAAGGACACCTCCGACTCGCACGTCTACGCCTTCCTCGGCGACGGCGAGATGGACGAGCCCGAGTCGCTCGGCCAGCTGTCCCTGGCCGCGCGTGAGGGCCTGGACAACCTGACCTTCGTGGTCAACTGCAACCTGCAGCGCCTCGACGGCCCGGTCCGCGGCAACGGCAAGATCATCCAGGAGCTGGAGTCCCAGTTCCGGGGCGCCGGCTGGAACGTGATCAAGCTCATCTGGGACCGCAGCTGGGACCCGCTGCTCGCGCAGGACCGCGACGGCGTCCTGGTGAACAAGATGAACACCACGCCGGACGGCCAGTTCCAGACCTACGCCACCGAGACCGGCGACTACATCCGCGAGCACTTCTTCGGCGGCGACCTGCGCCTGCGCGCCATGGTCGAGAACATGACCGACCAGCAGATCCAGCACCTGGGTCGCGGCGGCCACGACCACAAGAAGATCTACGCGGCGTTCAAGGCGGCCCGCGAGCACAAGGGCCAGCCGACGGTCATCCTGGCCCAGACGGTCAAGGGCTGGACGCTGGGCCCCAACTTCGAGGGCCGCAACGCCACCCACCAGATGAAGAAGCTGACGGTCGACGACCTGAAGCGCTTCCGGGACCGGCTGCACCTGCCGATCACCGACAAGCAACTGGACGAGGGCTACCCGCCCTACTACCACCCGGGCCGCGACTCGGAGGAGATCCAGTACATGCACGACCGCCGCCAGGGCCTCGGCGGCTTCGTGCCCACGCGCAAGGTGCGCCCGCGCCAGCTGACACTGCCCGGCGACGACGCGTACAAGGCGGTCAAGAAGGGTTCCGGCAACCAGACCATCGCCACCACCATGGCGTTCGTCCGGCTGCTCAAGGACCTGATGCGGGACAAGGGCATCGGCAACCGCTTCGTGCCGATCGCGCCGGACGAGTACCGCACCTTCGGCATGGACTCGCTGTTCCCGTCGGCGAAGATCTACAACCCGATGGGCCAGACCTACGAGTCGGTCGACCGCGACCTGCTGCTGGCCTACAAGGAGTCGCCGACCGGCCAGATGCTGCACGACGGCATCTCCGAGGCCGGCTGCACCGCCTCGCTGATCGCCGCCGGTTCGTCCTACGCGACCCACGGCGAGCCGCTGATCCCGGTCTACGTCTTCTACTCGATGTTCGGGTTCCAGCGCACCGGCGACCAGTTCTGGCAGATGGCCGACCAGCTGGCCCGCGGCTTCGTGCTCGGCGCCACCGCCGGTCGCACCACCCTGACCGGTGAGGGCCTGCAGCACGCCGACGGCCACTCGCACCTGCTGGCCTCGACCAACCCCGGCGTCGTCGCGTACGACCCGGCGTACGGCTTCGAGATCGCGCACATCGTCCAGGACGGTCTGCGCCGGATGTACGGCTCCACGGCCGAGCACCCGCACGGCGAGGACGTGTTCTACTACCTCACCGTCTACAACGAACCGATCAAGATGCCGGCCGAGCCCGAGAACGTGGACGTCGAGGGCATCCTCAAGGGTCTGCACAAGTACGCGCCGGGCACCGCCGGCCAGATCCCGGCCCAGATCCTCGCCTCCGGCGTGGCCGTGCCGTGGGCCCTGGAGGCCCAGCGCATCCTCGCCGAGGAGTGGAACGTCAAGGCCGACGTCTGGTCCGCGACCTCCTGGAACGAGCTGCGCCGCGACGCGGTGGAGGCCGAGGAGTTCAACCTGCTGCACCCCGAGGAGCAGCAGCGCGTGCCGTACGTCACCCAGAAGCTCCAGGGCGCCGAGGGCCCGATCGTCGCGGTGTCCGACTGGATGCGCGCGGTGCCGGACCAGATCGCCCGCTGGGTGCCGGGCCAGTACCAGTCGCTGGGCGCCGACGGCTTCGGCTTCGCCGACACCCGTGGCGCGGCCCGTCGCTTCTTCCACATCGACGCCCAGTCGGTCGTGCTGGGGGTGCTCACCGAGCTCGCCAAGCAGGGCAAGGTGGACCGCTCGGTGCTGAAGGACGCGATCGACCGCTACCAGCTGCTGGACGTGGCCGCGGCCGACCCGGGTGCCGCCGGCGGCGACGCCTGATCACCCGCTAGTGCCTGAAAGGGCCGGACCCCTCGTGGGGGTCCGGCCCTTTCGGTCTCTCCCGGGCCCGGTCAGATGTGCACGGACGGGCCCGCGTCGGTGCTGCCGCGGCGGGTCAGCAGGGCGAGCAGGGCGGCGGCGAAGGCGACCACGGCGGCCACCACGAAGGCCAGCGACATGCCGCTGACGAAGGAGTGGTGCACGGCATCGGCCATCGCGTCCACCGCCTGCTGCGGGGTGCCGGGCGGGGCCGGCGGGGTGATGCCCAGCTGGGCGGCCTGCTTCAGGCCCTCGGCCTGCGGGCCCTCGACCGGCGGCAGGCCCGCCTTCGCCCAGTCGCCGGGCAGTACGTCGCCGACCTTGGCGGCCATCAGGGCGCCCAGCACGGCGGTGCCGAGGCTGCCGCCGACCTGCATGGCGGCCTGCTGGAGGCCGCCGGCCACGCCGGACAGCTCCAGCGGGGCGTTGCCGACGATGACCTCGGTGGCGCCGACGATGACCGGGCTGATGCCGAGGCCCATCAGGACGAACCAGAGCGACATCACGCCGGTGCCGGAGCCGGTGTCCAGGGTGGACATGCCGACCATGGCGCCGGTGGTGAGCAGCATCCCGACCATGATCGGGATCCGCGGGCCGAGTTTGCCGATCGCGATGCCGGCCAGCGGCGAGCCGACGATCATCATGCCGGTCATCGGCAGCAGGTGGACGCCGGCGTCGACCGGCTTCATCCCGTGCACGTTCTGCAGGTAGAAGGTCACGAAGAAGATCGCGCCGAAGAACGCGAAGGCCATCAGCACCATCAGCAGCACGCCCGCCGACAGCGGCACCGAGCGGAACAGGCTGAGCGGGATCAGCGGCTCCTCCGCCCGGCCCTGCCAGAGCGCGAAGAGCACCATCAGCACCACGGCGCCGCCCAGGAACAGCAGCGTCCGCCCGTCGCCCCAGCCCCACTCGGGGGCCTTGATGATGCCGAAGACCAGGGCGAACATCCCGACCGAGAGCAGTGCGATGCCCGGCAGGTCGAAGGACTTGGCGGCGTTCTCGGCCCGCACGTCACGCAGGATCCACAGGCCGAGGGCGAGCGCGATCAGGCCGACCGGGATGTTGATGAAGAACACCGACTCCCAGCTGACGTGCTCGACCAGCAGGCCGCCGACGATCGGGCCGGCCGCGGTGGAGGCGCCGATCACGCCGCCCCAGATGCCGATGGCCATGTTGAGCCGCTCGGCCGGGAAGGCCCCGCGCAGCAGGCCGAGCGCGGCCGGCTGGAGCAGCGCGCCGAACAGGCCCTGGAGCACCCGGAAGGCGATCACGGTCTGGATGTTGCCCGCGAAGCCGATCGCGGCCGAGGTGGCGGCGAAGCCGACCGCGCCGACCAGGAAGGTGCTCTTGTGGCCGAAGCGGTCGCCGATCTTGCCGGCGGTGATCAGGAAGACGGCGAGCGCCAGCAGGTAGCCGCTGGTGACCCACTGGATCTCGGAGGGGGCGGCCTTCAGCTTCTCCTGGATCACCGGGTTGGCGATCGCGACGATGGTGCCGTCCAGGGCGACCATCATGACGCCGACCGCGACGGTCAGCAGGGTGAGCCAGGGGTGCCCCTTGAGCCCTCCCCCGGACGACGGATTCGGTGGCGGCGGTGCGTCCGCCTCGGAGTTCTTGACGACGGACTGACTCATCTGGGCCCTCCGGGGGCTGGCAGAGACCGGGACATGACGGTGGCGCTGCGACGACCCACCCGTCCCCACGAGTGCCCGGCCGAAGAGCGCCACTCCGGAAGATTATGTCAGTCGCTGACATTCGGCAAACAATGACTTCTGACCTGCACTGACATTTGTCAGGCGGCTAAGGTTGAGCTCCACCCTCCGCACCAGCGCCCCCGGAAGGCCCCCGCCATGGCCGCACGCACCCCCCATCCCGTCGGCACCCCGGAGGACCTCGGCCGGGCACCCGGCCTCCGGGAGCGCAAGAAGCAGCAGACCCGGGCCGCCCTGGTGCAGGCCGCCCACGCGCTCTTCCTCGGCCAGGGCTTCGCCAGGACCACCGTCGACGAGATCGCCTCCGCCGTCGACGTCTCCCAGCGCACCTTCTTCCGGTACTTCGCCAACAAGGACGAGGTCGCCCTCGCCGTGATGGCCGACGCCGAGGACTACTTCATCGAGTGCCTGCGCCACCGCCCGGCCGAGGAGACCCCGCTCCAGGCCCTGCGCGCCTCGATCGTCAAGGCCTGGCGCGACCTCGGGAACGCCCGGACCTCCGGCCCCGGCTCGATCAGCAGCGCCCTCGAACTGCTGCGGATCATCGAGGAGACGCCCGCGCTGCTCGCCGCCCACCTGCGCCGGGTCACCGAACAGGAGCGGCTGGTGGTCAAGGTGCTCGCCGAACGCGAGGGGCTGGACCCGGCCCGGGACCTGCGCCCGGTCGTGCTCGCCGCCGTCTTCGGCAGCCTGCTGCGCGCCGCCCACCTCTCCTGGACCGCCGAACAGGAACCGGCTGGCCCCGAGGGCATGGTCGTGGTGATCGAGCGCTACTTCGACCAGCTCGGCCCCGCCCTGGCCGGGCACTGGCGGCCCTGAGCGCGCGGGTCATACCCCGGTAGTACGCCGGATCCCGGTCCCCGGTCGGACGCCGGGCCGCCACCGCGCCCCTAGTCTGGCCGGATGATCAAGTCGACCACCGGGTCCCGCACCGTCGGCGCACTGCGGGCCCTGCTCGGCACGCTCGCCCGGCCGTCCTCCGACCACACCCCGCTGCTGGCCCAGTCCCCCCGCGCGTGGATCCGCCACCTCCCGTACGTCCTCGCGGTGGCCGCGATCGCCTCGCTGCTGCCCAGCGGGATCAACGTGATGGCCAACGACTACGGGCTCAACGGAGGGGTCGCCGGCGCCCTGGCCGTCGCACAGACCGCGCCGCTGCTGCTCGCCGTGAGCCGGCCGCTGGCCGCCTGGTGGATGATCGGCACCACCGACCTGCTGGCCTCCCTGCTGGTCCTGACCAGCGGGAGCGGGGGCGGCGGCCCCTGGCCGTGGATCCCCACCAGCCTGGTCGGCTACCTGTTCCTGATGGTCCCGCTCTCCCTCCGCGAGCCGAGGCGCACCCTGGTCGCGGTCTGGCTGGTCACCGCCGGTGCCGGGATCGCCCTGTCGATCGTTGGAACGGGCTCCCACTACACCGGCGACAACGTCGTCCTCGCGATCGCCCTGACCGGCGCCGTCCTGGTGCTCGGCGGAGCCCTGCGGGAGCGCGCCGAGGTCCGCCGGCTGCTCACCGAGCAGGAGCAGATCAGCGAGGTGGAGCGCGAGCGGCGCACCCTGCTGGAGGAACGCGCGCGGATCGCCCGGGAGTTGCACGACGTGGTGGCCCACCACATGTCGGTGATCGCGGTGCAGGCCGCCAGCGCGCCGTACCGGATCGAGGGCGTCCCGGCCGACGCCGCCGAGGAGTTCACCGCGATCGCCGGCACCGCGCGCGAATCGCTGGCCGAGATGCGCCGGCTGCTCGGCGTGCTGCGCAGCGAGGAGTCCGCCGGGGAGACGGCCCCGCAGCCGGGGGTCGGCCAACTCGCCCAGCTGGTCGAGACGGTGGGGCGGGCCGGGGTGCCCGCCGAGCTGACCGTGGACGAGGGGCTGGCCGAGCGGGTGCCGCAGGCCGTCGGCCTCTCCGCGTACCGGATCGTCCAGGAGGCGCTGGCCAACGTGGTCCGGCACGCCCCGGGCGCGCGGACCTGGGTCTCGCTGTCGGCGGACGGCCCGGAACTGCGGCTCACCGTGGTCAACGCCGCCCCGCCGCAGCGCACCGAGTCGCTGGAGGCCTCGGCCGAGGGCACCGGGCACGGTCTGGTCGGAATGCGGGAACGCGTTCGGCTGGTCGATGGCAGGCTGGACACCGGCCCGCTGCCGGACGGCGGCTTCAAGGTGGCCGCCGTCCTGCCCCTCGACCTTCCCCTGGAGAAACCCGCATGACCATCCGCGTGATCATCGTCGACGACCAGGCCATGGTGCGGGCCGGCTTCGCCGCCCTGCTCAACGCCCAGAGCGACATCGACGTGGTGGGGGACGCGGCGGACGGCGCCCAGGCCCTGGAGGTCACCGGCCGCACCCACCCGGACGTGGTGCTGATGGACGTCCGGATGCCCGTCATGGACGGCCTGGAGGCCGCCCGGAAGCTGCTCGCCCCGGACGTCCCGGGAGCACACCGGCCCAAGGTGCTGATGCTGACCACCTTCGACGTGGACGACTACGTGTACGAGGCGCTGCGCGCCGGGGCCAGCGGCTTCCTGCTCAAGGACGCCCCGCCCGCCGACCTGATCGCCGCGGTCCGGGTGGTCGCGGCCGGCGAGGCGCTGCTCGCCCCCTCCGTCACCCGGCGGCTGATCGCCGACTTCGCCCGCAACCGGCCCGCCAAGCGCCGCGACCCCAAGCTGCGGCTCAACGGCCTGACCCCGCGCGAGACCGAGGTGCTGGAGCTTATCGCCCGCGGCCTGTCCAACCAGGAGATCGCCGCCCAGCTGGTGCTCGCCGAACAGACCGTCAAGACCCACATCGGGCGCATCCTCGGCAAGCTCGACCTGCGCGACCGGGCCCAGGCCGTGGTGCTGGCGTACGAGTCCGGGCTGGTGACCCCCGGCGAATGAGGGGGGACCTCCCCCTCATACCCGGGTAGCACCCGGGAGTTGGCCCCGCGGTGTGACGTCCGCGGGGCCGTCGCGTTCCTACCTTCCTCCCCGTCGGCAACCGAATCCGGTCGCCGGCCCAACGGGCAAGGGAGAGCAGGGACATGCGCAGGTTCCGGACCAGGCGGGCGATCGCCGCCACCGCGGTGGCACTGGCGGCCGTACTCGGCGCGGGCGGCTGGGCCGCCGACACCCAGACCGCCGTCACCGGTCCGCCACCCGGCAGCGCCGCCTGGACCGCCGACACAGCGCTCGGCCTCCACCCGCCCGACCCGGCCACCAGCACACCGGCCCGAGTCGCCTCCTTCTTCGCCGGGCTGACGCCCGCCCAGCAGGACGCCCTGGCCGTCCGGCACCCGCTGGTGGTCGGCAACCTGGACGGCGCCCCGGTCCGACTCCGGTACCGCGCCAACACCCTGGCCCTCACCGCCGAACGCACCCGGGAACTCGCCCGGGCCACCGCCCCGGCCCTCACCCCGCAGGACCAGCAGGCCGCCCGCACCCGCGCCGAGCGCTACCGCACCCTGCTGGAAGGCGACCGGCAGATCCTCGCCTTCGACCCGCGCGGCCGCGGCCAGGTCGCCGAGGTGTTCGGCGACCTCACCACCGCCGCCCGCACCGCCGTGATCGTCCCCGGCTCGGACATCGACCTGATGACCTTCGACCGCACGACCGACCCGTACGGCACCCCGGCCGGCATGGCCCGCGCCCTGCGGCAGGCCACCGACGGCGGTACGGCGGTGATCGCCTGGGCCGGCTACACCACCCCGGTCGGCCTCGGCGTCGACGCCGCCACCGAGGACCTCGCCCGGGCCGGCGCCACCCGCCTCGGCCGGCTGCTCGACGGACTCGCCGTCAGCACCCGCCCGCAGGCCCCGCCCACGGTGTTCTGCCACAGCTACGGCTCGGTGGTCTGCGGCCTGGCCCGCCCCACCCCGGCGCAGGCCTCCGCCCTGGTGGTGCTCGGCTCGCCCGGCATGGGCGTCGGCTCGGCCGCCGACCTCGACCCGGGCGTCCCGCTCTGGGCCACCACCCGCAACGGCTCCGACTGGATCGGCGACGTGCCCAACGTCCGGCTGTTCGGCCTCGGCCACGGCGCCGACCCGACCGGCCCCGGCTTCGGCGCCCGCCCGCTGCCCTCCGCCGGATCCCACGGCCACACCGGCTACTTCGCCCCCGGCACCGCCTCGCTCGCCGCCTACGCCGCCGTCGCCCTCGGGCGCTGAGGGCCCCTGGAAACGCCAAGGAGACGCCTCCGAGACGCCTCCGAGACGCCTCCGGGGACGCCTCCCGAGACCCGCACTGGAAGGAGCACCGCCATGGCCCACCCGCTCACCACCCTGCGCCGCACCGCCGAGAAGGTCGACGCGAGGACCCCCGGGACCCGCGACCGCGCCCTCGACGGGCTGCGCGCCCTCGCCCTGCTCTCCGTCCCGATCGGCCACTGGATGCTCGGCGGCCTGACCCCCTCCCCCGACGGCGCCCTGCACAACGCCAGCCCGCTCTCCTCGCTCGGCTTCTTCGCCCCGGTCAGCTGGGTGCTCCAGATGCTCGGGGTGTTCTTCCTGGTCGGCGGCCACTCCTCGGTCCGCTCGCTGGAACGGGCCCGGGAGAAGGGGCTGGGCTACGGGAGTTGGCTGCGCGCCCGGACGGTCCGGCTGCTGCGGCCGGTGCTCGGGGTCACGGCGGTGTGGGCGCTCCTGATCCCGCTGCTGCCCGGGCTGGGCGTGCCCGCGGACACCCTGCGCACCGGCGCGACGCTGGTGGTGCAGCCGCTCTGGTACATCGGGGTGTACCTGGCGCTGACCGCGCTCACCCCGCCCTGCGTGGCCTTCGGGCGGCGGCTCGGCCTCTGGTCGGCGGGCCTGCTGGTGACCTCGGTCGCGGTGGTCGACCTGCTGCGGTACGGACCGTGGGCCGAGGCGGTGCCGTCCTGGGTCGGGCTGCTGAACCTGCTGCCGGGCTGGATGTTCGGCTACCAGCTGGGCGTGCTGTGGGCGCAGGGCCGGCTCGGCCGCCGGGCGGCCCGGGTGCTGCTGCTCGGCGGCGGCGCGCTGTTCGCCGTGCTGCTGGTCGTGTTCCACTACCCGGCCAGCATGGTGGGCGTGCCGGGCGTCGAGCGGACCAACTCCCACCCGCCGTCCCTCCTGGTGCTCGCCCTGGCGGCGCTGCAGTGCGGCGCCGCGGTGCTGCTGCGGGAGCGATTGGGCCGGCTGCTGAGCCGCCGTCCGCTGCTGTGGCTGCCGGTGGTGGTGGTCAACCTGTCGGCGATGACGATCTTCTGCTGGCACCAGAGCGCGATGCTCGCGGTGGCGGTGCCCGGTTCGGCCGCCCTCGGCGCCGTGCCCGGACTGACCACCGCACCGACCTCACTCGGCTGGGTGGCCGCCCGGCTGGCCCTGCTCCCGCTGTTCGGCGCCGCCCTGGTGGCCATCGGGTGGTTCACCCGGCGCTTCGACGGCCCCTGGACGGCCTTCTCCCGGGCAGGCAAGGCACTGGCCGGCGCCGCGGCGACGCTCTTCGCCGCGTACGCGCTGGGGATGGTGTGACACACACCGTCGGCCACGGCAGCGGAGGGGCGCGGACCGATCGGTCCGCGCCCCCTTGCTCTAACCTGCCGTCATGGTGACGTTCGACGAGTTCCGCGCGATGGCCCTGACCCTGCCGGAGGCCGCCCAGGAGCCGACCTGGGGCATCCAGACGCTGCGGGTCCGTGGCAAGGTCTTCGCGATGGGCGCGCCCGACGGCGACAGCGTCACCGTCAAGGCCTCGCACGAGGACCAGGCCGAGCTGATAGCCGCCGAGCCCGAGGTGTTCTCCTTCGCCCGGTACGTCGGGCGGCACGGGTGGGTGAGCGTCCGGCTGGACCTGGTCGACCGGGAGGAGCTGGACGACCTGGTCACCGAGGCCTGGCGGCGGACGGCGCCCAAGCGACTGGTCGGCGAATTCGACGCCCGCCACTCCGCCTAGCACCGCCGGAGCGGCCACACAAGGACGCCGGGGGGACACGCGCGGTTCATGTGATCCATCCCACAGTTTAGGCGGGTCCGTCACACTCCTGTGACCTCTACGCTTGCGCAGGGAAGTTCAGCAGTCCAATCGCACCCTCCGGGCACCGCCCGAGAAACGGTGACGGGCCCCAAGGGAGTTGGTGCGGTGCGCAAGCCTCGACGGTGGAAGCGGGTACTGATCGGGGCGTTCGCGGGTTGTGCCGTGCTCGCCGACGCCGGTGCCTCCGCGGCCGCGGCCGCGGTCTCCTCCGAGCAGCTGGCGATCTCCACGCCCCCGGCCGGCAGCGCCACCTGGGTGAAGGACCACTCCTTCGGCCGCTCCCTGCCGGACCCGGCCACCACCAGCCCGGCCGACGCCGCCGCCTTCTTCGCCTCGCTCGCCCCCACCGAGCTGGACCGGCTGATCAAGGACTACCCGCTGGTCGTCGGCAACTACGACGGCGCCCCGCTGGACCTGCGCTACCGCGCCAACCGGATCGCGCTGGCGAACGAGCGCGACGCCGCCCGGGCCCGCGCCGCCGACAAGAAGCTGGACGCCGACACCCGCGCGCTAGCCGTCTCCCGCGCCAACGACGTCGACCACCTGCTCGCCCCCGGCCGGCAGGTCCTCGCCTTCGACCCGCGCGGCCGCGGCCTGGTCACCGAGGTCTGGGGCGACCTCGCCGACGCCGAGCGGGTCTCCGTGATCGTCCCCGGCTCCGACGCCGACCTCGGCCACTTCGACCAGGCCGCCGAGCCGCTGCGCGGCGCGGCCGGCATGGCCCGCGCCCTGTACGCCGAGGAGCAGCGCCAGGCCCCGGGCACCCGCACCGCCGTGATCGCCTGGACCGGGTACGTCACCCCCTCCGGTCTCGGCCCGGACGCGGCGACCTCCCGGCTCGCCGACGTCGCCGCGCCCCGGCTGCAGCGCCTGCTGGCCGGCCTCAAGGAGACCACCCGGCCGGACGCGCCCCCGGCGCTGCTCTGCCACTCGTACGGCTCGGTGGTCTGCGGCACCGCCGCCCCGAAGATCCCGCGCGCGGCCGCCTCGCCGTCCGACACCTCGGGTATCACCGACATGATGGTGTTCGGCAGCCCCGGCATGGGCGTCCAGTCCGCCGGTGAACTCGGCGGCGGCGTGCACGTCTGGGCGACCCGCAACCCCAGCGACTGGATCGGCAACGTCCCGTTCCTCGAGGTCGGCAAGCTCGGCCACGGCGCCGACCCGACCGCCGGCGGCTTCGGCGCCGAGCAGATCTCCTCCGCCCGGGCCTCGGGCCACAACGGCTACTTCACCGACGGCACCGACAGCCTGCACAACTTCGCGGCGATCTCCCTCGGCGACTACGGCGACGTGGTCCGGGCGCAGCCCAACGCCTGAGGGCCCGCCTCGTCCTGATGGGGCCGCACCTCGTCCTGGTAGAGCCGTAGCGCCTCCGCCGCCGCCCGGGCCAGCTCGCGCCGGGCGGCCGGCGGGGCCAGCACCTCGACGTCCGCGCCGAAGGCCAGCAGCGAGCGGACGGCCGCCACGGCCGGGAAGGCCATCGCCAGCTCCACCCACTCCTCGGCCGGCCCGGCCCCCGGGTCCGGCGGCGGCGCCGTGACCCGGCCGCCGTGGATGCGCAGGAACATGTCCAGCCGCCCGCGCCGGACCCGCACCCGCGCCGGTACGTCCTTCGGCATCCGTTCCACCTGCTCGCGCAGCACCGCCCACACCTCCCCGAGCGCCACCCCGGCCCGGCGGCGCACCGCCTCCTCGGTGGTCTCGGCGGTCAGCACCCGGTCGGCCCGGAACAGCCGCGGCTCGCCGTGCAGATCGGCCACCAGGTACCAGACCGCGGCCTTGTTCACCAGGCCGTACGGGTCCACGGTGTACTCCACCGGCGCGGGCGTGCCGCTGTGCCGGTAGCGCAGCCGCAGCCTCCGGTCGGCGAACACGGCGTACTGCAGCTCCCCCAGGTCCGGCCCGCCGGCGGCGCCCGGCTGGGAGTTCTGGGAGTTCTGCATCCAGCGCGCCGGGTCCACCAGGATGCGCTCGCTGACCCGCTCGGCGGCCGGGCGGTGCGGGGCGGGCAGTGCCGCCATCACCTTGCGCAGCGCCGAACCGAGCGCGCCGTCCAGCCCGAGGTCGCTGTGCGCCCCCTGGGCGGAGAGCACGAACAGCGCCCGGGCCTCGTCCGCGGTCAGCCCGGTGACGTCGGTGCGGTAGCCGGGCAGCAGGTTGATGCCGCCGTGCCGGCCGCGTTCGGTGAACACCGGCACCCCGGCGGCGGAGAGCGACTCCACGTCCCGGTAGATGGTGCGGACGGACACCTCCAGCCGTTCGGCCAGTTCGGTGGCGGGCACCCGGCCGCGGGTCTGGAGCAGCAGCAGGATCGAGAGCAGGCGGTCGGCCTTCATGGCACCAGGATCCAACAATCCTGACGGCCGTTGTCAGGTTTTACTGGGAGATTGCGTTCCGAGCCCGCAAGGGCGACCGAACCACCGCACCGCACAAGGGAGCTGACCGCACATGAGCGCCGTCCAGGACGCCCGTCCGCAGTACCTGACCGCCCTCGCCCAGCTGGACCGGCTGTTCGCCGCCGTCACCCCGGCCGACCTCGACCGGCCCACTCCCTGCGAGGAGTACACGCTGCGTCAGCTGATGAACCACGTGATCGGTGGCATCCACCGCTTCGCGTACATGGGAGAGGGCGGTCGCGCCCAGGACGTCGTGGCCGCCATCGACGACCCGTCGGACGACGGCTGGACGGCCGCGCTGGACCGGGCCCGCGCCCGGGTGACCGCCGCCTGGGCCGAGGACGGCAAGCTGGGCCGTCCGACCTTCGCCCCCTGGGGCGAGGTGCCCGGAGCGATCGCGGTCGGCGGCTACGTGATGGAGCTCGCCACCCACTGCTGGGACATCGCCACGGCCCTCGACGACGGTTTCGTGCTGGACGACGACGTGGCCCGTACCGCGCTGGCCGTCGCCGAGGTGGTCCTTCCGCCGGAGAGCCGGGTCGAGGGCGTCCCGTTCGGCGCGGTGCGGCCGGTCGCCGAGGACGCCGACGTCCACACCCGGCTGGCCGCCTGGATGGGCCGCAAGGCCTGAGGTCCGACGCGCCGGGAACGGGGCCCGGGGAGTCACCGACTCCCCGGGCCCCGGCCGCACTACTCCCGCCCGACCGAGGTGTTGCGCATGTCCGCGTAGCGGTCCCCCGCCACCTGACCGGCCAGCGGCTCCAGCAGCGCCAGCTCCTCCGCGCTCAGTCGCAGGGTCGCCGCAGCGGTGTTCTCGGCCAGTCGGCTGCGCTTGCGGGTGCCCGGGATCGGCACGACGGTCAGCCCGTGCACCTCGGCCCGCTGGTGCACCCAGGCCAGCGCGACCTGGGCCAGCGTCGCGTCGTGGGCCTCGGCGATCTTCCGCAGCGGGGTGAGCAGTTCGCCGTTGGCGACGGCGTTCTCACCGGTGTAGCGCGGGTGGGTGCGGCGGAAGTCGTCCGCCCCGAGCGTCGCGGCGTCCTGGAACGCGCCGGTCAGGAAGCCGCGTCCGAGCGGCGAGTACGGCACGAAGGCGACGCCCAGCTCGGCCGCGGCCGGCACCGCCGAACGCTCGACGTCGCGGGCGAACACCGACCACTCGGACTGCACCGCGGCGATCGGGTGGACGGCGTGCGCCTCGCGCAGCTCGGCCCCGGTCACCTCGGACAGGCCCAGCCGGCGCACCTTGCCGGCCTGGACCAACTCGCCCATGGCACCGACCGATTCGGCCAGCGGCACGTCCGGGTTGCGGCGGTGCATGTAGTACAGGTCGATGACGTCCACGCCGAGGCGGCGCAGCGAGCCCTCCACAGCGGTGCGGATGTACGCCGGGTCGTTGCGGATGGCGCGCTTGGTCGGGTCGGCCGGGTCGCGCTCGATGGCGAACTTGGTGGCGACCACCACCCGGTCTCGGTTGGCACGGACGAAGGGGCCGATGAACTCCTCGTTGCGGCCGGAGCCGTACATGTCCGCGGTGTCGAACAGCGTGACGCCGGACTCCAGGGCCGCGTCCAGCGTGGCGAGCGCCTCGTCGGAGTCGGTCGGGCCGTAGAACTCGCTCATGCCCATGCAGCCGAGGCCCTGGACGCCCACCAGCGGGCCGTCGGTGCCGAGGGGGGCGGTGGGAAGGAGGGGGTGAGTCATGCGCTCTGCTCTTCCTCTGCTCGGTGGTACTGGCACTGAACCGGGGCGCCGGCGGCGTCGACGATCTTCCCGGCGTAGAGATCGATCTTGTAATCGAGGACGGACAGGGTGGCCTGGAGGTCGACGATCTTGCGCCGGACCTCCTCGCGCTGCGCCTCCAGCAGCTGTCGGCGCTCGGTGTAGGTCCGTTCGCCGCGGCGGACCATGTCGACGTACTTGAGCATGTCCGCCACCGACATCCCGGTCAGCCGCAGCCGGCCCAGGAAGGCCAGCCGGTACAGGTCGCCGTCGCTGTAGCGGCGCTGGCCGCCGACCGCGCGGTCGACCGGGTCGAGCAGGCCGATCCGCTCGTACCAGCGCAGCGTGTGGGCGGTCAGCCCGCTGGCCGCGGCGACCTCGCTGATGGTGTGCCGCGCGGTCAGGTCCGGATCGCCGACCGGGTGGTCGAACACCTCCGTACAGCTGCGCAGACCGGCCTGGGCACGCGCCGGTGTGGCCATGATCGATTCCCCCTGTCCTGTGACACCGATGACGCTATCGAGTTGGAGTGCACTCCAAGCAAGCCGCCCAGCCAGGTGGTCCCGCCACCCCCCCGGCCTCCGGCCGGGAGGTACTCCCACGGCCCCGACTAGAGTCAACCGCATGGAGAGCTTGCGGATGATCGAGAACTGGCCCGTGCCCCACGCCGCCGCGGCGGTGGTCCGGGGATCGGACGGCGCGGTGCTGGGCGCCCACGGGCCGCAGCGCCACCTCTTCCCGCTCGCTTCGGTGACCAAGCTGCTCAGCTCCTACGCGGCGCTGGTCGCCGTGGAGGAGGGCGTGTTCGAACTGGACGACCCGGCCGGCCCGCCCGGCTCGACCGTCCGCCACCTGCTCGCCCACACCTCCGGCCTCGGCTTCGACGAGAACCGGGTGTTCGCCGAGCCCGGCAACCGCCGGCTCTACTCCAACGCCGGTTTCGACGTGCTCGCCCAGGTCCTGGCCGAGGCGGCCGGGATCGCGTTCCACCAGTACGTCGCCGAGGCGGTGTTCGAGCCGCTGGGCATGCACGACACCCTGATCAACACCGCGTACAAGTCCCCGGCCGGCGCCGGCGGGCTGTCCACGGTGGCCGACCTCACCCGGTTCGCCGCCGAACTCCAGTCCCCCAGGCTGCTGGACCCGTCCACCGTGCGCCGGGCCACCCGCGAGGTCGCCTTCCCCGGCACCAGCGGCGTGCTGCCCGGCTACGGCCACCACCGCCCGAACGACTGGGGCCTCGGCTTCGAGATCCGCGACGGCAAGAGCCCGCACTGGACCGGCACCGCCAACTCCCCCGCGACCTTCGGCCACTTCGGCCAGTCCGGCACCTTCCTGTGGGTCGACCCGCAGGCCGGCGTGGCCTGCGTCGCGCTCACCGACCGGGACTTCGGCCCCTGGTCGGTCGGCGCCTGGCCCCCGCTGTCCGACGCCGTCCTGGCCGAGCTGAACAGCTAGCCGCCGACCCCTAGCCGTACGAGACCGGCGAGTGCATCTCCCAGAGCAGGAGCTCGGCGCCGGTCCCGCCGGCCGTCGGGTCGGCGAAGGCCTCCCCGGTGATCCGCACGCTGTCGCCGGGCACCATCGAACGGCCGCCGCCCTTGGGCCCGGGGATCGTCCGGTAGCCGAGCGAGCCTGCCGTCAGGTGCGCGTACCGCCAGGGCGCCCCGGGCAGTAGCGGCAGCGGCTGCCACGGGCCGGCGGTGGCCAGCCAGAGCGCGGCGTCGCCGCGGCGCAGCCGCAGGGCGTCCGTCCCGGCGTCGCGCTCCAGCCCGGAGGCCAGCAGCGTCAACCCGCCGTCCGCCGGTTCCACCTCGCGCAGCCCGTACCGGGGGGCGGCGTCGAACTCGTCCGGCTGCAGCCACATCTGGACGAAGCGCACCGGGGCGGTGGCGCCGCCGAGGTTGCGCTCGGTGTGGGTGACCCCGGAACCGGCGCTGAGGTGCTGGATCATGCCCGGGCGCACCACCCCGCTGTGGCCGTGCGAGTCCCGGTGGGCGAGCGCGCCCTCCAGCACCCAGGTGAGGATCTCGGTGTCCCGGTGCTTGTGCTCCTCGAACCCGGCGCCGGGGGCGAGGAGTTCCTCGTTGCACGCGAGCAGCGCGCCGAAGTGGGTGTTCTTCGGGTCGTAGTGGCCGGAGAAGGAGAACGCGTGTCGGGTCTCGATGCCCTCGGCGGGAACGGAGCGGTAGCGCTCGGCGGTGCGGCGCAGGTCGGCGCGGGGGCGTTCAGGGGCGTCGGTCACGCCCCTCACCGTAACCGGTGTGACCGGGACCACCGCGCCCCTGCGCCGGGGGGTGTGCACGAGCAGTCACTCGCGTGAGGCAGTCTTGTCCTTGTGCCAGCCGCTTCCGCGAACTCCAAGAGCGAACCCAGTCCCGCAGCCGAACCCACCGGGAAGAGCCCCGCTCCCCGGGCCGGCCGCGACCGCCCCGGCCGCCCCGCGCCGCGTCTGACGGCGCAGGAGCGCAGAAACGCCGCCGAGCGGGCCGAGCGCCGGGCGGCGACGCTCAAGCGGCTGGAGAAGTCCTCGGGCAAGCTGGCCACCGCCGCGATCGCGCGGATGGACGACCAGCTCGGCTGGTACCGGCGGATGCCGCCGGAGCACCGCTCCTGGATCGGCCTGGTCGCCCAGGCCGGCATCGCCGCCTTCACCGAGTGGTACCGCCACCCCGAGGCCGCCCGGGCGATCTCCACCGACGTCTTCGGCACCGCCCCGCGCGAGCTGACCAGGGCGATCACGCTGCGCCAGACCGTCGAGCTGATCCGCACCACGATCGAGGTGATGGAGGAGGCCATCGAGGAGGTGGCCGCCCCCGGCGACGAGGCGGACATGCGCGAGTCCGTGCTGGTCTACGCCCGGGAGATCGCCTTCGCCACCGCCCAGGTGTACGCCCAGGCGGCCGAGGCGCGCGGCGCCTGGGACGCCCGGCTGGAAGCGCTGGTGGTGAACTCCCTGCTGTCCGGCGACGCCGACGAGGGCGTGCTGTCCCGCGCCGCCGCGCTCGGCTGGGGGCAGCCCAGCCAGGTGCGGGTGGTGATGGGCAGTGCCCCGGACGGCGACAGCGAGCTGGTGGTCGAGGCGATCCGCCGGGCCGCCCGGTACGCCAAGCTGAACGTGCTGACCGGGGTGCTGGGCAAGCGCCTGGTGGTCGTGGTCGGCGGCGAGAAGGAGCCGGTGCACGCCGCCCGGGCGCTGATCGGCCAGTTCGCGCCGGGCCCGGTGGTGATCGGCCCGACCGTGCCGGACCTGCTCTCGGCGACCCGCTCCGCACACGCCGCCGCGGCCGGTCTGCGCGCCTGCGCCGCCTGGCCGGACGCCCCGCGCCCGGTGCTCGCCGACGACCTGCTGCCCGAACGGGCGCTGGCCGGGGACCAGGCCGCCCGCCGGCAGTTGGTGGAGGAGATCTACACACCGCTGGACGAGGCCGGCTCCGCCCTGCTGGAGACGCTGAGCGTCTACCTGGAGCAGGCGTCCTCGCTGGAGGGCGCGGCGCGGATGCTCTTCGTGCACCCCAACACGGTGCGCTACCGGCTGCGACGTGTGACCGACGTCACGGGGTACGCCCCGTCCGACGTACGTTCGGCGTTCACCCTGCGGATCGCACTGGCCCTCGGACGACTCACCGCCGCCATGGAGCCCGGCCGCGCCGGGGTGTAGGGACCATACAATCCCGGATGGTTTTCTTCGTTACCGTCGCCTACCCGCCCCCGGGCGCCTGGCGAGAGAGGGTTGAACCGTGCTCGTAATCGTCGCCCCTGGACAGGGTGCCCAGTCCCCCGGTTTCCTCAGCCCCTGGCTGGAGCTCGACGGTGTCGCCGACCGCCTGCGCGGCTGGTCGGAGGTCGCCGGGCTCGACCTGGTGCACGCCGGCACCGAGGCGTCCGCCGAGGAGATCAAGGACACCGCCGTCGCCCAGCCGCTGCTGGTCGCGGCCGGTCTGGTGACCGCCCGTGAGCTGTTCCCGGACGAGGCGGACGCCCGCAAGCTGGTCGGCGCCGTCGCCGGCCACAGCGTCGGCGAGATCACCGCCGCGGCCGGTGCCGGGGTGCTCAGCGCCCACGACGCGCTGGCCTTCGTCCGCGAGCGCGGCCGGGCCATGGCCGAGGCCGCCACCGTCACCGAGACCGGCATGACCGCCGTGCTCGGCGGCGACGCGGACGAGGTCGCGAAGAAGCTGGCCGAGCACGGCCTGACCGCGGCCAACAACAACGGCGGCGGCCAGATCGTCGCGGCCGGCACGCTGGCCCAGCTGGAGGCGCTGAAGGCGGACCCGCCGGCCGGCGCCAAGCTGATCGCCCTCAAGGTGGCCGGTGCCTTCCACACCGAGCACATGGCCCCGGGCGTCGAGCGGCTGGCCGCGCTGGCCCCGAGCCTGTCCGTGGCCGACCCGCAGGTCCGCTACGTGTCCAACAAGGACGGCGGGGTCGTCGACTCCGGCGCCGAGGTGCTGGCGCGCCTGGTGTCGCAGGTCTCCAACCCGGTCCGCTGGGACCTCTGCATGGAGACCCTCGGCCGGCTGGGCGCGACCGCCGTGATCGAGCTGTCCCCCGCGGGCACGCTCACCGGGCTGCTCAAGCGCAACCTCAAGGGTGTCGCCACGCTCGCCCTGAAGACCCCGGCCGATCTGGACAAGGCCCGCGAGCTCGTCGCCGAGCACGGCGGTCAGGACCACGAGGTACAGGCATGACCAAGCCCCAGATCCGTCCCGCCACCGGCGCGCAGTACTCCCGTATCCTCGGCGTCGGCGGCTACCGCCCGGTGCGGGTCATCCCCAACTCCGAGGTGCTGGAGTGGATCGACTCCTCGGACGAGTGGATCCGCACCCGCAGCGGCATCGCCGAGCGCCGCTGGGCGGGCCCGGAGGAGAGCGTCGCCGAGATGTCGGTGCAGGCCGCCGGCAAGGCCATCGCTCAGGCGGGCATCACCCCCGAGCAGATCGGCGGCGTGATCGTCTCGACCGTCTCCCACCTCAAGCAGACCCCGGCGATCGCCACCGAGATCGCCCAGCGGCTCGGCTGCGGCACCGCCCCGGCCTTCGACATCTCGGCCGCCTGCGCGGGCTTCGGCTACGGCCTGGGCCTGGCCGACGGCATGGTCCGCGGCGGCAACGCCGACTACGTGCTGGTGATCGGCGTCGAGCGGCTCAGCGACCTGACCGACAAGTCGGACCGTTCGACCGCCTTCATCTTCGGCGACGGCGCCGGCGCCGCGATCGTCGGCCCGTCGGAGACTCCGGGCATCGGCAAGCTGATCTGGGGCTCGGACGGCTCGCAGGCCGACGTCATCAGCCAGACCCAGGCCTGGGACACCGCCTTCGCCAAGCCCGACGCCATCAACGGCCAGGGCGAGGAACAGAAGTGGCCGGCCCTGCGGATGGACGGCCAGCCGGTCTTCCGCTGGGCGGTCTGGGAGATGGCCAAGGTGGCCCAGCAGGCGCTGGACGCCGCCGGGATCACCGCCGACCAGCTCGGCGCCTTCATCCCCCACCAGGCCAACATGCGGATCACCGACGCCATGATCAAGGCGCTCAAGCTGCCGGCCTCGGTGCCGGTCGCCCGTGACATCGCCGAGACCGGCAACACCTCCGCCGCCTCCATCCCGCTGGCGATGGAGCGCATGCTGGAGTCCGGCGAGGCCCACAGCGGCGACCTCGCGCTGATCATCGGGTTCGGGGCGGGTCTCGTCTACGCCGCGGCAGTCGTTACGCTCCCCTAGGCGCGTTTCGCCCCATCCATCCACAAGCCCGTGTTCGGCCGACGGTCGGACACGTTCAACACCGAAGAGGAGCAGCCAGTATGGCTACGCAGAACGAGGTCCAGGAAGGTCTCGCCGAGATCGTCAACGAGATCGCCGGCATCCCGGTCGAGGACGTCCAGCTGGACAAGTCCTTCACCGACGACCTGGACGTCGACTCGCTGTCCATGGTCGAGGTCGTCGTCGCCGCCGAGGAGCGCTTCGACGTCAAGATCCCGGACGACGAGGTCAAGAACCTCAAGACCGTCGGCGACGCGGTGAACTACATCCTCACCAACGCCGCCGCCTGAACGATCGACTCGTTCGAGTCGCCCAGTCCGTCCGGCGTGAGCCACGCCTCGGACGGCTGACCCGTCGGCTCGGTTCCCCCGAACCGGACCGACCCGCCGGCCGGGACGCCCCACCCGGGCGCCCGGCCGGGCCCTTCTTCGGCTCGCCGCCGACCCCGCACGAACGTGAAAGAAGAGAGACCAGTGACCGCTGAAAACCGAACCGTGGTCGTCACGGGTATCGGCGCCTTCACGCCGCTGGGCGGCGACGCCGCCACGACCTGGGAGAACCTGGTCGCCGGGCGCTCCGGGGTGGCGGCCCTGACCGAGGAGTGGGCCGAGGACCTGCCGGTCCGGATCGCCGCGCGCACCGCGGTCGAGCCGGGCGAGATCCTTCCCCGCCCGCTGGCCCGCAAGTTGGACCGCTCCGCCCAGTTCGCGCTGATCGCCGCCCGCGAGGCCTGGGCCGACGCCGGCTTCGAGACCCCTGCCACCGACGAGTCCTCCAAGCTCGCCCCCGAGCGCCTGGGCGCCGTGATCGCCTCCGGCATCGGCGGCGTGACCACCCTGCTCGACCAGTACGACGTGCTGAAGGAGAAGGGCGCCCGCAAGGTCTCCCCGCACACCGTCCCGATGCTGATGCCCAACTCCCCGGCGGCCAACGTCGGCCTGGAGGTCGGCGCCCGCGCGGGTGTGCACACCCCCGTCTCCGCCTGCGCCTCCGGTGCCGAGGCGATCGGCTACGCGATCGAGATGATCCGCAGCGGCCGCGCCGACGTCGTGGTGGCCGGCGGCACCGAGGCCGCGATCCACCCGCTGCCGATCGCCGCGTTCGCCAACATGATGGCGATGTCCAAGAACAACGACGACCCCGAGCGCGCCTCGCGTCCGTACGACAAGGCCCGCGACGGCTTCGTGCTGGGCGAGGGCGCCGGCGTGGTCGTGCTGGAGTCGCTGGAGCACGCCGAGGCCCGCGGCGCCCGGATCTACTGCGAGGCGGTCGGCCAGGGCCTGTCCTCGGACGCCCACCACATCGCCCAGCCCGAGCCGACCGGTGCCGGCGTGGCCCGCGCGCTGGCCGACCTGTTCGAGCGCAACGCGCTGGACAAGGCCGAGATCGTGCACGTCAACGCGCACGCCACCTCGACCCCACAGGGCGACACCGCCGAGCTGAAGGCGCTGCGCAAGGAGCTGGGCGAGGACCTCGACCACATCCTGGTCTCGGCCACCAAGTCGATGACCGGCCACCTGCTGGGCGGCGCCGGCGGCATCGAGACCGTCGCCACCGTGCAGGCGCTGTACCACCGGGTCGCCCCGCCGACCATCAACGTCGAGGAGCTGGACGACGAGGTGGACGCGAAGATCGTGACCGAGGCCACCCCGCTGCCCGAGGGCCGGATCGCCGCGCTGAACAACTCGTTCGGCTTCGGCGGCCACAACGTGGTGCTGGCCTTCCGCACCCGCTGACGCCCGCACCGAAGGGGCCGGCGCTCTCCCTGAGCGCCGGCCCCTTCGTCGTACCCGTCGGCTGTTCGGACCGCCCGTTCCCGGACCGCCCGGTGTTCAGACCACCTGGTGCAGCCAGCGCACCGGCGCGCCCTCGCCCGCGTACCGGAACGGCTCCAGCTCGTCGTCCCAGGGCTTGCCCAGCAGCCGGGAGATCTCGGCCTCCAGGTCGGCGCCCTCGCTGCGGGCGCGCAGCAGGACGGCCCGCAGCCGGTCCTCGGGGATCAGGATGTCGCCGTGGATGCCCGTGACGGCGTGGAAGATGCCGAGGGAGGGCGTGCTGCTGTACCGCTCGCCCTCCACCGTGGCGCAGGGCTCGCTGGTCACCTCGTACCGCATGAGCTGCCAGCCGCGCAGCGCGGAGGCGAGCTTCGAAGCGGTGCCGGGCTCCCCCTGCCAGGAGAGCTCGGCACGCCAGTGCCCGGGTGCGGCCGGCTGGCGGATCCAGTCCAGGCTCACCCGTACACCGAGCACCCCCGCGACGGCCCACTCGACGTGCGGGCACAGCGCGCGGGGCGCGGAGTGGATGTACAGAACTCCACGTGTCGTCACCGGGACCTCCAGGCTGTGGACGAGGGTCGCCTTCCCCAGCTGCCTCGTGCCTGCAGTTGATCCGCAGTTACCCACGTTAGCCGACATTAAGCTACTAAATTGAGCAAAACGGACAGGCTTTCGCTCAATGCTAGTCGAATCCTCAACGAGGTCTACCCCTCGGCCGGATCTCTCCCCCGAACGGCCCCATCGCCGGGCGGGACCACCGTACCGCGCGGCGCCGCAGGATGGATGACGCTCTTTCGGATCCGACCGGAATGCGGTAGTGCGGCCGGGTCCCCCGCGCCCTGCACGCGGACCGCCCCGCGCGCCCGGTCGGGGGCGGCGGGGCGGAGACGGGATGCTGACGGTCGGTCAGCCTTTCGGGGTCAGCCGTCCAGGCGGACGACCATCTTGCCGGTGTTGACGCCGCGCAGCAGGTCGATGAAGGCCTGGGCCGCGTTCTCGAAGCCGTCCACCACGGTCTCCTCGGTGCGCAGCTCGCCGGACCTCAGCCAGCCGGCCATCTCGGTGACGAACTGCGGCTGCAGGGCGGCGTGGTCGCGCACCAGCATGCCCTCCAGGCGCAGCCGCTTGCCGATCGCCATCGCCAGGTTGCGCGGGGCGGCGGGCGCGGTGGTCTCGTTGTACTGGGCGATCGCGCCGCAGAGCACCGCGCGGCCGTGCACGCCCAGGGCACCGATCGCTGCCTCCAGGTGGTCGCCGCCGACGTTGTCGAAGTAGAGGTCGATGCCCTCCGGGGCGGCCTTCGCGAGCTGCTCGGCGACCGGGGCGTCCTTGTAGTTGAACGCGGCGTCGAAGCCGTACTCGTCCACCAGCTTGGCGACCTTCTCCGCCGAGCCGGCCGAACCGACCACCAGCGAGGCGCCCTTGAGCCGGGCGATCTGGCCGACCAGCGAACCGACCGCGCCGGCCGCGCCGGAGACGAAGACCTTGTCGCCCTCCTTGAGGCCGCCGACGGCGAGGAGTCCGGCGTAGGCGGTCAGGCCGGGCATGCCGAGCACGCCGAGGTAGGCGGAGAGCGGGGCGGCGTCCGGGTCGACCTTGACCGCGTGCGCGGCGTCGAGGGTGGCGTACTCGCGCCAGCCGAGACCGTGCAGCACGGCGTCGCCCGGGGCGAAGCCCTCCGCCCCGGAGGCGACCACGTAGCCGACGGCGCCGCCGTCCATGGCCTGGCCGAGCTGGAACGGGGGCACGTACGACTTCACGTCGTTCATCCGGCCACGCATGTAGGGGTCCACCGAGAGGTGGGTGTTGCGGACCAGGATCTCGCCCGGACCCGGCGTCCGGACCGGGGCCTCGACCAGGGCGAAGTCGGCGGGCACCGGCCAGCCCTGGGGGCGGGCGGCGAGGTGCCATTCACGGGCGGTGGCGGGGGCGGCCTGCTCTGCCATGGAGGAGCTCCTTGGAGGGGTTTCGACAGGTGAAAGGTTGAGGAACTGAAGTAACGATGGGCATGAAAGGTTCAGGTTGTCAACTTTTCAGGTAGACTCTGCGGCATGGACACTCAGCCGAGCGAGGTCGCCACGCCGCAGTCCGACGAGATCACCCGCGAGGTCGTCGACCTGATGGCCAACCTGGTCGCGCTCTTCCACCGCGAGTACGAGGAGGCCGCCGCCGCCCGGTCGCTCACCGGCGCCCAGGCCAAGGTGCTCGCCCTGCTGCGGCGCGGCCCGCTGCCGATGCGGCACATCGCCCAGACGCTCAGCTGCGAACCCTCCAACATCACCGGCATCGTCGACCGGCTGGAGGCCCGCGGCTTCGTCACGCGGCAGGCCGACCAGCAGGACCGCCGGGTCAAGCTGGTGGCCGCGACCGAGACCGGCTCGGCCGCCTCCGAGGAGCTGCGCGAGTCGCTCAACTTCGCCCGGGAGCCGCTCGCCGCGCTCGGCCCGCAGGAGCGGACGGTGCTGCGGGACCTGCTCCGGCGGATGCTCACCGGCGCCTCCGACCCGGGGGCGTGACCAGCATCACAGGCCCGCGGGCCGATTCCACTCCCTCTCGGAGGTAACCGAACAGCCTTCCGAAGCGTCTAACGTTCGACCATCGAACGCTGGAAACTGAAGACGGGGGGCGCGGAGGATGAGCAGCAGCACGCGTCGGCGCCGCTACCTGCGGACCGCCATCGGCATGGCCGCCGTTCTGGTGCTGTCGGTCGTGGGGGCCGGAGCCTGGTTCTACCACCGGCTGGACAACAACATCACCACCTTCGACGCGGGCGGCGTCGCCACCGAGCGCCCGCCGGCCCCCGTCCCGGCCAGCCCCGGCGCCCAGGTTCCGGTCAACGTGCTGCTGCTGGGCTCCGACACGCGAGACGACGGCAACAACTCGCTGGGCGGCGGCGACGAGGGCGTCGGCAACTCGGACACCGCGATCCTGGTGCACGTCTACGCCGACCACAAGCACGCCGTCGGCGTCTCCATCCCCCGCGACACCCTGGTCACCGTCCCGTCCTGCAAGCTGGGGGACGGCACCTGGAGCAAGCCGCGCAACGACCAGATGTTCAACTCCGCGTTCAGCCTCGGCGAGCTCCCCAAGGGCAACCCGGCCTGCACCCAGAACACCGTGGAGAAGCTCACCGGGCTGCGGGTCGACCACACCGTGGTGGTCGACTTCAAGGGCGCCGCCGCGATGACCGACGCCATCGGCGGCGTGGACGCCTGCGTGCCCAACGACGTCAACGAGTACGGCATCCAGCTCAAGAAGGGGATGCAGAAGCTCTCCGGGAAGTCCGCGGTGGACTACCTGCGAGCGCGCCACGGCATCGGCGACAACTCCGACATAGGCCGGATGAAGCGCCAGCAGGCCTTCCTCTCCTCGATGATCAAGAAGGTCCAGGCCCAGGGCTTCTCGCTGCCCACCCTTCTGCCGCTGGCCGACGCCGCCACCAAGTCGCTCACCGTGGACGAGGGCCTCGGCACCGCGATGAAGCTGGTCGACTTCGCCCGCTCGGTCGAGGACATCAAGCTCTCCGACGTCACCTTCGTGACCGCCCCCTGGCGCTTCGCCGGGGACCGGGTGCGACTGGTCCAGCCGGACGCCGACGCGCTGTGGAAGCTGCTGCGGGAGGATCGCACCCTGGACGGGCAGAGCACCGCCGGCACCGGCGCGGCCACCGCCTCCGCGTCCGCCTCCGCCTCGCCGGGTGCCGGCTCCGGCGCGAACGCGCCGCTCACCCCCGAGCAGGCCGCGGCTCCGATCACCGTGGTCAACGGCGTCGGCACCGCCGGACTGGCCGGCTCCGGAGCCGAGGCCCTCAAGGGGCGCGGCTTCCAGAACGTCGCGCTCGGCGCCAACCACCCCGGCAAGCAGCACACCGAGGTCTCCTACGACCCGACGCTGAAGCCCACCGCCGACCAGGTCGCGGCCCTCTTCCCCGGCGCCCGCACGGTGGAGGAGCCCGGCTCGGGCGCCGTCACCGTCACCCTCGGCGCGGACTACCAGGCCGCAGGCACCCAGGTGAACTCGGTCCCCTCGCCCTCCGCGACGCCCGGCGGCACGCCGAGCACCCTGCCCAGCGGGATACCGACCGGCATAGCGGAGAACAGCCGGGGCGCCGACACCGATCCGTGCGCCGACCTGACCTTCGGGTCCTGAGGGGCCGGAGAGGGGCCCGCCGAAAAGGGCCCACCGAGGGGGCTACCGGGGGTCCGGCAGGCCCGTGACCACGGCCGTCAGGCGGGTGCCGCGCGGGAAGGCACCCGCCCCGGCCAGGTCGGCCAGGGCGGCGAGCAGCTTGGCGACGTACCGGCGCTCCACCGGGATTCCGTGCCGGCGCTCGAACTCCCCCGCGAAGGCGGCGAGTTCGGCCGGGACCTTGCCGTAGCCGCCGCCGTGGTGGGCGTGGTCGATCCGCCAGTTGTCGAACTCGCGCCCGAACCCGGCCCGGTGCAGCCGGGTGACCTCCTCCTCCAGGTAGCCCTCGCCGCCGCGCAGCACGGCCACCCCGAGCGCCCGCGCGCCCGGCGGCAGGCCCGCCGCGATGCCGGCCAGGGTGCCCCCGGTGCCGACCGGGCAGCAGACCACGTCGCGGGCGCCCAGGTCGGGCAGTTCGGCCGGGATCGCGGCCGCGCCGGTCGCGGCCAGGGCGTTGGAGCCGCCCTCCGGGAGCACCAGGCAGGGGCCCCAGCGGCGTTGCGGTTCCGCACCGTCCCCGGCGCCGGCCCGGCCGGTGGCCTCCCGGTAGGCGGTCCGGGTGAGGAACTCCAGCCGCATCCCGCACTCCTCGGCGGCCCGCAGCGACCAGTTGCGCGGCCGGCCGGCCAGTTCCTCGCCCCGCACCAGCCCGACGCTCTCCAGTCCGAGCGCCCCGGCGGCGGCCGCGACCGCCCGCAGGTGGGTCGAGTAGGCCCCGCCGAAGGTCAGCAGCCGGGTGTGGCCCTGCTCGACGGCGGCGGCCAGGTTGGGCGCGAGCTTGCGCCACTTGTTGCCGGGGACGCTCGGGTGCAGCAGGTCGTCCCGCTTGAGCCGCAGCTCCACCCCGGCCCGGGCGAAGGCCTCGTCGGTGCAGTCCACCAGCGGGGTCGGCAGCAGGGCGGGTAGGAGCACCCCGCCAGCTTAGGGCCCCTCCGAATCCCGGACGGGCGGGCCCCGAACGGTGGGAGCCCGGGCGCCTGTCCGGCGACCGGGCTCCGCTGCCCCGGGCGGGCCGTCACCCCCGTGGACGGCCCGTCACCCCACGGCCGCGCTGTGCGCCGCGTGGCCCGCCATCTGCCAGGCCAGCGCCTTGCCGAGGGCCCGCGGGACCGGGCCGGCCGCGGGGGCCAGCTTCCCGATCCGGGCGCGGTGCTCCCGGCGCTGCCGGGCGCTCAGGACGGAGCGCAGCCTGCCGGCCGCGACCAGGGCGGTCAGCGCCGCGTCGGCCGGGTCGACCCGGCTGAGCGGCCCCTTCAGCGCCCCGGCGACGGCGGCCACCAGGGCCTCGCGCGCCCCGGGGTCGTCCAGGGTGACCAGGGTCACCGGGAACAGCCCGGCCACCCGGTGCTGCCGCAGGGTGACCCGGTCGGCGTCCGCCAGGCCGTCCCGGACCCAGCGGACCGGCTGGTCGCGCCCGGTGCTCCTGGCGCGGCCGACCCAGGTGCTCCAGCTGTGCGGCCGGGACGCCCTGATCTGGCCCAACAGGCGGGCGCTGTACGGGTCGAGGCCGGCTTCGGCGGCCCCGCCGCGGACCCGGGCGACGGCCTTGCGGCCCTCCTCGTACAGCAGGCCCCGGCGCAGCAGTTCGGTCAGTGCCGCCGCCTGGAGCAGCAGGTTGAGCGAGGAGTGCTGGGTGGTCCGCCCGCGGCGCGGGTCGTGGGCGAGCAGGTAGAGCTTCTCGGGCAGATTGACGGGCAGGTCCATCTCGGTCTCCGAAGGATTTGGCGATCCGGCAGATCTGGTGGACGGGCCCGGCGACTGCGGTCAGTCCCCTCCGGAACCGCCGCTCTCCGGGCCGTCCTTGGGCGGTCGGCCGCGCCGGGGAAGCCCGGCCGCACCACTGGGCATACGTCCGGCGTCGGTGAGGGCGCGTCGGAGCACGAACTCGATCTGCGCGTTGGTGCTGCGCAGTTCGTCCGAGGCCCACCTGGCCAGCGCGTCGTGAACTGAAGGGTCCAGTCGCAGCAGGAGCTTCTTCCGTTCCGTCGCCAATGCCACGCCCTTACTGGTAGAGGGAACCCGTGTTCACGACGGGCTGGGTGCCCCGGTCGCCGCAGAGCACCACCAGGAGGTTGCTCACCATGGCGGCCTTGCGCTCCTCGTCCAACTCCACCACGTCCCGCTCGGCGAGCCGGTCCAGCGCCTCCTCGACCATACCGACGGCGCCCTCGACGATCAGCCGCCGGGCGGCCACCACAGCCCCGGCCTGCTGCCGCTGGAGCATCACCTGGGCGACCTCGGGCGCGTAGGCGAGCCGGGTGATCCGGGACTCGATGACCCGCACACCGGCCGAGGCGACCCGGGCGGCGATCTCGGCGGAGAGCTTGCGGGCGATCTCGTCCGCGCCGTCGCGCAGCGACAACTGCCCCTCGTGGTGGGCGTCGTACGGGTAGCTGGTGGCGATGTGCCGGACGGCCGTCTCGGTCTGGATGGCGACGAAGTCGACGTAGTCGTCCACCTCGAACACCGCCATCGCGGTGTCCTCGACCTGCCAGACCACCACGGCGGCCATCTCGATCGGGTTGCCGTCCGCGTCGTTGACCTTGGTGGTCTCGGTCTCGTGGTTGCGGATCCGGGTGGAGATCCGGCGCCGGCTGGTGAACGGGTTCACCCAGGTCAGACCGGCGGCGCGGATGGTGCCGCGGTAGCGGCCGAGCAGCTGGACCACCCGGGCCTGGCCGGGCGATACGACCGTCAGCCCGCACAGCAGCAGCAACGAGCCGAGCGCCACCAGCGGTCCGACGACCACCAGCGGGATCCCCGCCCCCTTGCTGCCGCCGCTGAGCTGGGCCCCTCCGGCGATCAGGGCGCCGAACCCGGCGAGCACGCCGAGCAGCGCGCCCCCGAGCACGGGCAGGCCGGCGGCGCCGGTGATGACCCGTTCGGTGATCTTCGGGGCCGGAAGGTCGATGGCAGGGCCGTCCTCGACGGCGAAACGCGGTGTGGTCATGAGACCGTCCCCCAGTGCGAGTGTCCGCTTGAGCTGTCAAAGTGATATCACTTTTTTCGCGCAGAGCGCCAGGGGTCGGCATGTGACCGGTACACAGGGGGCCCACGGGGCGGGAGGCGGCCGCCAGACGGCTCCGGGGCCGTATGCCTACGGGCGGGTGAATTCCGGCGCGCCACGGACCGGGAGAAGCCGGCCGGGTTCTAGACTTCCGTCGTCACGGGCGGTGAAGCTCCAGCTCAGGAGCCGTCCGGGACGGTCGTACGACACTCGTCACGCGTCGCAGAGGTGGGGCGGGTGGGACTCGAACCCACGACCAAGGGATTATGAGTCCCCTGCTCTAACCGGCTGAGCTACCGCCCCGGTTCGCCGCGCGCGCCGGTTCCCGGCCACGGCAGCAGCAGACGGCCCCGCGAGGCCGTCCCGGGCAGCATAGCCGGTCGATCACCCGTGGTGCGCGCCGGGGGCGTACCTGGGGTCCGGCTGCACGCGCCGCTCCTGGAGGCGGCCCCCGGGTGGCGGCCGAGGGCCGCGACAGGGCAGCCTGGGCTGATGACGATGCGTGGGACGCGAGCGGCGGCCGGGGCCCTGGTGCTGGCGCTCGCGACGGCGGGCTGCACCACCGCGACGCGGCCCGGCAGCATCGCCCCGACGGTCACCTCGGCACCGCCGACCGGCACCGCCAACAGCCACGGCTGGACCAAGCAGCGCCTCAGGGGCGCGGCCGCCAGGCACACCGGGGTCACCCGCACCGCCAAGCCCACCGTGCTCAACGGCCTGGTCGGCGCGGTGTTCACCCGCAACGCGGCCGGCGACCACTTCTGCACCGCCAGCGTCGTGGACAGCGCCGGCCTCAACCTCGTCGTCACCGCCGCCCACTGCGTCTGGGACCCGAAGATCGGTCAGCGCAGCGACCTGGTCTTCGTCCCCGGCTACCGCAACGGCGACACCCCGAGCGGCGTGTGGCCGCTGCTGGCCGTCACCGTGGACGACGGCTGGAAGGACCACGCCGACCCGGACGTGGACGTCGCCTTCGCGGTCGTCCAGGCCCAGAACGGGCAGCAGGTGCAGCAGGTGCTCGGCGCCAACAAGCTGGGCATCAACCGCGGTTACCACGTCCCGGTGCGGGTCACCGGCTACCCGGGCAGCAGCGACGTCCCGATCACCTGCGCCAACACCACCTCCGAGCAGAGCGCCAGCCAGCTGCGGATCGACTGCCCCGACTACACCGGCGGCACCAGCGGCAGCCCGTGGGTCACCGACTTCGACCCCGCCACCAGGACCGGCACCGTGGTCGGCGTGATCGGCGGCTACCAGGAGGGTGGCAACAGCCCGGACACCTCGTACAGCAGCTACTTCGGCGACCGGGTCCAGGCCCTGTACGACCGGGCCACCGGCTGAAGGCGCCCCGGCCCGTCTCCGGACCCCGGCAGTGGCGCCGCCGGGCACGGCCTGGTAGATCTTCCTCACGAACGGCGGAACGCACGGCCCGGATGCCCGCCCCGAGGAACGAGACGGAGCGCCGATGGCCCCCCGCCCGGTGCCGGCCCCGCGCGCGGCCGGAGCGACCGCGCTGGCCGCCCTGCTGCTGGCCTCCGGCACCGCGTGCGGCGCCGGGGCGGATCCCTCGCCGAACGCCGAGGTCGCCCAGCAGAACCCGGTCCGCGACCGGATCGGCACCCTGTCCATCCACAGCCCCCAGGGCTCCCGGACCTGCACCGCGAGCGTGGTGCACAGCCCCGGACGCAATCTGCTGGTCACCGCCGCGCACTGCGTCCAGAACCAGCGGGTCGGCGTGCTGGACGGCCTGGTGTTCACCCCCGGATACCGCAACGGGTACGCCCCGTACGGGAGTTGGCAGGTCGAGTCGATCACCGTCGACCCGCGCTGGGCCTCGGGCGACGACCCCGACTACGACGTGGCCTTCGTCACGGTGCGCCCGGCCGACGGCCGGCAGGTCGAGGACGCGGTCGGCGGCAATCCGCTCGGCACCGGCCGGGGCGTCGGGCTGGCGGTCTCGGTGACCGGCTACCCCAACGTGAGCGACGAACCGATCACCTGCTCGGTCCGCACCAGCAGGCAGAGCTCCACCCAGGAGCGCTTCGACTGCGGCGGCTACACCGACGGCACCAGCGGCAGCCCGTGGGTGACCGGCGACGGCGCGGTGGTCGGCGTGATCGGCGGCTACCAGGAGGGCGGGGAGACCCCGGGCACCTCGTACAGCGTCGCCTTCGACCAGCGGGTCTCCGACCTCTACCGGAAGGCGACCACCTGATCGACGCGGGCCCCGGGGCAACGCGCCCGGGGGTGACGCACGCGACACCGGCCCGGGCAACACGAAGGCCCCCCGGTCGTCCGAGGGGCCTTCGCTCTGAGCAGTCACCGGGCGGACCCGGCGCAGCTCCCGCAATTGGACTCGAACCAATAACCTGCCGGTTAACAGCCGGCTGCTCTGCCAATTGAGCTATGCGGGATCGCGGTACTGGACTTCCGTACCACGCACAGGAAGTGGGCTCCCGAAGAGCGCTCCTCCTGAGCTCCCCCAATTGGACTCGAACCAATAACCTGCCGATTAACAGTCGGCTGCTCTGCCAATTGAGCTATGGGGGATCGACTTCCGCCTCGGCTCCCGTCTCCCGGGCTCCTCGGCGCTCGCTGCGGGACATACATTAGCGCACTCGGGGGGGTGGTCCGCCAATCGCTTTCCCGGCCCGCCCCGGACCGCCGGTCCGGCGTGCCCCGCGCGCGCCCCCGACGACACCCGGGGATGCTGGGGGCACGGACGGTTCGCCGTCCCGAGAACGGGTAGGGCAATGCGGCAGAAAGCCGCCAGGAGAGGGTGGGTTCGATCATGTGGAAGCTGTCGTTGGCCGTGGGTTTCGCGGCCGGCTACGTCCTCGGCTCGCGGGCCGGGCGCCAGCGCTACGAGCAGATCACCAAGGTCACCCGGCAGATCGCCCAGAACCCCGCGGTCCAGGGCGCGGCCGACCGGGCACGGCATCAGGCCGGCGCGGTGGCCGGGAAGGCGGCCGGCGCCGTCGCGGACCGGGTCGGGGACCGACTGCCGAACGCGGTCACCGACCGGGTGCCGTACTTCAGCCGGTCCCGGTCGGAGGACGACGGCTGGGGTACCTTCCGGCCGTGACGGCGCGGTGATCCGGGGTCCGCAGACGGACCCCGGGCAAAGGGGGCCCCAACCAGGGGTCCCGAACCGGCAACGGCTCGCCCGGCCCGGACGCGTACCGGGCCGGGCTGAGGCATGATCTCGGCATGGCCATCGTCGCGGGGATAGACAGTTCGACCAACCGCACCCGGATCGTCGCGTGCGACACCGACACCGGCACCGTCCTTCGCTCCGGCAAGGCGCCGCACCCCGTCCCCGAGGACCAGGACCTGCGCCCCGGCGAGACCGACCCGCAGGTCTGGCTGCACTCGCTCGGCGACGCCGCGGCCGGCGGCCTGCTGGAGGGCGTCCGGGCGATCGGCGTCAGCGCCCAGCAGCACGGCATGATCGGCCTGGACGCGGGCGGGGTGCTGGTCCGGCCCGCGATCCTGTGGAACGACCCGCGCTCCAGCGGCGCCGCCGCCAAACTGCTGGACGCCCTCGGCGGACCGGCCGCCTGGACCGCCGCGATCGGCGCGGTGCCCAGCCCCATGTACACCATCGCCAAGCTGCGCTGGCTGGCCGAGTTCGAGCCGGCCAACGCCCGCCGGGTCGCCGAGGTGCTGCTGCCGCACGACTGGCTGGTCTGGCAGTTGCTCGGCCACCCCAAGCGCCGCACCACGGACCGCGGCGACGCCTCCGGCACCGGCTACTGGTCCCCCATCAGCGGCGAGTACCGGCAGGACCTGGTCGAGCTGGCGCTCGGCCACGCACTCAGGCTGCCGGACGTGCTCGGCCCCGCCGAACCCGCCGGGCACACCCCCGAGGGCCTGCTGATCTCGGCCGGCACCGGCGACAACATGGCCGCCGCACTGGGCCTGGGCCTCGGCCCGGGCGACGCGGTGGTCTCGCTCGGCAGCGCCGGGACGATCTTCGCCGTGCACGAGAAGGCCGTGGTGGACGCCACCGGCCTGGTCTCCTCCTTCGCCGACGCGAGCGGCCGCCACCTGCCGATGGTCGCCACCCTCAACGCCGCCCAGGTGCTGCGCTCCACCGCCGCCATGCTCGGCGTGGACCTCGACGGGCTGAGCGACCTCGCCCTGCACTCCTCCCCCGGGGCCTACGGCCTGGTGCTGCTCCCCTACCTGGACGGCGAGCGCACCCCCGCCCTGCCGCACGCCGCCGGCACCCTGACCGGCCTGCGGGTCGGGGCGATGACCCCCCAACACCTGGCGCGGGCCGCCGTGGAGGGCATGCTGTGCAACATCGCCGACGCGCTGGACGTGCTGCGCGCCCAGGGCGTCGAGATCAAGCGGGTGTTCCTGCTCGGCGCGGCCGGCCGGCTGCCGGTCGTACGGCACACCGCCCCGATGCTGTTCGGCGTCCCGGTCGTGGTGCCCCCGCCGGGCGCCCACGCCGCCCGCGGCGCCGCCCGGCAGGCCGCCTGGGCGCTGGCCGGCACCGCCGAACCGCCGGAGTGGGAGCTGCCGGAGGCCGAGACGGTCGAGCCCGGGGGTGAGCAGGACCTCGCGATCGGTTCGGCGGTGCGCCAGCAGTACCGCGCCGCCCGGGACCAGGTCCACCCGGAGGCGGCCTCCGCGTAGCGGACCGCCGGCCGTTGCGCCGTCGACGACGGCCCCGGCCGGAGTCGGCCGATGAAGATGCGTCACCCGGCGCCCGGTGGCAGCGTGGATCGGGACACGGCCACCGAGCGAAGGACGGCAGGATCCCATGGCCCTGCACAAGGGAACCGGCAGCGACCGCCGGCTCAACGTCAACCCTTTCGTCGGCATCACCGATCCGCTGGGCTCGATGGAGCTCGCCCCGCCGGTGCACCGGCTCGGCGAGGGCGCGGTCGCCGCCGACACCGCGTACCAGCTGATCCACGACGAGCTGATGCTGGACGGCAGCGCCAAGCTCAACCTGGCGACCTTCGTCACCACCTCGATGGAGGTGCAGGCCACCCGGCTGATGACCGAGTGCCTGGACAAGAACATGATCGACAAGGACGAGTACCCGCAGACCGCCGAACTGGAGCGGCGCTGCGTGGCCATCCTCGCCGACCTCTGGCACGCCCCCGACCCGGACACCACGGTCGGCTGCTCCACCACCGGCTCCAGCGAGGCCTGCATGCTGGCCGGCATGGCGCTCAAGCGCCGCTGGATGCGCCGCAACCCCGAGCGCTACGCGGCCGGAGCCAGGCCCAACCTGGTGATGGGCGTCAACGTGCAGGTGTGCTGGGACAAGTTCTGCAACTTCTGGGAGGTCGAGGCCCGCACCGCGCCGATGGAGGGCGAGCGCTTCCACCTCGGCGCCGAGCAGGCGGCCGCGCTGTGCGACGAGGACACCATCGGCGTGGTCGGCATCCTCGGTTCGACCTTCGACGGGTCGTACGAGCCGATCGCGGAGATCTGCGCGGCCCTGGACGAGCTCCAGGAGCGCACCGGCCTGGACGTCCCGGTGCACGTGGACGGCGCCTCCGGCGGCATGGTGGCGCCGTTCCTCGATCCCGACCTGGCCTGGGACTTCCGGCTCCCCCGGGTGCAGTCGATCAACACCTCCGGCCACAAGTACGGACTGGTCTACCCCGGCGTCGGCTGGGCGCTGTGGCGGGACCAGGAGGCGCTGCCCGAGGAACTGGTCTTCCGGGTCAACTACCTGGGCGGCGAGATGCCGACCTTCGCGCTCAACTTCTCCCGGCCCGGCGCGCAGGTCGCGGCGCAGTACTACGTCTTCCTGCGACTCGGCCGGGCCGGCTTCGAGGCCGTCCAGGGCGCCTGCCGGGAAGTCGCCACCTACCTGGCCGGGGAGATCGGGAAGCTGGACTGCTTCCGGCTGCTGACCCGCGGCGACCAGCTCCCGGTGTTCGCCTTCACCACCACCGAGGACGTGAACTTCGACGTGTTCGACGTCTCGCGGCGGCTGCGCGAGCGCGGCTGGCAGGTGCCCGCCTACACCTTCCCGCCGGACCGGGAGGATCTGTCGGTGCTCCGGGTGGTCTGCCGCAACGGCTTCTCCCGGGACCTCGCCGACCTGCTGCTGGGCGACCTCCACCGGCTGCTGCCGGAGCTGCGGCGCCAGCCCGTCCCGCTCAAGGAGCTGGGGGTGCCGGCCAGCGAGGGCTTCCACCACTGAGGGGGCGGCTGGAAAGCCGCGGCGGGAGGGCGCAGGGGAAGCGCCCTCCCGCCGGATGGTCCCGGTCGGGGGGGGGGGGCGCCCCCCCCCCCCCCCCCCCGCCGGGGGGGGGGGGGGGCGGGGCGCGCCCCCCCCCCCCCCCCCCCCCCCCCCCCCCCCCCCCGGTGGGGGTGTCCGGGACCCCGTGTCGGGCCGTACCGGCCGACCGGCCGGGCCCGAACGAAGCGGCCGGGGCGGCGGAACGCACCGGCGAGGAGAACTCTGCACCACCAACACGTGACTGTTCGACGATGCGGGGGGTTGTGAGACACTTCCGTCCGTCTCAACGCCATGACCTGGAGTTTGGGACGGCAGGCCGCTGAGGTTGGAGAAGGGGAGAGACACCGAACGGCCGGACCGGGCGCGCGCACCCTCCCGTCCCGTCCACCGTTGTCCCGTCTCGCGAGTCATGGAGGGTCGCATTGGCTTCCGCGTGGAAGGACCTGCCCGAGGGGCTGTCCGAGCCCGCCCGGCTGCTGGCGGAGGAGCTCCGGAGGATCAAGGACGCCGCAGGACTCTCGCTGTCCGAGCTGGCCGGCCGCACCCACTACAGCCGCGCCTCCTGGGAGCGCTGGCTGAACGGCAAACGGGTGGTCACCGAACAGGCGCTGGAGACGCTGATCGGGGCGGTGGACTGCGACGCCGCGGCACTGCGGAGGCTGTGGCGGCAGGCGACGGAGCCGGCCGCCGAGGAGTCGTCGGCCGGGCCCGCCGACGAGGAGCCGGCGGCCGGGGCGGCGGCGGAGCCCGCCGACGGGGCGGGACCCGAGGGGCCGTCGCCGGCGACCGAGGAGACCCCCGAGCCCGTCCCGGCCGAGCCCGCCGTCGCGTGGTGGCGGCGCCCGGTGGCGCTGGTCTGCGGCGCGGTGCTGCTGGCGCTGCTGCTGGTGCTGGCCGGCCTGCGGGTCAGCCGGCACGACGACCAGGCCTCGGCGGCCGACACGCCGGCCCCGACCGCCCCGGCCACCGCCAGGCCCGCGCCCTCCGACCCCCCGTGCCGGGCCGTCGGCTGCGCCCACAAGGACCCCAAGACCACCGGCTGCGGCAAGGACGCCCGGACCCTCCAGACCCAGGTGATCGGCAAGGTCGTCGTGTACCTCCGGTACAGCCGGGCCTGCCAGGCCGCCTGGGCGGCGATCACCGAGGGCGAGCCCAAGGACTACGCGGTGATCACCGACAGCGCCGGGGACAGCGAGACCGCGCTGATCCACTGGGGGTACGACAACTACTCGGCGATGCTGAACGCCGCCGACCCGTCGATCGGCTTCCAGGTCTGCGGCTTCCAGCCCGCCGGGCACGACTGCACCTCGACCGTCACCGACCTGGCCTCGGTGGTGGCCTCCACCCCGATCCCGATCGGCCCCGCCTCCCCGCCCCCGGGCGCCGGGTCCGCGGCGGCGACGCCCAGCGACTCCGCCCCGCCGTCGCAGGCGCCGCCCACCGACCTGCCGTCGCCCAGCCCGTCCGCTCCCTAGGCCCGTCCGCCAGGGCCTGTCCGGCGGGTCCCGCCGGGCGCGCGACGCCGGACAGGCCCTAGTCGAGGTAGCCGCGCAGCTGCGCGGAGTGGGCGTGGTCGCGGAGCTTGACCAGCGTCTTGGACTCGATCTGGCGGATCCGCTCCCTGGTCACGCCGAACACCGCGCCGATCTCCTCCAGGGTGCGCGGGCGGCCGTCGTCCAGCCCGTAGCGGAGCTGGACGACCTGGCGCTCCCGCTCGCCCAGGGTGGCCAGCACCGCGTCCAGGTGCTGGCGCAGCAGCAGGAAGGTCGCGGACTCGACGGGCGAGGCGGCGTCGGCGTCCTCGATCAGGTCGCCGAGCGCGATGTCGTCCTCCTCGCCGACCGGGGTGTGCAGCGAGATCGGCTCCTGGGCCAGCCGGAGCAGTTCGCGCACCCGCACCTCGGTGAGTTCCAGGGCGGTGGCGATGTCGGCCGGGGTCGGTTCCAGGCCGCGTTCCTGGAGCAGGACGCGCTGCACCCGGACCACCCGGTTGATCAGCTCGACCACGTGCACCGGCACCCGGATCGTCCGGGCCTGGTCGGCCAGCGCCCGGCTCATCGCCTGCCGGATCCACCAGGTCGCATAGGTCGAGAACTTGTAGCCGCGGGCGTAGTCGAACTTCTCCACCGCCCGGATCAGGCCGAGGTTGCCCTCCTGGATCAGGTCCAGCAGCGTCAGCCCGCGGCCGACGTAGCGCTTGGCGACGGACACCACCAGCCGCAGGTTCGCCTCGATCAGACGGCGCTTGGCGATCCGGCCGAGGACCACCAGGGTGTCCAGCTCGCGGGCCAGCGGGTCGGGCGGCGGCGGATCGCCGTCGAGCCGTTCCTCGGCGAACAGGCCGGCCTCGATCCGGGTGGCCAACTCGACCTCCTCGGCGGCGGTGAGGAGCCGGATCCGGCCGATTTCACGCAGGTACTGGCGCAGCAGGTCGGCGGCCGGGCCGCCGCCCTCGGAGGGCTCGGGCGGTCCGTCACCGCCGTCACCGGCCTCCGGGCCGGCCCCCGGGTCCGGACGGTCGGGGTGGCCCTCCGGCAGCTCCTGGGCGGGGATCCGCGCGCCGTCCGGGGGCGCGGACCCGGCCCGGCCGTGGTCCGTCTCCTGCTCCCCGGCCGGCGGCGCGGCGGGGTCGGTTCGTCTGGTGGCGGTGGTCGCTGCGGCAGGGCCTCGGTCCACGGACATCCCCTCGGGGCGGGCGCGACTCTGGCGGACCCGCGCTGTACGGAGGTGGGACGCCCTCCAGTGTGGGGTACGCCACGCTCCGTGGCCGAGACTCGTGCGCCGACTTTCTGCGCAGGACTTCCAGGGCTCACAGGCCCCACCGCGGCTACAGCGCCGCCGCGCCCCGGCTGCGGAGCTGCTGCCCGTACTGCTGGAGCTGCCACAGCTCGGTCTGCACCGCGTGCAGCTGCTCGGCGTCGGCCCGGTGGCCGAGCCGCTGGAGGTAGCCGCGGACCTCGGCGATCCGGCGGTCGACGGCCAGGAGGCGCAGCTTCACCAGGAACTCGCCCGCGTAGACCGCGTCCGCCTTGCGGAGCGAGCGCACCGGCTCGACGGTCAGCTCGGTCACCAGCGAGCGCACCTGGTCGTCCGGGGCCGCCTCGCGCACCGCACTGGTGAAGTCGGGCAGGGTCGCCCCGTACGCGGCGCCGCCGGCCTTGGCGATGGCCTGCCGGACGGCGGTGTACGGCGGGGTCGGGAACTCCTCGTCGCCGTAGTGGTCGAAGGCCGGGCTGACCAGGTCCGGGTGCTGGAGCGCCAGCTTGAGCAGCTCGCGCTCGACGAACTGGGCCGGGTCGCGCGGGTCGAGCCGGAAGGCGGGCCGGGCGGGGCGGGGTGCCGTGACGGGCTGCTCGGTGCGCCGCTGCTGGCCGTTGGCGCGGGGGTTCTGCTGCTTCTCCCGCTCCCAGCGGGCCAGCTGCGCGATCCGGCGGACCACGAACTGCTCGTCGCCGGGGTTGACGCCGAGCATGCCGGCCAGACGGATCGCGTAGCCGTGCCGGATCGACGGGTCCTTGATCTTGGCGACGATCAGGGCCGCCTCCTCCATGGCGGCGGCCTGCCCCTCCGGCGTCTCGACCCGGTGCTTCGACACCGCCGTGTTCAGCGCGAACTCGAACAGCGGGACCGGGTGGTCGATCAGCTGCCGGACCGCCTCGTCGCCCTGGGCCAGGCGCAGCTCGCAGGGGTCCATGCCGCCCGGGCTGACCGCGATGGAGGTCTTGGCGGCGAACTTCTGGTCGTCCTCGAAGGCGCGCAGGGCGGCCTTCTGGCCGGCCGCGTCGCCGTCGAAGGTGAAGACCGTCTCGCCCCGGTACTGCGAGGTGTCCATCAGCAGCCGGCGGATGATCTTGATGTGGTCCTCGGCGAAGGCGGTGCCGCAGGTGGCCACCGCCGAGGTGACCCCGGCCAGGTGGCAGGCCATCACGTCGGTGTAGCCCTCGACCACCACCGCGCGGCCCGACTTGGCGATCTCCTTCTTCGCCAGGTCGATGCCGTACAGCACGTGGGACTTCTTGTAGATCGGCGTCTCGGGGGTGTTCAGGTACTTCGGGCCGTTGTCGTCCTCGCGCAGCCGGCGGGCGCCGAAGCCGACCACCTCGCCCGCGATGTCCCGGATCGGCCACACCAGACGGCCCCGGAAGCGGTCGATCAGGCCGCCGCGCTGGCCCTGCGACGCCAGGCCGCCCTGGAGGATCTCCTTGTCGGTGAAGCCCTTGCCGCGCAGGAAGCGGACCAGGTGCTCCCACCCCGCGGGGGCGTAGCCGACGCCGAAGGCCTTGGCGGCCTCCTCGGCGAACCCGCGCTCCGCCAGGAAGCGGCGGCCGATCTCAGCCTCCGGCGAGGCCAGCTGCTCCTGGTACCAGGCCGCCGCCACCTTGTGCGCCTCGACCAGACGGGTGCGCTCGCCCTGCTGGTGGCGGGGGCTGTAGCCGCCCTCCTCATAGCGCAGGGTGATGCCGGCCTGGGCGGCCATCCGCTCGACGGCCTCGGCGAAGGTGAAGTGCTCGATCTTCATCAGGAAGGCGATGGTGTCGCCGTTCTCCTGACAGCCGAAGCAGTGGAAGACGCCCTTGGCGGGGTTGACGTAGAAGGAGGCCGACTTCTCGTCGTGGAAGGGGCACACGCCCTTGTACTCGCCGCCGCCACCGTTGGTCAGCTGTACGTAGTCGCCGACCACCGCGTCGATCGGCAGTGCGCTGCGCACCGCCTGTACGTCTTCGTCCCTGATCCGCCCGGCCACCCCGGAAGTCTACTGGGACGGCCGGGGTTTCCGGCCGCGCCGGGCCACCGCCGACCCGCCCCTCGGAGGTGACCTCGGTCTCCCCCGCCGGGGCGGCTACGCCCAGGCGGCGCCGACCAGTTTGGCGTGCAGGGCGAGGGCCGAGGCGTCCGTGAGGGTGGCGATCTGGTCGACGACCGTGCGGAGGGCGGCGCGGTCGTCCTCGGCCTCGTGGTACATCGCGGCGAACACCGGGTCCAGCCCCTCGGGGGCGCGCTGGGTCAGGACGTACGCCAGCTCGGCGATCACGATCCGCTGGCGGGCCCGCAGCTGGGCCTGCTCGTCGCGCATCATGACGAAGCGGACGGCGACGGCCTTGAGCACCGCGCACTCCAGCCGGACGTCCCTCGGCACCACCAGCTCGGCGGCGTAGCGGGTGAGCCGGCCGGGGCCGTAGCGGACCCGGGTGGCCTGCTCGGCGGCCAGGCAGAAGCGGCCGATCAGCTGGCTGGTGAGGTCCTTGAGCCCGGCCCGGGCGCGCGCCGTGCCGTCGTAGCTCCGCGGCCACCAGTCCTGGGCGAGCAGCCGGTCCAGTGCGGCGGCCAGCTCCTCCGGCTCGGCGTCCGGGGCGTAGCGCTCGGCGACCTTGAACAGTTCGGCGCGCTCGCTGGGGGCACGCAGCGCGGCCGGGTCGATGTGGCCGGCCTGGAGGCCGTCCTCGACGTCGTGGGTGGAGTAGGCCACGTCGTCGGACCAGTCCATGACGGTGGCCTCGAAGCACTTGCGCCCGGCCGGGGAGCCTGCCCGCAGCCAGCGGAAGACCGGCAGGTCGTCGGCGTAGACGCCGTACTTGGGCGAGGCCGGGTCGACGGGGTGGGCACCCTTGGTCCACGGGTACTTGGTGGCGGCGTCCAGGGCGGCCCTGGTCAGGTTGAGGCCGACGCTGCGGCCGGGCCAGGGGGCGAGCCGGGCGGCGGGCTGGTCGTCCTGGGGCGCGAAGCGCTTGGGTTCGAGCCGGGTCAGGATGCGCAGCGACTGGGCGTTGCCCTCGAAACCGCCGCAGGCCTCGGCGGCCTGGTCGAGGGCCTCCTCGCCGGTGTGGCCGAACGGCGGGTGGCCGATGTCGTGGGCCAGGCAGCCGGTCTCCACCAGGTCCGGGTCGCAGCCCAGGGCCGCGCCCAACTCCCGTCCGACCTGGGCGCATTCGAGCGAGTGGGTGAGCCGGGTGCGCGGGAAGTCGCTGCGCATCGGGGCGACCACCTGGGTGGTGCCGGCCAGGCGGCGCAGCGCGGCGGAGTGCAGCACCCGGGCGCGGTCGCGCTGGAACGCGGTGCGGCCGGGGCGCTTGTCCGGTTCGGGGACCCAGCGGGCCTCGGCGGCGTGGTCGTACGGGATCGGGGCGGCGAGGCGGTGCGTGGTGTCATCCATATGCGTCTCACGGTACGCCGCACCCCCGACACGCGGGGTGTACCGCGCACGAAGGGGTGCGCACCGGGGCGTGAACCGCGGGAGGCGCGCCGGTGTCCGCCCCCGCGAATCGCTCGTACTCGGACGGCCCCGTTCCGGACCCGCCCGGTCAGCCCCGGACGGCCTTCAGCACGACGCCGGCCACCCCCTCCTCCCCCTTGGCGTTGGGGTGAACCGGGGTGAGCCCGTGGGCCGGGAAGGGCGGCTCGATCCAGCGGGCGCCCTCCCCCGCGCACATGTCGTGCCCGGCCGAGGGCCCGGCGGTGTCCACGAACACCGCCCCGGCGGCCGCCGCCCGCTGCCTGAGCATCCCGTTGAGCTGCTGCTCCTTCTCGGTGAGGAAGCCGAGGTCCGCCGCCGCGATCGTGGTGCCCAGCACCGGCTGGCAGCTCACCGGGTCGGCCGGGAGCAGCGCCGGGTAGCCGACCACGTACACCCGGGCCTGCGGGGACCGGCGCCTGATCTCCTGGAGGACGTCGGCGACCTTCCCGCCGGCCTCGTCCACCCGGGCCCGCAGCTGGTCGGCGCCGCCGGAGGCGTAGTGCTCCCGGCAGGGAGCGGCCGAGCCGCCCTCGTCGACCAGGCCCTTCACCGCCTCCACCAGGGTGTCCTTGGCGCACTCGGTGAGGACCTGCATGAAGCCCGCGTCGTTGCCGCCGATGCCCAGGGTGACCAGCCGGGTGGCCGGGGTCAGCGCGTCCAGCTGGGCCGGGTTGGGCCCGCCGTCGGTCTGCTGCACGGCCTTCAGGTCCCCGGTGCGGGCGCCGCTGCAACTGACGTCCCGGAACTGCCCGGGCGCCAGGGCGAGCGCCTTCGCCACGAGGGAGGGGTAGTTGGCGCCGGAGCGGCCGCAGCCGCCCGGCTCGCCGACCTGGGGGTCGATCTTCGGCCCGGCGGTGTACGAGTCGCCGAGCGCCACGTACGGGCCGGTGGGCGGGGTGGTGGTCGGCGTCGGGGTGGCACCGGCCGGGGCGCGGCCGGGAAGCGCCCCCGCGAACCCCTGGTCCGAACCGTCCGAACCGCCCCCGCCGGTGCAGCCGGCCAGTCCGGCCAGCAGCAGGGCGGCGAGCCCGGCCGTCACGACGACGGTCGGGCGTGTGGTCCTCGGCATGGCATCCCCCCGGGGGCGCGAGTCACGGGCAGCTCCCTACGGCGGCCCGTCCCCCGGGCGCCGCCGTGTCCAACGTACGGGCGGCGCCGATGACTCCCGGGCCGGGGCTCCGTTCCGTAGCCGCCCGGCCCGGGCCGCTACTCGGCGCCGCGCTCGTGCTCGGCCAGGAACTCCTCGAAGCGGCGCCCCAGCTCGTCCGCCGAGGGCAGGTCGGCCGGCTCGGCCAGCAGGCTCTCCCGGCCCTCGGCGCCCGCCACCGCGTCGTACTGGCCCTCCATGCCGCGGATCGCCGAGCGCAACTCGCCGTCCCCCTGGGCCAGCTGCTCCTCGATGTCGGCGTACACCTCGCCGACCCGCTCGCGCAGCCGGGTGCCGGGCAGGACGAGTCCGGTGGCGGACTGCACCACCTCCAGGATCAGTACGGCGGCGGCCGGGTAGGCCGAACGGGCCACGTAGTGGGGGACGTGCACGGCGAAGCCCAGCACGTCGTGCCCGGCCTCGGCGAGCCGGTACTCCAGCAGCGCCTGGGCGCTGCCCGGGACCTGCGCCTGCTCGAACCACTGGGGGTAGCCCGGCGCGAGGTCGAGCCGGTTGCCGTGCGGCGTCAGGCCGACCGGGCGGGTGTGCGGCACACCCATCGGGATGCCGTGGAAGTCCAGGCTGAGCCGGACCTCGAAGCGCTCGACCAGCTCGCGGACGGCGCGCGCGAAACGCTCCCACTCGACGTCCGGCTCGGGGCCGGTGAGCAGCAGGAACGGGGCGCCGGCGGCGTCGCGGACCAGCTGGAGCAGGATCTCCGGCGGGTCGTAGGACGTCCAGTGGTCGTGGTCGAAGACCATCGCGGGGCGGCGGGCCCGGTAGTCCACCAGCCGGTCGTGGTCGAAGCGGGCCACCACCTGCGGCGAACCCGTCTCCAGCAGGTGGGCCACCACCTGGCCGCCGGCCTCGCCGGCGTCCATGAAGCCCTCGAAGTGGTGGAGCAGCACCAAGCCGGCGCCGGTGTCACGCAGCTCCGCGTTGGCCTCGGCCACTGCGGCCACGCCCCGCTCATCCAGCTCGTACAGCGCCTGGAAGTCTCGCACCGCGCACCCATCCCCGTTCTCTGCTCGTCCCGATCCGACCGGCTTCTCGTCCTCTCCAGCGTGCCGGGCCGCGCCGGAATTCCCGTTCCGGCCAACCGCTCGACGGGCGACCCGCCCGGCGACGCGGCCGGAGGCCGTCGCCGACCGCTCCGGACCATGATCGCACCCGAAGGAAAAGCCCCTGGTCACGGGTGTTCAACAGCCCGATCCCGGGCGCGCGGTGGTGACCCGCGCCGCCATTCGCGTGCCGCGAAGTGACGCACCGCGTTCTGGCGGGTATCGTCCTCTCGCTGCCTCGCATCGTCGCGTCGTCGTCACGTCGTCCGTAACGCCGTCGACCACGACCCGGATCGGTGCTCGGACAGCCACCCACGACGCATCTTGCCTTCACCTGGCCGCCTGCTTCCCTTCGCGCACTCGTTTCCTCCTCGGCCATTTCGCGGACGCACACTGTCCCCTCGCTCTTCCCGCCGGACCGGTCCGAGGACCCGTGTCCGTTCCGGCACCACGCGCCGCCCGTTCCGGGCCGCCGCCCCCCGCCCCGCCCGACCGGAATCCTCCGGCGCGCACGGGTACCCGGAGGCGGAAACCGGGCCGGGGCGAACAGTCCACCGCAGCCCGTGCCGCACCCCGGCGCGGACCGCGCCCTACGACCGATGAAGGACAGAGGGTTCCGTGCCAGCACCTGTCACCCTCACCGGCCGCACCGTGCGGCTGGAGCCCCTCGCCGCACACCATGCCGAGGCCATCGCCGAGGCCGGCGCCGAGGACCGTACGACCTACGCCTTCACCCCCGTCCCGCACGGCCTGGAAGCGGCTCGCGACTACGTCGCGCGAGCGCTCGCCGACCAGGCCGCGGGCCGGTCGATGCCGTTCGCGACGGTGAACGTCGCCGACGGCCGGGTGGTCGGCTCCACCCGGTTCCTGGAACTCGACTACTGGCAGGGCCCCCTGGTGTGGCCGCCCGCGCCCGGCGTGCCGTTCGGCGATCCGGCGACGGCCGTCCCGGACGCCGCCGAGATCGGCAACACCTGGCTCTCGCCGCGCGCCCAGGGCACCGGCATCAACACCGAGGCCAAGCTGCTGATGCTCCGGCACGCCTTCGAAACCTGGGGCGTGCAGCGGATCTCGCTGCGCGCCGACGCCCGCAACCTGCGTTCCCGGGCCGCCATCGAGCGGCTCGGCGCGACCTCCGAGGGCGTCCGCCGGGCGCACTCGCGCGGGCTGGACGGGGTGGTGCGCTCCACGGCGTTCTACTCGATCCTGGACTCCGAATGGCCCGCCGTCCGGGACATCATCGAGCTGCGGATCGCCGCCGCCACCTCGCCGAGCGCCCCGGATCCGGCGATCAACCAGGAGTGTCTTAGACAAGGCGGCAGCGGCACCGGGCAGCTGATGATCACGGCCTGAGGGATCACCGCAGGCCGTGGTCCCCGGCCACCGCGCGAAGGAGGCCTTCGGGGACCTCGTGCTCACCCGCGTAGTGCTTGGGGTACGCCTCGACCAGCGCGGACACCGGCCGCCAGCCGCCGCCCTCGGTCGGGGCGACCCGCACGCGCCAGATCTCGAAGCCGGTCCAGCTGCGGTGCAGGTACAGGACGCCCTCGGCGGTGTAGAACACCCACCGTCCGTCGATGTCCCCGGGGATCCGCCCGGACCTGACCCCTTGCCACTGCTCCTCGGTCCAGACGAGGTCCGGCACCGGGCAAGGGCGGGGCAGCCGCAGCGGTTTCAGGTACGAGTCGTCCGCGGGAGCCGCCCGAACGCTGCCGGGCTCGGGGAACGCCCAGTCGGGCAGCGGTTCACGGGCGGCCATCCAGCTCGCGGGGATGCCGTGGCTGCCGGTGTACGCGGCCACCACTCCCCCGGTGATCGCGGCCACAGTGTCCATGTCACCGCCGGCGGCGATCGCCTCCCGGACGGCCGCCCGGTAGTCGGTCAGCCGTCGGGCGGCGCACCACAGCGCGTACGGGACGGTGTCGACTGCTGAGGTCCGGCTGCCGTTGCCGAGTACGTGGGCGACCGCCCGCAGGTCCGGCTCGTCGACCAGCCGGATCGCTTCGGCGAGGGCCTCGCGCAGGGCGCCGTACGGAGTGAGCTCGACCACCGCCTCCAGGAAGGCCTCCGGCGTCATCGGCTCGGTCCGGGCCCGGACCGCGTACGCGGCCGCCACCGCGACCGCGATCGCCCCGTCCACCGCCTGCGGGTGGGTGTGGGTGATCACGGCGGTGTCCGCGGCGGGCCCGACCACGGCGGACGGGTCGTCCGCGTACGCCGCCCCCAGCGGAGCGACCCGCATCGCGGCGCCGTTGCCGTACGAGCCCTGGCCGTCGAAGAGACCGGCGGCCAGGGCCTTGGCGTCGCCGCCCTCGCGGACCAGTCGGAGCATCCGGTTGGCGGCCGGGCCGTAGCCGCGGTCGAAGTCGTGGCGGCGGGCGAAGGCGTGGGTGAGGTCGAAGGTGTCGATGGTGCCGCGTTCGCGCTGGGCGGCGTACACCGAGCAGGCCATCTCGGTGTCGTCGGTCCACGGCCAGGGGCCGGGCGGGTCGGTACGGGTGGTGAAGTGGGCCCGGGCGGTTTCCGGGACGAAGAACTGGGCGCCGAGGGCGTCACCGACGGAGAGGCCGTTGAGCGCGTCGAGCGCCGGGCCGTTGGGTTCGGTCATCATGTGGGACCAAGCTCAGCCGTCGACGGCCGTTCCGTCAACCACCGTGCCGTCAACCTCCGTTCCGGGCCGCCCCCGACGAGGGATGTTTCGCATACCGCCGATCCGGGCGGGCAGCACCCGGGTATGACCCGCGCGAACCCGCTCGACCCCGTCGTCCTGCTCGGCGCCGACCAGCAGCACATCGCCACCCGGGCGCAGCTGCGCCGCCTCGGTGTGCCCTCCGGCACGATCGCCCACCGGCTGCGGCCGGGCGGGCCCTGGCAGCAGGTGCTGCCGCGGGTCGTCTGCTTGAAGAGCGGAAGATTGACGTCGCATCAGAGGACGAGGGCCGCCCTGGCGTATGCGAGCCCGAAGGGACGGCAGCCGCAGCCCGGGGAGGTGCTGCTGACCGGCTTCGCGGTGCTGGCGGAGGCCGGATTGCCGAGCGCCGGGCACCCGGCCGACCTGGCCGAGGTCGATGTGCTGATCCCGACCCAACGCCGTTTGGGGGACCGGGAGTTCGTCCCGGTGCACCGGGCGTCCGGGGCGATGCCGGGCGGCTTCCAGCGGGACGACGGGCTGTGGAGCGCCACGGTCGCGCGGGCGCTGGCGGACGTGGCGCCGCAGGAGACCGGGCAGCGCCGGTTCCGGGCGCTGTGCGCCGAGGCGGTGCAGCGGCGGCACTGCGAACTCGGCGAGCTGCTCGACCAGTTGCTCGCCCGGCCGGGGGCGCTGGCCCTGCCGCAGGTGGCCCGGGTGGTGGAGGACCTGACCGCCGGGGTGCGCTCGGTGGTGGAGGGCGAGGCCCGCGAGGTGCTCGCCCACGCGGGCCTGCCGGAACCGCTGTGGAACCCGGTGCTGTTCCTGGACGGCCGGTTCCTCGCCGTGCCGGACGCGTACTGGCCACACTCCCGCGTGGCCCTGGAGATCGACTCCCGCGCCTACCACCTGCGCCCGACCGACCACGAACGCGGCCTGGCCCGTGCCAACCGCCTCACCGCCGCGGGCCTGCCGGTGGTGCGCACCACCCCGGTCCAGTTGCGGCGCGACCCGGCGCCGGTGCTGCACGAGCTGACCGCCCTGGTCACCACCGGCCCCCACGGCCCGCACGGGCGGATCAGCTGGCGGCGGCCCCGGTGAACCCGCAGGCCCCTCAGGCGTGCTGGGCCCCGGCCGCCTCGGCGGCGGCCACCAGTCGCTGGAGTTCGGCGAGGTGCGCGGCGAGCGCGGCGCGGCCCTCCCGGGTGGCGGCGAGCCAGGTGCGCGGGCGCTTGCCGACGTAGCCCTTCTTCACCGCCAGGTACCCGGCCTCCTCCAAGGCGGTGGCGGCCTTGCTGAGGACGGAGTCGGAGACCTCGCAGTGCTCCCGGACGGCGGCGAACTCCGCCTCCCGGCAGGCGCCGAGGAAGGCGAGCACGGTGAGCCGGGTGGCGTGCTGGAGCAGCGGGTCGAGGGCGGCGGGCATCAGCCGCCGGCCTTCCGCAGCTGCTCGATTCGGCGGTTGAGCGCGTTGTCCGCCACCCGGAAGACCGCTCCCCCGGCGGACCCGCCCGCCGCCCCGATCCACCCGGGACCGCCACCCGCCCACCAGGCGAGCGCCATGGCGCTCAGCATCGCCGCCAGCACGGAGAGGACGGTCAGCAGCACCGGGCCGCCCAGCCCGGACGGCGCCTCGCGCCGGACGACGCCGCCGCCGCGCATCCCGGCCCACCCGATCAGGCCGCTCAGTGCGCCCCAGGCGCCGCCGAGGATCCCGATCAGCCAGGCCTGTCCGGCCGCGACGGCCTGGCCGGTCGCGATCCCGAAGACGACGAAGCCGGCCGCCAGGGTCGGCCCGTACCAGCGGGGTGTGGGGCGCGGCCGCCGGGCGGCCGCGCCGGCCCGGTCGGCCAGTCGCAGCGCCTCGGCGGCGGGCAGGTCGGCAGGAATCGAGTCGCTCATGGCATCCCCCTCGAAGCGGTGGTGACTCCACCATGCCATCGACTTTCCGAACTGGAAAGTACTTTCCGTCAACTGCCGGTTCAGCAGCGCGGGTCGATCTCCTGGAAGGTCGCGTAGTGGTCCGGGGACCAGTACTGCTCGCCGGAGACGCCGGTGACGACCCGTCGGGTGCCGCGGTCGTCGGAGCCCGGGGTGACGACGGTGAACTCGTGGTAGTAGCCGTTGCCCTTCTTCGGCAGGCGGCTCTCGCGGTTCTCGAACACGATGCCGTCCCGGTTGTACGGGTACGGGCCGTTCTTGGCGATCAGGGAGAGGGTGTCCTGGGCCTGGCTGGGCAGCTTGGTGCGGCAGACGTCGGCCAGCGCCGGGTCGGCGGGCGTCCAGGCGCCGCTCGGGGCGGAGGCGCCGCCGGCGGGCGGGGACGGCTTGGGGGCCGAGGGCTTGGGGGCCGAGGTGCCCGCGGCGGCGGTGGAGCTCGCGGCAGCCCTGGGGTGGCCGCTGCCGCCCTTGCCGGCGAGCAGGTACCCGACCCCGGCGAGCACGGCCAGGATCAGGACGGCCACGAGGACGAGCGGGCTCTTGCTTCTGGTCATGCGGTCCAGCTTGGCAGGCGCCCGGGACCGGACAGCCGTGTCGCACCCATGACGGACGCCACACGAACGTACGGCCGGGGGGGGGGGGGGGGGGGGGGGGGGGGGGGGGCCCGGCGGGGGGGGGGGGGGGGGGGGGCGGGGGGGGGGGGCCGGGGGGGGCCCCCCCCGCGCCCGGGGGGGGGGGGGGGGGGCGGCCC
>NZ_JBIRJC010000002.1:5095-191735 GCF_044329365.1 Kitasatospora sp. NPDC017646 | reverse complement strand
CCCGGCCGCGCCGGCCCCCGCCCCCCGCCGCGCGTCCCCCCCCCCCCCCCCCCCCCCCCCCCCGGCCCGGCGGGGGGGGACCCCCCGCGGGGGCCCCCCCCCCCCCGGCCGTGTCACGTACGCCGGTTCTCCTGCGCCGAGCTCCGGTGTACGCCCTCCCGACGGGAGGGGAAGCGGTCAGTCGTACCCGCGCGTGAGTAGGGGATGCCTACCCTCTCAGCGCGAGTCGCTGCCCGCCGACTCGATGGCGGCGCGGCCTGCCTCCAGGCGCGCCACCGGGATGCGGAAGGGGGAGCAGGAGACGTAGTCCAGCCCCACCTCGTGGAAGAAGTGGACCGAGTCCGGGTCGCCGCCGTGCTCGCCGCAGACGCCGAGCTTGAGGTCGGGGCGGGTGGCCCGGCCGGCCTCGACGGCGTGCTTGACGAGCGAGCCGACGCCGTCGCGGTCGATGGTCTCGAACGGGGAGACCCCGAAGATGCCCTTCTCCAGGTAGGCGGTGAAGAACGAGGCCTCCACGTCGTCCCGGGAGAAGCCCCAGACCGTCTGGGTCAGGTCGTTGGTGCCGAAGGAGAAGAACTCGGCGGCCTCGGCGATCTGACCGGCGGTCACCGCGGCGCGCGGCAGCTCGATCATGGTGCCGAGCTTGATGTCCAGCTTGACGCCGGTGGACCGGGCGACCTCGGCGAGCACCCGCTCGCACTCGTCGCGGACCAGCTCCAGCTCCTGGACGGTGCCGACCAGCGGGATCATCACCTCGGGGCGCGGGTCCCCGCCGGCCAGCTTGCGCTCGGCGGCGGCCTCGGCGATGGCCCGGACCTGCATGCCGAACAGGCCGGGGATGACCAGGCCGAGACGCACGCCGCGCAGGCCCAGCATCGGGTTCTGCTCGTGCAGCTTGTGCACCGCCTGGAGCAGGCGCAGGTCGTTCTCGTTCGGGTCCTTGCGGGCCTCGGCGAGGGCGACGCGCACCGACAGCTCGGTGATGTCGGGCAGGAACTCGTGCAGCGGCGGGTCGAGCAGGCGGACGGTGACGGGCAGGCCGTCCATCGCCTGGAAGAGCTCCAGGAAGTCGCCCTTCTGCAGCGGCAGCAGGGTGGAGAGGGCGAGCTCGCGGTCCTTGTCGTTGTCCGCGAGGATCAGGTGCTCGACCTCCTTGCGGCGCTCCTCACCGAGGAACATGTGCTCGGTGCGGCACAGGCCGATGCCCTGGGCGCCGTAGCGGCGGGCGCGCGAGCCGTCCTCGGCGTTGTCGGCGTTGGCGCGCACCGCGAGGCGGCGGCGGCCGTCGGCGTGCGACATCAGCCGGTGGACGGCCTGGACCAGCCCGCCCTGGACGTCGGCGCCGGCGTGCAGGGTGCCCTCGAAGTACTCGACCACGGGGGACGGCAGGACGGGCACCTCGCCGAGGTAGACCTTGCCGCTGGCGCCGTCGATCGAGACGATGTCGCCCTCGTGGACCACCAGGCCGTCGGCGGTGGTGAACTTGCGGCCCTTGGTGTCGACCTCCAGCTCCTCCGCGCCGCAGACACAGGTCTTGCCCATGCCGCGGGCGACGACGGCGGCGTGCGAGGTCTTGCCGCCGCGCGAGGTGAGGATGCCCTCGGCGGCGATCATGCCGTCCAGGTCGTCCGGGTTGGTCTCGCGGCGGACCAGGATGACCTTCTCGCCGGAGCGGGACCACTTGACGGCGGTGTAGGAGTCGAAGACGACCTTGCCGATCGCGGCGCCGGGCGAGGCGGCCAGGCCCCAGCCGATCTGCTTGGACTCGGCGGTCGGGGCGAAGCGCGGGAACATCAGCTGCGCCAGCTGGCCGCCGGTGACGCGCATCAGGGCCTCGTCCAGGTCGATCAGGCCCTGGTCGACCAGCTGGACGGCGATCCGGAAGGCGGCCGCGGCGGTGCGCTTGCCCACGCGGGTCTGCAGCATCCAGAGCTTGCCGCGCTCGATGGTGAACTCGATGTCGCAGAGGTCGCGGTAGTGGTTCTCGAGCGTCTCCATGATCGCCATCAGCTCGTCGTACGACTTCTTGTCGAGCTTCTCCAGCTCGGACAGCTGCAGCGTGTTGCGGATGCCGGCGACGACGTCCTCGCCCTGGGCGTTGGACAGGTAGTCGCCGTAGACGCCCTGGGTGCCGGTGGAGGGGTCGCGGGTGAAGGCGACGCCGGTGCCCGAGTCCTCGCCGAGGTTGCCGAAGACCATGGTGCAGACGTTGACCGCGGTGCCCAGGTCGTTCGGGATGCGCTCCTGGCGGCGGTACAGCCGGGCGCGGTCGCCGTTCCAGGAGTGGAAGACGGCGTGGATGGCGAGGTCCATCTGCTCGCGCGGGTCCTGCGGGAAGGCCCGGCCGGTCTCGCGCTCGACGATGCCCTTGAACACCTCGACCAGTTCCCGGAGGTCGGAAGCGTCCAGGTCCAGGTCGTTGGCGGTGCCCTTGGCGTGCTTGGCCCCGTCGAGGGCCTCCTCGAACAGCTCGCCGTCGACGCCCAGCACGGTCTTGCCGAACATCTGGACCAGGCGGCGGTAGGAGTCCCAGGCGAAGCGCTCGTTGCCGGACTGGGCGGCGAGGCCGGCCACCGAGACGTCGGAGAGGCCGATGTTGAGGACGGTGTCCATCATGCCGGGCATCGAGAACTTGGCGCCGGAGCGGACGGAGACCAGGAGCGGGTTGTCGGCCTGGCCGAGCTTCTTGCCCATCTGCTGCTCGAGGGCGTCCAGGTGGGCGCTGATCTCCTCGTGCAGCGAGGTCGGCTCGCTACCCGTCTCCAGGAAGACCTTGCAGGCCTCGGTGGTGATGGTGAACCCGGGAGGCACGGGGAGCCCCAGGTTGGTCATCTCGGCCAGGTTCGCGCCCTTGCCGCCAAGAAGATCCTTGAGGTCCTTGTTTCCTTCGGTGAAGGAGTAAACAAACTTCTGCTGGGACGGCACGGGTCGGTCTCCTCGTACGCGGTTGCCCTGACGCCGGAGAACATACCCATTTCGAAGGCACTTCTCTGCCCTGAATAGGCCACACGAGGCCGGTACCGAGGGGTAACCCGCTAGATCGAAAGCACATAAAGGCGTTCACCTCTGTTGGTGAAATCGTCCCCCTGACGCGAGGCTGTGTTCAACTCTTGAAGGCGAGGAAACGGGAAGATCGCCCGATCCGGACACTGGGTAGCGGTCGTGGGTCGCCCGCGTTGCCCCGGCTTGATTTCCTGCAACCGGATCGGCCGATCCGCCGCGAACCGGCTTCGGGAAGCGATTCACGCTCCACCTGTCCATTTCGTCCACTGACCGACCGTCAGTCACGTGCGCATGTGGCAAGCGTCACCAGCCCGTCTCGCGGCTCGAACGCGGAACGCCTGCGCCAATCGTCGCACCGTGTCCGGAAACATGCTCGCTGGGTGACGGCCGAGCGCCAAAAAGGAGCCCTCCTGTCCAGAATGGACAAGAGGGCAAGGGTCGAGTGACCCGCGGCCCGAAGGGGCCGTTTTCGCCGGATCGGCTAGATCACCCGCCGGAGGTGTCCGATTCGGCATCCTCGCCCGGCCGGGCGCAGTCGTACGGATCGTCCAACCACCCCTCGGGCAGGACCACCCGGCCGTTGCCGCTGGTGCGCCCGCGCGGGCCGTCCGCGCCGATCGGCCAGGTCTGGGTCTGCTCCACCTGGGCGAGGGTTTCCGCCAGTTCGGTCAGCGAGGAGGCGTTCGCCAGCTTCACCCGCAGCTCGGAGCCGACCGAGAAGCCCTTGGTGTACCAGGCGACGTGCTTGCGGAAGTCGATCACGCCGCGCGCCTCGTCCCCCAGCCACTCACCGAGCAGCTGGGCGTGGCGCACCATCGCCCGGGCGACGTAGCCGAAGTCGGGACGGGCGTAGTCGACGTCTCCCTCGAAGATCGACACCAGGTCCTTGAACAGCCACGGCCGGCCCAGGCAGCCGCGGCCCACCACGACGCCGTCGCAGCCGGTCCCGCGCATCATCCGCAGCGCGTCGTCCGCCGACCAGATGTCCCCGTTGCCCAGCACCGGCACGTGCGCCGGGACGGCCTCGCGCAGCCGGGCGATCGCCGACCAGTCGGCCGTCCCGCCGTAGTGCTGGGCGGCGGTCCGGCCGTGCAGGGCGATCGCGGCCACACCCTCCTCGGCGCCGATCCGGCCGGCGTCCAGGTAGGTGAGGTGGTCGTCGTCGATGCCCTTGCGCATCTTCATGGTCACCGGCAGATCGCCGGCGTTGGCGACGGCCTCGCGCAGGATCTCGCGCAGCAGGTTGCGCTTGTACGGCAGCGCCGAGCCGCCGCCCTTGCGGGTCACCTTGGGGACGGGGCAGCCGAAGTTGAGGTCGATGTGGTCGGCCAGGCCCTCGTCCGCGATCATCCGGGCCGCCTTGCCGACGGTCACCGGGTCCACCCCGTACAGCTGGATCGAGCGCGGCTTCTCACTCGGGTCGAACTTGATCAGCTGCATGGTCTTGGCGTTGCGCTCGACCAGTGCCCGGGTGGTGATCATCTCCGAGACGTACAAGCCCCTGCCGCCGCTCTGCTCACGGCACAGGGTGCGGAACGGGGCGTTGGTGATGCCGGCCATCGGCGCCAGCACGACGGGCGGCCACACCCGGATCGGGCCGATGTCCAGCGGCGCGAACTCGGTCGCGGGCGCGGGCGCGCTCTCGGTCGCGGGCGCGGTGGGTGCGGGTGTGGCTGTCATGCGCGGCTGACCTCGGATAGGGGGACGGGACTCTCCATTGTCCCCCACCCGGGTGAGCGGCCACCGCCCCGGCCGCCGCGGTGCTAGGAGGAGGGGCCGATCATGATCGAGCCCGAGTCGACCTCGGCGTGGACGGTGTCCGGGCTGGTCGAGTCCGCCAGCACCGGGTCGATCCCGCCGCTGCCGCTGCCCACGCTGCTGGAGAAGGCGTAGCGGCTGCCCTTCGGCAGGGTCAGGTTCACCGAGCCGGAGGTCGCCCTGACGTCCACGGCGTGCGGGGGACGGGCGAAGGACAGCTCCACCGAGCCCGAGGTGGTCCGCGCGGTCACCCGCGGCGCGCTCAGGTTGGTGCCCTGCACCTGGCCGGAGGTGGCCTGCGCCCACACCTCGCCGGAGGTGTCCGTCAGCGTCAGCTGGCCGGAGGTCAGCTCCATCCGCACGCTGCCGCTCAGGCCCTCCACGTCCACCGAGCCGGAGCCCACCGACCCGGTCACCTCGGTCGCGGCCGGCACCTCCAGCTCGATCTCGGCACCGCAGCCGAGATCCGCGAACGGCTGCACCTGCCGGCAGTGCATCCCGACGGTCATGACGCCGTCGTCGTCGAAGGTGGTCGACACCACGGGCTTGCGCACCGTCCAGTCCAGCCGCTGGCGGACCACCACGTGCCTCTCCCGGCCCGCCCGCAGCCGGACCGAGGCGCTGCCGGTCTCCAGCCTGACCCGGTGGACCACCACGTCGTACGGCTTGGTCGAGGTGGTCTGCTGCTGCACCACCAGTGACCAGGTCTGCACCCCCGCGACGAGCATTACCAGGACGACCGCGAGCGTCCCGGTGACCCGCCAGGCCTTCGCCCCGTCCACGGCTACCCGACCTCCAGGAACCGCAGCACGGCCATCACCCGCCGGTGGCTGTCGTCGGCCGGGGGGAGGTCCAGCTTGGTGAAGATCGAGTTGATGTGCTTGGCCACCGCGCTGTCGCTGACCACCAGGGCGGCCGCGATGGCCGCGTTGGAACGGCCCTCCGCCATCAGCGCCAGCACGTCCCGCTCGCGCGGGGTCAGCTTCTCCAGCGGATCCCGGTGGCGGCGCACCAGCAACTGGGCCACCACCTCCGGGTCCAGCGCGGTGCCGCCCTCGGCGACCCGCTGCAGCGCGTCCACGAAGTCGTCCACGTTGGCCACCCGCTGCTTGAGCAGGTAACCGACGCCGCTGGTGTTGGTCGCCAGCAGGTCCGCGGCGTAGCGCTCCTCCACGTACTGGGAGAGCAGCAGCACGGCGACCTCCGGCCACTGCCGGCGGATCACCATCGCCGCCTTGACGCCCTCGTCCGAGAAACCCGGGGGCATCCGTACGTCCGCGACCACCACCCCCGGGCGGTGCTCCTCGACGGCGGCCAGCAGTTCCTCGGCGTCCCCGACGGCGGCCACCACCTCGTATCCCACCGCCTCCAGGACCTTGACCAGGCCGACCCTCAGCAGGACCGAGTCCTCGGCGATCACAGCACGCACGGCAACTCCACGGTGATGGTGGTGGGGCCCCCGAGGGGGCTGAGAACGGACAGCGTGCCGTCGACCGAGGCCGCGCGCTTGCGCAGACCGGTGAGCCCGGTGCCGCGCGAGGGGTCCACGCCGCCCACGCCGTCGTCGCTGATGATCAGGCGCAGCCGGTCGCCGGTGGTCCGCACCGACACGTCGACCTGCTTGGCCCGGGCGTGCTTGGCCACGTTGGTGAGCGCCTCGGAGACGGTGAAGTAGGCGACCGCCTCGACCGTCGGCGCGATCTGCCCGGACAGCTCGACGTCCAGGCGCACCGGCAGCGGGGCGCGGGCGGCGATACCGGACAGCGCCGCGTCCAGGCCGCGGTCCTCCAGGACGGCCGGGTGCAGGCCGCGGACCAGGTCGCGCAGCTCGTCGATGGCGGCCTGCGCCTCCTCGTGCGCCTCCACGATCACCTGCATCACCTCGGGCGGAACGTCCTTGAGGGTGCGCCGGGCCAGGCCCAGGTTCATCGCGAGGGAGGTCAGGCGCTGCTGGGCGCCGTCGTGCAGGTCGCGCTCGATCCGGCGGCGCTCGGCGTCCACCGCGTCGACCAGGCCGGCCCGGCTCTCGGCGATCTCCTCGACCCGCTGCTCCAGCTGCTCCGCCCGGTTGGGGCCGAGCAGCTGCTGCGCCGCCCGCACCTCCAGCCAGGCCGACAGCCCCGCCAGCCAGGGGGCCGCGACCGCCAGCCCCAGGCCGCCGGCGGTGAGCCCGAGCATCACGGGCCACTCCCCGCGCAGCCCGCTGGTGGAAGGCATCAACCAGCTCCAGCCCCACACCGTGGTCAGCACCAGGGCCGCGCCCCAGAGGTACACCGTCACCAGTGCGCCGAGCGCCAGCACCGGGCCCACCGCCAGGTGGTAGACGGCCTGCCGCCAGGTCAGGACCAGGCGCAGCCGGGCCAGCAGCCGGCTCGGGGACTCCCCGGGGCGCGGCGGCGGCACCTCCACCCCGTACAGGGAGCGCAGCCGGCCGCGCTGGGCGGTGGTCAGCGGGCGGGTGCAGGTCAGCACCACGGCGAGGACCGGGAACAGCAGCCTGGACTCGGTGACGGCCAGCCAGACCGGCACGGCCATGGGTATTCCGGCGGCTACGAAACGGGTGTCCCGCCAGGCCCCGGCCGACCACGGTGGCCGCCGGAGGCTCCTGACGAGCGCTCGGCGCAACGTGGTGGAGGGCATGCCGGACAGCGTAGGGCCCGGTGATCAACGTCCACCATGAAGGGGGGTGCCCGGTGGGGGTGTAGCTGGATACACCCCCGATTCGGTGTGGAGCACCACCGACAACGGGCCCCTCGCCGCGGAAGGCTGGAGCACATGACGAGCACCGCATCGCACTCCGCCACTCCGCCGCACGGGCGGCCCGTCCCCGGGGACCACGGGGGTGTCCCCGGGGGCGCGCTCCGCCCGGCGCCGGGGCCGGAGGGGACGCTGCCCACCGGGGCCGGTCCCTGGTCGGTCCGCAGCGTCGGCTCCGGCCGCGGCCGGGCCGCGCTGGAGCTGTACCAGCACGGGGAGTTGACCGACGTCCTGGTCGCCGCCCGGCTCGCACCGCAGCTGGTGCGCGGCGCGCGGCGCAGCCCGTCCGCCGGGCGTGGCTGGTACGTGCTCGCCTGGGGGCGGCTGCCCGCCGGCGGCGCGGCCCCGTCGGTGGTGTTCACCGGCGGGTGGCGGCCGTTGCGCACGGTCCGGGCGGCGGCGGCCGAAGTGGTCACGGTGGCCGGGCTGTTCTGGCTCGCCTGGGCCGAGGGGCCGTACGACACGGTGCTGGTCGAGCACCCGGCGGGCGGGCCCGCCGAGCGGCTGGCGTTGCGGCGGGTGCGGTCGCGGCGGGTGCGGTCGCCACGGGCGGCCGGCGTCGGGGGTGTGGCATGAGCTTCGCCGTCGTCCCCGGCGCTCCGGCCTTCGTGCTGCCGGAGCGGTTCCGGCGGCTGCCGCGGCTGGCCGCCCTCGGGCTGCTGCCCTGGCTTACGGTCCTGGCCGTGAACCACGAGGCCCCGTGGGTGGTGCTGGACCTCGCGGAGTTCGCCGCCCTGCTGTCGCTGGACGCGCTGCTGCGCCGGCGCAGTGCCGCCGCCCCGTGGCTGGGCGGGGTGGTGGCGCTGCTGCTGGCCGGGGACGCCCTGGTCGACATCGCCTTCGCCGGGCCGGGGCACGCGGTTCTGGCCGCGCTGGTGATGGCGTGCTGCGTCGAACTGCCGCTGGCGGCGGTGTGCCTGCTGCTCGGGCGCGAGGCGGTACCCGGTCGGCGCTGGGCGGCCGGGACTCAGTGCTGGGCGGGCAGTTCGTCCATCAGCAGGCGGGTCTCCTCGTCCAGCGGGGTGTAGTTGATCAGGCGCGTCCCGAGCCGGGGGCCGAGCCAGAAGTTGGTGTAGTTGCAGCGCAGCAGGCCCACGCCCGGCACCAGGAAGCGCTTGATCCCGTTGCCCGGCCCCATCACCTCGTGCCGCTGCCACTCCTCCTCGAAGTCCGGCGAGGCCTTGCGCAGCCGGGCCAGCAGCGCCTTCCAGGCCGGCTCGGCGGAATGGTCGGCCATCGCGGCGCGGAACCGGGCCACCATGCCGATCCGTTCCGTCCGGTAGTCGATCAGCACCTCGCGGAAGCGCGAGGGGGTGAACGCCAGCCACATCAGGTTCCGCTCCTCGGGCGGCAGTTCACCGAGGTCGCCGACCAGCGCGGTGTACGGCACGTTGTGCGCCAGGATGTCGTAGCGGGAGTTGACCACCGCGGCCGGGTACGGCGCCAGCTGTTCCAGCACCAGGCGCACGCTCGGGGTCACCGAGGGGCACTCCGTCACCGGCGCCGGGTCGTCCGCGCCGGCCAGGGTGAACAGGTGCGTCCGCTCGCTCGGGTCCAGCAGCAGCGCCCGGGCCACCGCGTCCAGCACCTGGGCGGACACCTGGATGTCCCGCCCCTGCTCCAGCCACGTGTACCAGGTCACCCCGACGGCGGCCAGCTGCGCCACCTCCTCCCGGCGCAGCCCCGGGGTGCGGCGGCGGCCGGTCATCGGCAGGCCCACCTGCTCGGGCGCGATCCGCTCGCGGCGGCTGCGCAGGAACGCCGCCAGGTCGTGCCGGCGGGCCTCGTCCGGGGTGCGGCGGTGCGGTCCGGCGAGAGCGGGACGGGCTTGCGCGGCCGGGGTCATCAGACTCATGCTCCCCAGCATGCGGCACGCCGCAGCCTGTTGCCAGGTACTTCTTATACCTGGATAACCACACTCTGGTACCAGGGTACGAAGCGGCGGATCGTATGACCCGTGACTCAACAACTCGCCGTCGCCCCGGCCCCGACCCGGACCGCCCCCGCAGCCGCTCCCCACACCCCCACCCTCGGCACCGCCGGGCTGGTCACCGTCCTGCTCGGCGCCTTCCTGCCGATGCTCGACTTCTTCATCGTCAACGTCGCCCTGCCCACCATCGACAAGGACCTGGCCGCCGGACCCGCCGTCCTGGAACTGGTCGCCGCCGGCTACGGCATCGCCTTCGCCGTCCTGCTCGTCCTCGGCGGGCGGCTCGGCGACATCTTCGGCCGCCGCCGGCTCTTCGTCGCCGGCGCCGCCGCCTTCGCCCTCACCTCGCTGGCCTGCGGCCTCGCCCCCGACGCGTGGTCCCTGGTGGCCGCCCGGGCCGCCCAGGGCGCCTCGGCCGCCCTGCTGATCCCCCAGGTGCTCGGCACCATCACCGCCGCCACCGACGGCGCCCGGCGCGGCCGCGCGCTCAGCGTCTACGGCGCGGTCGGCGGCATCTCCGTGGTGATCGGGCAGGTGCTCGGCGGGATGCTGGTCGCCGCCGACCTGTTCGGCACCGGCTGGCGCTCGGTCTTCCTGCTGAACGTGCCGTTCGCGCTGCTCGCCGTCGTCCTCGCCGTCCGGTACGTCCCGGAGAGCCGGGCCACCCGGGCCGCCGCCGTGGACGTCCCCGGCACCGCCCTGCTCACCGCCACCCTGCTCTCCCTGCTCGTCCCGCTGATGGAGGGCCGGGCGGCCGGCTGGCCGCTCTGGTCCTGGGTGCTGCTCGCCCTGTTCCCGGTGTTCGCCGTCGCCTTCGCCCTGGTCGAGCGGCGCGCCGAACAGCGCGGAGCCGTCCCGCTGGTGCCGCCCACCCTGCTGCGGATCCCCGAGATGCGGCGCGGTCTCGGCATCGCCCTCCCCTACTTCGCGGGCTTCGGCGGCTTCATGTTCGTCATCGCCGTCGCCCTCCAGCAGGGCCTGAAGCTCGGTGTGGTCGCGGCCGGGTGGGCGCTCGTCCCGATGGCCGTCGGCTACTTCACCGCCTCGCTCTCCGGACCTCGGCTGATCGGCCGCTGGGGCAGCCGGGTGCTCAGCGCCGGCGCCGTCATCCAGGCCGTCGGCCTCGCCACCATCGCCCTGACCGTCCTCGCCGACGAGGCCCACTTCTCCCCGCTGCGGATGGCGCCCGGAGTCGCCCTCGCGGGCATCGGCCAGGGCCTGATCGGCACCCCGCTGTTCCGGGTCGTCCTCTCCAAGGTGCCCGCCGCCCGGGCCGGCGTCGGCAGCGGCGTCCTCGCCACCAGCCAGCAGTCCAGCCTCGCCCTCGGCGTCGCCACCCTCGGCACCCTCTACCTCTCCCTCTCCCCCAGCCTCGGCATGGGTCGGGCGCTCGCCCTGTGCCTGGGCATCCAGCTGCTCGGCTCCTTCACCGTGCTGTACCTGACCACCCGCCTGCCCCGCTCCATCGGCTGAGCCCGCGGGCCCCACGGGCCCCGGGCGACGGCGAGCGGCCCCGCGATCGGTTCCTTCCGGTCGCGGGATCTCGCCGCCCGGCCCCGAGCAGCGGGTGCTGGACGCCGCGGCGGACCTACTGGACCGCGTGCTCCGCGTCCGCCTGTCCGACCCGGCCCTTCGGGCCGCCAGCCGCTTCCCCGACCCGGCGCCTGCGCACGCTCGACGCCATTCACCTCGCCAGTGCCGAGCACCTGGGACCCGCGCTCACCGCCTTCGTCACCTACGACAAGCGCCTCGCCGAAGCGGCCGACGAACGTGACCTGCCGGTCACCACGCCGGGTTCGGCGCTGGGCGCCGAACCCGGCGGCAGTCCCGCACAGCAACCATCAGCTCGGTGTCGGCCCGTCGCCGGGCGTCAGCGAGCCGATGAAGCCGTCCAGTCGTGCGACGACCTCGCGCAGGGTGTCGACGGAGCCGATCGGGTCGTGGGGCAGTTCGAGGCCGTGGTCGGCGGCGGGCAGTTCCAGGACCTGGTGGCCGGTCGAGTCGGCGACGGCCCGGTCCCACATCCTGTCGGCGCTGCCGCCGATCAGGAGGGTCGGTGCCGAGGCCCGGTGGAGGGCGCGGGTCACGTGGTCGAGGGTCAGCACGGGGGTCAGCCAGGCGGCCGCGAGGTGGCGGTCGGCGGCGAGGCCGGCGGCGAAGCAGCCGAGCGACTTGCCGACCAGCAGCCGGCAGGCGCCGCGCTCGGCGTCGACGGCGTCGGCGACCTGCCGCTCGACCCAGGCGATCCGCTGGTCCATCGCGAAATCGACGAATCCGGACGGGAGTTGCCACCACAGCTCCTGGACCGTCCAGCCGTGCCGCTGGAGTACGGAGCCGGCGAAGTGCAGCAGTGGGCGGGCGGGCGAGTAGCCGGTGCCGGGGATGACCAGGGCGACCCGGTCCGGATCGCCGTCGAAGCGGGTGGGGAGGCCGAGGGCGGCAGGAGCGGACATGGCCGCAGGCTACCTCCCGAACCGCCGCACACGGACGGCCGTTCGGCGCTTCACGCCCGAGTCACCCCGGGCAGCGCCGGCCGGGGCCGGGTGGCGACCACCGCGAGGGTGCCGGCCAGGGCGATCGAGGCGAAGACGGCCAGTGCCCCGGTGGTGCCGACCGCGCCGGCCAGCGCGCCACCCAGCAGCGCGCCCACCGGAATGACGAGTTGGCCGATCGAGCGGGACAGGCCGAGCACCCGCCCCAACTGCTCGGGCGGAGAGAGCTGTTGCTGCAAGGTCACCCAACTGACGCCCCAGACCGTCGCGCAGAAGCCGAACACCAGCTGGTAGGTGATCAGCACCGGGAGCGCGGCCCCGAGCGAGGCCAGCGGGATCAGGAACAGGGCGGAGGCGGCGAGCGGGCCGAAGACCGGGATCACCCGAGTCAGGCCGACCCGTCGGATGACCCGCTTGGCCGTGAACACGGCCGTCACCGCGGCGATGCTGTAGACGGCCTGCGTCAGCCCGAGCCCGCCCGGGCCCAGGTCCACGACCTGGTAGGCGTAGTACGCGAAGAGACCGCCGAGCCCGGCCCCGCCGAGGTTGAGGGCGGCCGCGGCGACGGCGAGCCGGGCCAGCAGCGGCCGGTCGCGCAGGACGCCGATCCCCTCCCGCAGCGACTCGGCGATCCCGGGACGTGCGGCGGGCCGCTCCGGCTCCTCGTCCCGCGGGAGCCGGGGAAGGCTCACGGCCAGCGCGGACAGCCCGTAGCTGACCGCGTCCGCCACCATCGCGGTGGCGGCACCCACCGCCTGCACCAGGGCGGCCGCCAGCCCCGGCCCGGCGATCTGGCCGACCGAACGTGCCCCGGCCAGCTTGGCGTTGACGGCCACCAGTCCGTCCTCGGACACGAAGTCCGCCACCACGGTCGGCACCGCGATGGCGGAGACCCCGCCCAGCGCGCCGGAGACGGCGGCGACCGCGTACAGCTGCACCAGTGTCAGCGCGCCGACGGCGTGCGCCAGCGGGACGGTGGCGATCAGCAGCAGCTGGATGACGTCCACCGCGACCAGCAGCCGGCGGCGGGAGGAGATCCGGTCGACCAGCACCCCGGCGAACGGCCCGGTCAGCCCCTGGATCCCGTACTCCAGGGCGAAGACCAGCGAGGCCGCCAGCGGCCCGGCGTCCAGCAGGAGGATCGCCAGCGTGGGCAGGGCCAGCGCCGTCACCTGAGTGCCCGCCACACTGACGCCCTGGGCGAACATCAGGGCGGGCACGGCGCTGCGGGAGGATCGAGGAGCAGCTGCCGCGGGCACTTCCCCTGCGTTCTCATCTGCCATTGCCCCAAGCTACTTCATCCCGTCGAGGCGCCGCAGTCCTTACTGCCCTTGCTGGTTCGTGCAATGATCGATCCCAGAGGGAAGGGATTCCATGGGCTTCGTTCTCGCGTTCCTGGCCGCCCTCGTGGCCACGATCGTCGGCACCACCCTGTTCCTGGTACGCCGGGAGCGGGGCCGCCGGCGCCGGGCGGGCGAGAGCGAGGGCCTGCTGATCGAACAGCACCGGACCGCCCAGGCCGCCCGGATCCGCTACACCTACACCAGCGCCTCCATGCACCACGGCAACAACGGCTTGATCACCGAGGAGCTGCACAAGCACCACTCCTGAGGGCACCACTCCTGAGGACGCGCGCCGGTCCGGATCGCCCACGACGTCGAGGCCCTGGTGCTGGACCCCTGTCACCGGGGCACGGCCGTCGAGGAGGCGGCCCGCCGCCTCGCCTGCCCGGTGGAGCGGCACCCCGGCTTCCGGCTCACCGTCCAGGAACTCCGGCGGCATCCCGACTACCGCGGGCGGGAGTTCGTCGAGGACACCCCCGACGCCGCCAGCGCTCCCAGCGCCGCCGGCCGCACCGCGCCCGCGGCGGTCGAGCCGAGCAGCAGGGCGGACAGGTCGTGCGGCGGCGCCGGTTCCCCCGTCGGGGCCGCCGCCGTGATGCGGTCCAGCCGGAAGCCCCGGCCGGCCCGCCGGGTGCGGCACCAGGCGATCAGGTACCACTTGCCGTCGGCGGTGAGCAGCCCGGCCGGTTCGACCAGCCGGTCGCTCTCCCGCCCGGCCGCGTCCAGGTAGGACAGCCGCAGCACCGTGCTCCCGGTGAGGGCCTGCTCGACGGCCGTGCGGACCGACTCGGCGGTGCGGGCCGGCAGCGCGACGATCCGGGCGGCGAGGTCCCTGGCCGCCGTCGAGGCGGGGCCGCTCATCGAGGCCGCGATCTTCTGCGAGGCCGTACGGGCCGCTCCGGCGTACGGGGCGGAGGCGTCGGCCGCCGCCAGCGCGGCGACCAGGGCGGAGGCCTCTTCGGGGGTGAAGCGGATCGGCGGGAGGGTCATCGCCGGGTCGATCGACCAGCCGCCGCCGCGCCCGGTGACGGTGCGCACCGGGACGCCCGCCGTCATCAGCGCCTGGAGGTCGCGCTGCACGGTGCGAGTGCTCACCTCGAAGCGGGCGGCGAGCGCGGCGACCGTCAGGGGCCGGGGCGCCGCCGCGCGCAGCTCCTCCACCAGTGCGTAGAGCCGGGGGGTGCGATCCATGCGGCCGACGCTACCGTCCTGCGGCCGCCAGGAAGTCCCGCTCCCGCCGGTGCTCGCGCGCGGTGACGGCCAGCGGGAACAGGGTGAAGCCGTGCATCGCACCGGCCACCACGTCGAGTCGGACAGGCGCACCGGTCGCCCGCCACCGCTGGGCGAGGAAGCGCGAGTCGTCCAGCAGCGGGTCCTCAGTGCCGACGACCATCCGGGCCGGCGGCAGGCCGGTCAGGTCGGCGTACAGCGGGGAGACCTCCGGGTCGCGGCGCTGCTCGGAGGTCATACCTGGCGTGAACAGCTCGTAACTCCCGCGGAGAGAATCGGAGTTGCTCAGCAGCCGCCGGGAGCCGAACAGCCGCTGGCTGGGCGTCATCGACAGGTCGTACGGACCGAAGGCCAGGTGGGCGGCCCGGAACACGCCGGTGAGGCCGTGCCGGTCGCGCAGGCGGAGCAGGGTCAGGACGGTGAGGTGGGCGCCGGCCGACTCGCCGCCGATCAGCAGCCGCCGGGTGCCGAACTCGGCCTCGGCGTGCTCCACCAGCCAGCGGGCGGCCGCCTCGCAGTCGTCGGGCCCGGCGGGGAAGGGGTGCTCGGGCGCCAGGCGGTAGTCCACGCTGACCACGGCCAGTCGGGCGTCGGTGGCCAGGCGCCACAGCTTCTCGTCCTGCCCGCCCGCCGAGCCGAAGACCCAGCCGCCACCGTGGATGTGCAGGTACACGCCGTCGACGTGCTCGGGAACGAAGACCCGGACCGTGACCCCGCCCGGCAGGCCGCGGTCGCGGCCCTGCGGCAGTCGTACCGGGGGCGTGTCGCCGCCGAGGCGGTTGGTCCGCAGGTGTTCGAGTGCGGCGGCGTCCAGGGTCCGCCCACGCGGCGGGCGGAGTGCGGCGGTGGCCTCGAACTGCGCGTTGAAGGCCAGGGTCTCAGTGAGGCAGTCCTCGTCGGTGATCGTCATGAGTCGATCCTGACAACCGTCCGCGACAACTCGATGTCACCCTTTTCCGGTGACCCGCGTCACACTCCCCCCGGGGCCGGCGCCGCCTGCGTCGCGGTGGCAAGGGTGTGATCGAGCCCCCGGGGCACCGCCGGCCCGACGGCAACGTCCGCCCCGGTCAGGCCGGCAGGCGGTCATCGCCCGGCCCTCGCTGGGCTCGGCGCCCCGCCGGGCTCGACCGGGCGGCTCGCCGAGCGGTTCGCCGAGCGGTTCACGGTGACTCCGCAGGAGGGCGGACGGCGGCCCGGCCCGACGGTTCACCGCCCCATCCGCCGACTCCGGGCCCGTCCGCCGTTGCTGAAATCCGGTGGTCCGACCGTCGTACGGCGTCCGAGAATCGCCGGATGACCCACGACGATCAGATCGACTGGGGGCGCCTGCGCGCGGCCCGCCGGGCCTGCACCCGCTTCCTCTCCGGCAGCCGCCCCCTCACCATCCACGAGCGGCTCACCACCCTCGCCGCCACCGTCGACCCCGACCTCTACCCCGACGTCTACGGCAACGGCGGCCCGGTCGGCGAGCTGGAGGCGCGCACCGCCGCGCTCCTGGGCACGGCGGACGCCGTCTTCTTCCCCAGTGGCACCATGGCCCAGCAGGTGGCGCTGCGCCACCACGCCGAGCGGACCGGCAACCGGGCCGTGGCCCTCCACCCGCTCAGCCACATCGAGCGGCACGAGCGGCACGCCCACACCCAGCTGACCGGCCTGCGCGGCCTCTGGCCCACCACCGAACAGCGCCAGCCCACGCCCGAGGAACTCCGCGCGCTCGGCGAGCCCTTCGGCACCCTGGTGGTGGAACTCCCCCTGCGGGACCCCGGCTTCCTCCTCCCCACCTGGGAGGAACTCACCGCGCTCACCGCCGCCGCCCGCGAAACCGGCGCCCGGGTGCACTTCGACGGCGCCCGGCTGTGGAACACCACGGCTCACTTCGGCAGACGGCTCGACGAGATCGCGGCGCTCGCCGACAGCGTCTACGTCTCCTTCTACAAGGACCTCGGCGGCATCAGCGGCGCCGCGCTCGCCGGGGACGAGGAGCTCGCCGCCTACGCCCGCACCTGGCGCCACCGCTACGGCGGCCAGCTCTACCAGCAGTGGCCGGCCGCGCTCTCCGCGCTCTCCGGGCTGGACACCGTGCTCCCGGAGCTGCCCGGCTACACCGCCCACGCCGCGGTCCTCGCCCCCGCCCTGGCCGCCCTCCCCGGTGCCCGCATCCACCCGGCCGCGCCGCCCACCCACGAGTTCCAGCTCTGGTTGCCCCACTCCGCGAAGGCCCTGAACGAGGCCGTCCTCGCCCTCGCCGAGCAGGAGCGGACCTGGTTCGTCCCGGAGTGGACCGACGCCGCCCCCGGCCTCGCGATGGCCGAGGTGAGCCTCGACGGTCCGGCACAGGCGTGGACGACCGAGGAGGTCACCGAACTCGGACTGCACTTCCTGGAGTTGGTCGCAGCGGCCGAGAAGGGCTGACCGGCGGCGGCGCCGCCGAAGCCCCGCCCCCCGCCCCTTCACCACGGCAAAGGGTTGGCGGCCGCCGGACCCTTCGTGTCAGAATGACGATTATGAGCAAGCAGCATGTGGGGGACCTCGCCGACGTCCGCGACCGCGAGGCGCTGGCCGCCCTGATGGCCGCCGGGGCGCGCCCGAAGTGGGTGATGTTCTGGGGGCATACCGCGCGCAAGGACGGCGGGACGCGGCAGGAGTGCCTGAGCCAGTGGTGGCCCGGACGCTTCGCCGTCGACGGGGTGACGTACGCGTCCGCCGAGCACTGGATGATGGCCGGGAAGGCCCGGATGTTCGGGGACGAGGCCGTCGAGCGGCAGGTGCTGGAGGCCCGCACGCCCGCCGAGGCGAAGAAGCTGGGCCGACTGGTGAAGGGCTTCGACGAGAAGACCTGGGCGGCGGGCCGCTTCGACCTGGTGGTCGAGGGGAACGTCGCGAAGTTCGGCCAGGACGAGACCCTGCGGGAGTACCTGCTGGGCACCGGCGGTCGCGTCCTGGTCGAGGCCAGCCCGCTGGACCGGATCTGGGGCATCGGGCTCGCCGCGGACGACATCCGCGCCGAACGGCCGTTGGAATGGCGGGGGTTGAACCTGCTCGGGTTCGCCCTGATGGAAGCCCGGGCGCGGCTGGCCGGATGAGGCCGGTCGTCGCACCGCCGGCCGGGGCGGTGGCGGTCCCGACCGTCGCCGCCCCACCGCTCGCGCCCGGGGCCGGCCCGCACCGCAGGGCGCCCCTCCCCCGGAGCGTGACCGGCGCACTTCTCGCAACGGCCGCCCTCTGCGCGCTCCTTGACACCACTCGGGCACGGCTGGTCGCGCTCCCGTAACTCCTTCGCCACATTCCGACGCCAGGATGGCCCGCAGTCAGGGTTCAGATGGACAGGTTGGGGCGATCATGCGCATGCGGTCGACGGAAGAATCCGCAGGCCAGCAGCCGGAGGGCGAGCAACGGGCCGCCGAACTCCGGGCAGAACTTGACGAGTTGCTCAGCGCGAGCCGCTACGCGGGCCAACGCGAACGGCGGCTGAACGAGGCGATACGGGCGGCCCCGGGCCGCCGGCGCCCGGACGGCGACCTGCTGCGGCAGCTCGCCCAGGCCCGCACCCTCCGCGAGGGGCTGGGCGCACGCTGCCTCCAACTGAGCGAACAGCTCCAGGAGTTGGAGGCAGATCTAAGACAGCGGCAGCACCCGCAACCCCCGCAACACCCCAGAGTTCCGCGACCCCCACAAGCCCCACGACACCCCCGGCCGCCCCAACCCCCGCTCCCCCCGCAGCCGCAGCCACAGCCACAGCCACGGTCCCACGACCAGGCCCCGCCGCCTCCGTCACCGCCGCCCGCCCGGCCCGACCTCGGCGCCCTCACCGAGCGGATCACCGGCCTCCACCGGCGCGGCGCCCTCCCCGAGGCCGAGGAACTGCTGAACCGGGCCGCCGCCCGCCTCGCCCCCGCCGACGCGGCGTCACTGGTCGGGATGCTCTCCCGGCGCGGCCCGACCGGCGCCTCGCTCCACCTGGCCCGCACCGCCGCCGACGGCGGCCCGGACCACGCCGTCGCCGTCCTGGCGGAACTGCGCGAACTGGGCCTGGCCGAGGAGGCCGCCGAGCTGTTCCACGCGTTCTGGACCCACCCGGCGCCCGCCGTCCCGGCCCTGCTCGCCGCGCTGGAGCGGGCCGGACAGCACGCCGACTGCGCCACACTGCTCTGGGAGTGGGGCTCGGCCCCGACGCCGGAGCTGACCTCCCTCGCCGCCTGCCTCCAGCAGCACGGCCGCCCCGCCGACGTCCGGACCCTGCTGCGCCAGGCGGCCGGCCGCCCGACCGCCGACCTCGTCGGACTCGTTACGGAGCTGCCGCCCGCGCTCGCCACCCTGTTGCTGCGCGAGCTGGCCACCCTGCGCCCGTCGGTCGAACTGGTGCGCCTGGCGGCCGCGCTGGACGGCCGCCCGGACCTCTACGGGCAGCTGCTGGCCGCGCTGCTCGCCGACGGGCCCCGCCACCGCACCACCCTGGCCGCCCTGCGCGGCGCCGGGCTGTCGACCGCCCCGCCGGGCGCCCAGCGCTCCCGCTGGAGCCGGCGCTGAAGCCCGCGGAAAGCAGGGAGCCCCCGCCCGCCCCCACGGAGGAGGACGGCCGGGGGCTCCCGGAGCACCGGACTCAGCAGCCGATCAGACGGGCCGCCAGGTAGCCCTTCACCTGGTCCAGCGACACGCGCTCCTGCGACATGGTGTCGCGGTCGCGAACGGTCACCGCGTTGTCCTCGAGGGTGTCGAAGTCGACCGTGACGCAGAACGGCGTGCCGATCTCGTCCTGGCGGCGGTAGCGCTTGCCGATCGCGCCCGCGTCGTCGAACTCGACGTTCCACGCGGTGCGCAGGTCGGCGGCCAGGCCGCGGGCCTTCGGGGAGAGGTCGGCGTTGCGCGACAGCGGCAGGACGGCGACCTTGACCGGGGCCAGGCGGGGGTCGAGCCGCATGCCGACGCGCTTCTCCATGACGCCCTTGGCGTTCGGCGCCTCGTCCTCGAAGTAGGCGTCGATCAGGAAGGCCAGCATGGCGCGGTTGAGGCCGGCCGCCGGCTCGATGACGTACGGGAAGTACCGCTCGCCGCTCTCCTGGTCGAAGTACTTGAGGTCCTGGCCGGAGGCCTCGCTGTGCACCCGCAGGTCGTAGTCGGTGCGGTTGGCGACGCCCTCCAGCTCGGAGAACTCGCTGCCACCGAAGTTGAAGCGGTACTCGATGTCCACCGTGCGCTTGGCGTAGTGGGAGAGCTTCTCCTTCGGGTGCTCGAAGAAGCGCATGTTCTCGGTGCGCAGGCCGAGGTCGACGTACCAGTCCCAGCGCTGCTGGAGCCAGTACTCGTGCCACTGCTCGTCCTCGCCCGGCTTGACGAAGAACTCCATCTCCATCTGCTCGAACTCGCGGGTGCGGAAGATGAAGTTGCCGGGGGTGATCTCGTTGCGGAAGCTCTTGCCGGTCTGGGCGATGCCGAACGGCGGCTTCTTGCGCGAAGTGGTCTGGACGGCCTTGAAGTTGGTGAAGATGCCCTGGGCGGTCTCCGGGCGCAGGTACGCCAGGCCGGCGGCCTCCTCGGTCACGCCGAGGTGGGTCTTCAGCATGCCCGAGAAGTCCTTGGGCTCGGTGAACTGGCCCTTGGTGCCACAGTCGGGGCAGTTGACGTCCTTGAGGCCGTTCGGCGGCGGGAAGCCGTGCTTGGCCTCGTACTTCTCCTCCAGGTGGTCGGCCCGGTGGCGCTTGTGGCAGGACATGCACTCGGTCAGCGGGTCGTTGAAGGTGGCGACATGGCCGGAGGCCTCCCAGACCTCGCGGGCCAGGATCACCGACGAGTCGAGTCCGACGACGTCCTCACGGGCCTGGACCATCGCACGCCACCACTGGCGCTTGATGTTCTCCTTGAGCTCGACACCCAGCGGTCCGTAGTCCCAGGCGGCACGCGTGCCGCCGTAGATCTCGCTGCAGGGGTAGACGAAGCCACGGCGCTTGCTCAGGCTGACGATCGTGTCGATCTTGTCGGCGGCCACAGTGCTCTCTTCAGTACGTACGGCACGGTCAGGGCACGGCTGGTTGCGCGTACCCGAATACCTCAGGTTACCGGCCAGACGGGTACGGGGTTCAAATCGGTATCGTCCGACTCCCCCCGCCCACGGTCACCTCCCGTTCACCCGTTCGAGTGAGTTGACAATCATTTCCAATTCAGATGAGAATGATTGTCATGATGATCGGACTGTCTGGACGCCGGACCCGCACCACCCTGGCCCTGACCGCCACCGCGCTCGCGGCCTCGCTGGCCCTGACGGCCTGCGGCGGCAGCAGCAGCGCCAAGGGCACGGACGGCAAGCTGAACGTCGTCGCCTCCTTCTACCCGATGGAGTTCCTGGCCCAGCAGATCGGCAAGGACCACGTCTCGGTCACCGACCTCACCGCGCCCGGCGTCGAACCGCACGACCTGGAGCTCACCGCCAAGCAGGTCGCCGGCGTCCAGAAGGCCGACGCGATCCTCTACCTCAAGGGCCTCCAGCCCACCGTCGACCAGGCCGTCGACCAGGCCTCCGCCAAGACGAAGATCGACGCCACCGCCGCCAGTCCGCTGGTCGACCACCACCTCGACGAGGGTGCCGAGGGCGGGGACGCCCACCAGGACAAGGGCCCGGCCGGCGACCCCCACATCTGGCTCGACCCGGCCCGCTACGCCGCGATCGCCAAGAGCGTCGGCGACGGGTTCGCCAAGGCCGACCCGTCCCATGCCGAGGACTACAGGAAGAACACCGACGATCTGGTCACCAGGCTCACGGCCCTGGACCAGGAGTTCCAGGCCGGGCTGAAGGACGTCGGGACGAAGACCTTCGTCACCAGCCACGCCGCCTTCGGCTACCTCGCCGACCACTACGGCCTCACCCAGGTCGCCATCAACGGCGTCGACCCGGAGTCCGAGCCCACCCCGGTCCGCCTCGCCGAGGTGCAGAAGGCCGCCAGGGACAACGGCGTCACCACGATCTTCTTCGAGACCCTGGTCAGCCCCAAGCTCGCCGACACCGTCGCCAAGGACCTCGGCCTCAAGACCGCCGTCCTGGACCCGCTGGAGGGCGTCAAGGACCCTGCCGAGGACGACTACCTGAGCGTCATGCGGCAGAACCTGGCCAGCCTCCGGGCCGCCCTCGGAGCACCGGGCAGCGCCCCTGCCGGCGCTCCCACCCCTGCCGCCACCAGCTGACGGGAAGCACCGCCATGACCCACCCGATACCCCCGGCCGTCCGCCTCCGGGACGCCGTCGCCTCGCGCGGCGGCCGCCCGGTGCTGCGCGGCGTCGACCTCACCGTCCGACCGGGCGAGGTCGTCGCCCTGCTCGGCGCCAACGGCTCCGGCAAGTCGACCACCGTCAAGGCCGTGATCGGCTCCGTGCCGCTGGAGCAGGGCACCCTGGAGCTGTTCGGCACCCCGTACGGCTCCTTCCGCGCCTGGCACCGGATCGGGTACGTCCCGCAGCGCACCACCGCCGCCTCCGGCGTCCCGGCCACCGTGCGCGAGGTGGTCTCCACCGGGCGGCTGGCACAGCACCGGCTGCTGCCCTTCCGCCGCAAGGACCGCGGCGCGGTGGACCGCGCGCTGGCCGCCGTCGGCATGCTGGACCGGGCCGGGGACGGCGTCACCGACCTGTCCGGCGGCCAGCAGCAGCGGGTGCTGATCGCCCGCGCCCTGGTCGGCACCCCCGACCTGCTGATCATGGACGAGCCGATGGCCGGCGTGGACGCCGTTAGCCAGCAGGTACTGGCCGACACCCTGCGCACCGAGGTCGGGCGCGGCGCCTCCGTCCTCCTCGTCCTGCACGAACTCGGGCCGCTGGAGCCGCTGATCGACCGCGCCGTGGTGCTGCGGGACGGCTGCGTCGCGCACGACGGCCCGCCCGTGCCCAACACCGGCCTGCACGCGCTGCCCGGCCACGACCACGTCCACCCGCACGCCGACCTCACCCCGCCGAGGCTGCTCGCATGACCGAGATGCTCTCCTACGACTTCATGCAGCGCGCCCTGCTCGCCGCCGTGCTGGTCGGGATCACCGCCCCCGCCGTCGGCATCTACCTGGTGCAGCGCCGCCAGGCCCTGATGGGCGACGGCATGGGCCACGTCGCGATGACCGGGGTCGGCCTCGGCTTCATCTTCCAGACCAGCCCGGTCTGGATGGCCGTGCTGGTCTGCGTGCTCGGCGCGGTCACCATGGAGCTGGTCCGCTCGCGCGGCAACCAGCGCGGCGACATCGCCCTCGCGATGCTCTTCTACGGCGGCATGGCCTGCGGCAAGCTGCTGGTCTCGATGTCCGCCCAGGCCGGGGCCGGCTCGCTGGAGAGCTACCTGTGGGGCTCCATCCTCACCGTGGCCCCCGAGGACCTGGCCACCATCGCGGTGCTCGGCGCCGTGGTCATCGCCGTCACCGTCGGCCTGCGCCGCCAACTCTTCGCGATCTGCCAGGACGAGGACTTCGCCCGGGTCACCGGCGTACCGGTGCGCGCCCTCAACCTGCTGCTCGCGGTGATGGCCGCGGTCACCGTCACGGTCGCCATGCGGGTGGTCGGACTGCTGCTGGTCAGCGCCCTGATGGTGGTCCCGGTGGTCGCCGCCCAGCAGCTCACCCGCTCGTTCGCCGCCACCCAGGCCGCCTCGATCGCGCTCGGCGTGGTGGTCTCGCTGGCCGGCGTCACCGGCTCCTACCACCTCGACGTGCCCTCCGGCCCGGCCATCGTGCTGCTCGCCATCGCGGTCTTCGCGGTGTTCAGCGTGATCGCCGCCCCGCTCGCCCGCCGCCGCCACCGCCGCGGCGGCGACACCGCGCAGGGGCCGCAGGTCTGCGACGTCCGGCTCCCGGGGCAGGGCCCGAGCCGGATCCCCGGCCAGGTCCCCGGTCAAACCCCCGGCCAAGTCCCGGGAAAGACTTCCTCCGACACGGCCACTCCGGAGCGGCGGGCCGGACTGGCACAATGAGGTGCGTGACGCCCACGACCCCAGGAGGACCCACGGTGACCACCGCAGGCCCGTCGCCGCGCGCCCGATCGACCCGGCAGCGTGCCGCCGTCTCGGCGGCCCTGGACGAGATCGCGGACTTCCGCAGCGCGCAGGAGCTCCACGACCTGCTCAAGCACCGCGGGGACTCCGTCGGTCTGACCACGGTCTACCGCACCCTGCAGTCGCTCGCCGACGCCGGTGAGGTGGACGTGCTGCGCACCGCCGACGGCGAGGCGGTCTACCGCCGGTGCAGCAGCGGGCACCACCACCACCTGGTCTGCCGGCACTGCGGCGCCACCGTCGAGGTCGAGGGTCCGGCGGTCGAGCGCTGGGCCAACGCGGTCGCCGCCGAACACGGGTTCAGCGACATCGCCCACACCCTGGAGATCTTCGGCACCTGCGCGGACTGCGCGAAGAAGGACTGAAGCCCGGGTACGGCGAGGGGCCCGCAGGAATCGTTCCTGCGGGCCCCTCACCGTACCGGGAGGCGTCAGCGCTGGGCGGGCAGCACGCCCGGCGCGGGGAGCTCGTTCGGGATCGCCCCGCCGAAGCGGCGGTCGCGCATCGCGAACTGCTCGCAGGCGCGCCACAGGTCACGGCGGTCGAAGTCCGGCCAGAGCACGTCCTGGAACACGAACTCGGCGTACGCGGACTGCCAGAGCAGGAAGTTGGAGGTGCGCTGCTCGCCGCTGGGGCGCAGGAAGAGGTCCACGTCCGGCATGTCCGGGTGGTACATGTAGCGGGCGAGTGTCTTCTCGTTGACCTTCTTCGGGTCCAGCTTCCCGGCCGCGACGTCCTGCGCGATCGCCTGTGCGGCGTCGGCGAGTTCGGCCCGGCCGCCGTAGTTGACGCACATGTAGAGCGTCACCGCGTCGTTGCCCTTGGTCTGCTCCTCGGCGACCTGCAGCTCCTGGACGACGCTCTTCCACAGCTTGGGCATCCGGCCGGCCCAGCGGATCCGCACGCCCATCTTGTCCATCTCGTCGCGGCGGCGGCGGATGACGTCCCGGTTGAAGTTCATCAGGAACTTCACCTCGTCGGGGGAGCGCTTCCAGTTCTCGGTGGAGAACGCGTACAGCGAGATGTTCTTGACGCCCAGCTCGATCGCGCCCTTGAGGACGTCCAGCACGACGGACTCGCCGATCTTGTGGCCCTCGGTGCGGGGCAGCCCGCGCTCCTTGGCCCAGCGGCCGTTGCCGTCCATCACGATGGCGACGTGGTCCGGGACCAGCTCGCCGGGGATCTTCGGGGGCTTTGCGCCGCTGGGGTGCGGGGTCGGGGGTTCGTAGTCCCGCTGCTTGCCGCCGCCGAAGAGCCGTCGCGCTGCCATGTGCTCACTTCTCCACGTATCTCATCGAGCGGATGCCCCGCTCCAGGTGCCACTGCAGATAGGCCGCGACCAGGCCGCTGCCCTCCCGCCAGTACCGCGGCTCGCAGGCGTCGGCCGTCCGCCAGTCCCCTGACAGCAGCGCCCCGAGCAGTACCAGTGTCTCAGGGGAGGGTACGGCACATCCGGGCACTCGGCAGTCCGCGCACAGCACCCCCCCGGCGGGGAGCGAGAAGAATCGGTTCGGCCCGCCCAGGCCGCACTTGGCGCAGTCGGTGAAGCTCGCGCCGTACCCGTTCACCGCGAGCGAGCGCAGCAGGAAGGCGTCCAGCACCAGGTGCGACTCGTGCAGCCCGGCCGCCAGCGTGCGCAGCCCGCCCACCAGCAGCAGGTACTGCTGGACGGCCGGCTCGCCCTCGTTCTCGGCGAAGCGCTCGGCCGTCTCCAGCATCGCCGTGCCGGCGGTGTAGCGGCCGTAGTCGGTGACGATCGAACCGCCGTACGGGGCGATGGTCTCCACCTGGGTGCACAGCGGCAGCCCGCGGCCGACCAGCTCGCTCCCCCGGCTGAAGAACTGCACGTCGACGTGCGAGAACGGCTCCAGGCGGGCACCGAACTTGGACTTGGTCTTCCGCACCCCGCGGGCCACCGCGCGCACCTTGCCGTGCTGGCGGGTCAGCAGGGTGATGATCCGATCGGCCTCGCCGAGCTTCTGCGCCCGCAACACGACGCCGTCGTCCCGGAAAAGACTCATGGGAACCATTGTCCCCCAGGGCCCGCCCCGCCACGGACAGCCGTGTTGCCCGCACCGGGGGCCGTGGGGGAGGACCACTGCGGTGCGGGTCACGGCGGGCCCGGAGGGGGATCGGGCCCGTTTGTGGGGGATACGGAAGGTCTGCGGGGGCGCGGGGGGCGCCGGGGTCCTACAGGTTCTCGTACGGCGCCCGGGTCGCCGCCTCCAGCAGCGCCGGCACCTGGCTCTTCGGCAGGTCCAGACAGCTCCCGACCGCGGCCAGCGCCTCGCGCTCCTGCGGCAGGTAGCGCCCGTCGGCCAGGGCGATCGCGGCGCCCTGCAGCAGCAGCCGCTCCCGGCCCTGCCGGGCCAGGTGCGGGGCGAGCGGTTCGAGCACCGCGTGCAGCTCCACGGCCAGGCCCCCGGCCATCCCGTGGGCGTCGTGGAGTTCGCCGCCGAGCCCGGACAGCGCGGCGAGCGCGGCCAGCACGTGGGCCTCGCCGCAGTCCTCGAACCCGGCCTCGCGCACCGCCGTGCAGGCCGCCTCGCGGGCCGCCCGGTGGGCGGTGCCGCCGGCCGCGAGCAGGGCCAGCGCGATGGTGTACTGGGCGTCCCGCAGCATCGCGCCGAGGCGCACGCTGGTGGGCTGCTCCAGGGCTTCGACGCCGTAGCGCCCGTGGCAGCTGGTGCACTGCACGCTGCCGATCACCGGCCCGAGCGGGAGGACCGGGGTCCCCAGCAGGCGCAGCCAGCGCCGGCCGTGCTGCCGGCGGTAGTTGCGGTCCCCGCCGCAGCCCGGGCAGAAGAAGTCACCGAGAACGTCGGTCCGCCACCTCGGACGAACACCCCACAACCTGGTCACGGCGCCACTCCCCAGACATGGCAGGCGGCCTGCACAACTATGGGCAGGTCACGCGACCGGACACCGAGCCGTCCCACCGACCCGGCTTTCCGGTGGATCGATGTTGCCATGGTTACCGGCACGTGTCAGTACCTCGAACGGCTTCCGATCCGAAAAGATGTGGCGCAGGCCACAATGCGCGACCCGCACGGCGAAGGGCCGCCCGCCGGGACGGCCCTTCGCGTACAACCCTTACGAATCAGCCGCGCTGCGAGCGGTTGACGGCGCTGATCATCGCCTTCAGCGAGGCCAGCACGGTGTTGCCGTCGATGCCCACGCCCCACAGCACCTTGCCGTCCACCGCGCACTCCACGTAGGCGGCGGCCTGGGCGTCGCCGCCCTCGCTCAGCGCGTGCTCGGCGTAGTCCAGCACCCGTACGTCCACGCCGATCCGGGCCAGCGCGTCCGCGAAGGCCGAGACCGGGCCGTTGCCGGTGCCGGACAGGGTCACCGGGGCGCCGTCCACCACGGCCTCGGCGGTCAGTGCGTCCCGGCCGTCCTCGGTGGTCAGGCTGCGCGAGCCGGCCAGCGACAGCCGGCCCCACGCGTTGGCCGGGGTCGGCAGGTACTCGTCCTCGAAGACCCGCCAGATCTCGGCCGGGGTGACCTCGCCGCCCTCGGCGTCGGTCTTGGCCTGGATGATCCGGGAGAACTCGATCTGCATCCGGCGCGGCAGGTCCAGCTTGTGGTCGTTCTTCAGGACGTACGCGACACCGCCCTTGCCGGACTGGCTGTTGACCCGGATGACCGCCTCGTAGGTGCGGCCGACGTCCTTCGGGTCGATCGGCAGGTACGGCACGCCCCAGGTGTGCTCCTCCACCGGGACCCCGGCCGCCTTCGCGTCCGCCTCCAGGACCTCGAAGCCCTTCTTGATGGCGTCCTGGTGCGAGCCGGAGAAGGAGGTGTACACCAGGTCACCGGCGTACGGGTGGCGGGGGTGCACCTCCATCTGGTTGCAGTACTCGGCGGTGCGGCGCACCTCGTCGATGTCGGAGAAGTCGATCTGCGGGTCGATGCCCTGCGAGAACAGGTTCATCCCCAGCGTCACCAGGTCGACGTTGCCGGTCCGCTCGCCCTGGCCGAACAGGCAGCCCTCGATGCGGTCGGCGCCCGCCATGTACGCCAGTTCGGCGGAGGCGACGGCGGTGCCGCGGTCGTTGTGCGGGTGCACCGACAGGCAGACGAACTCGCGGCGGGACAGGTGGCGCGACATCCACTCGAACTGGTCGGCCTGGACGTTCGGGGTGGCCCGCTCGATGGTGGCCGGCAGGTTCAGGATGATCTCGCGGCCCCCGCCGGGCTGCCAGACGTCCATCACCGCCTCGCAGACCTCCAGCGCGAAGTCCAGCTCCGTGTCCACGAAGATCTCCGGCGAGTACTGGTAACCGAAGACGGTGTCGTCGCCCAGCAGCTTCTCCGCGTACTCCATCACCAGCCGGGTGCCGTCGACGGCGATCGCCTTGGTGGCCGCCCTGTCGTTGCGGAACACCACCCGGCGGAACAGCGGGGCGGTCGCGTTGTACAGGTGGACGGTCGCCCGCGGGGCGCCGACCAGCGCCTCGACGGTCTTCTCGATCAGCTCCTCGCGGGCCTGGGTCAGCACCGAGATGGTGACGTCCTCCGGGATCGCCCCCTCCTCGATCAGCGACCGCACGAAGGCGTGGTCGGTGGCGCCGGAGGACGGGAAGCCGACCTCGATCTCCTTGTAGCCCATGGCGACCAGCAGGTCGAACATCTTCCGCTTGCGGGCCGGGGACATCGGGTCGATCAGCGCCTGGTTGCCGTCCCGCAGGTCGGTGGAGAGCCAGCGCGGCGCCTTGGTGATCACCTTGTCCGGCCAGGTGCGGTCCGGCAGGTCGACGGTGCCGAACGGCAGGTAGCGCCCGTGCCGCATGCCCGAGGGCCGCTGGCGGACGGAGGCGGCGGTGATCGGGGTCGGCCGGTCGACGAAGGCACGAGCGGCGGGGACGGGCGCGGCGGAGGTCTGCTCGGTCATGGAGGTGACTCTCGGCTTCCTGTGGATGCTTGGGTAGCGGGGCGGGTCGGGAGGGATCAACACCGACTGGCCGGCCTCTGCTGCCGCTCGCGATACGCCGTTGGATCGCCGATTCCGCGCACAGCTCGTTCCCCGCGGCGAGGGAGCCGGCCTCAGTGGACTACAGGCCCTCGACGCGGCAGCTAAGAAGAAGCAGTCCGTTGCGCATGATGGGACCCAGCGTAACCCAGCGCCGCGCGCCCCCGAAGTGATCCGGGCTCCCGTTCCACCCCTTGAGACGTCGACCGGTCCTGCGCAAGGTGATGACAAAGCGTCATCGAGGCCTCACTCTGGGCCACATGAGTGCAGCAGTCCCGATCTGCGCGATCGTCCCGCCGTACGTCCTGGACCGCCTCGCCGGGGCCGGTCACGAGCCCGCCGTCCGCTCCCTCGCCCTCGACACCGCGCACCGCGCGGCCCGTCTCACCGCTCCCCCGCCGACCGTCGGCGCCCCCGGACTGAACCGGGTGATCGCCGACGCCGGGCACAGCCAGCGGCTGCCCGGACGCACTGTCCGCACCGAGGGCCACGCCCCGGTCACCGACGCCTCCGTCAACCACGCCTACGACGGCCTCGGCGACACCTTCACGCTGTACTCCCAGGTCTTCGGCCGCGACTCGATCGACGGTCGGGGCCTGCGTCTGGACGCCAGCGTGCACTACGGCCAGAACTACGACAACGCCTTCTGGAACGGCCAGCGGATGGTCTTCGGCGACGGCGACGGCCAGATCTTCGGGGACTTCACCGCCTGCGTCGACGTCATCGGCCACGAACTCACCCACGGCGTCACCCAGTTCACCGCCGGACTGGAGTACCAGGACCAGCCCGGCGCGCTGAACGAGTCGATCTCCGACGTCTTCGGCTCGCTGGTCAAGCAGTACGCGCTGCACCAGAGCGCCGCCGACGCCGACTGGCTGATCGGCGCCGGCCTGCTCGCCCCCGGCATCCAGGGCGTGGCGCTGCGCTCGATGATGGCCCCCGGCACCGCCTACGACGACCCCCAGCTCGGCAAGGACCCGCAGCCCGCGCACATGCGCGACTACGTGAACACCGCCGACGACAACGGCGGGGTGCACATCAACTCCGGCATCCCCAACCACGCGTTCTACCTGCTGGCCACCGCCCTCGGCGGCCAGTCCTGGGACCGCGCCGGGCGGATCTGGTACGACGCCCTGACCGGCGGCGGGCTGTCCGCCGGCGCCGACTTCACCGCCTTCGCCCGGGCCACGGTGGCCGCCGCCAAGGCCCGTTACCCCGACCAGCCCTCGATCGCGGACACCGTGACGGCCTCCTGGTCCCAGGTCGGCGTCAGCCCGGGATGAGGGCGGACGGGCCCCGAAGGTCACGGTCCGGGAAAAGTGCCGCAAAAGCCGTCCCTGGGTAGCACCATGGACACCATGCGTATCCAGGTGACCCGGACCGGCGGCCTCGCCGGAATCGTCCGCCACGCGGAGCTCGACACCGTCGACCGCACGGACGCCCCACACGTCCACGCGCTCGCCCGCGAAGCCGTCGCGGGCGGGCTGCGCGCCCCCTCGTACGGCGTGCCGGACGGCTTCCACTACGAGATCACCGTCGACGGGCGGACGGTGCACTGCGCCGACCCCAAGCTCACCGACTCGCAGCGGGAGCTGGTGTCGCTGGTGCTGCGCGAGGGCGCCTGACCCCCGCGCAGCACCGGCGACTCCGACCCGGGCCGACCGGCACGACCGGCACGACCGGCACGACCCGGACGGGACCGTCAGAAGCCGAGCTTGCGCAGCTGCTTGGGGTCGCGCTGCCAGTCCTTGGCCACCTTGACGTGCAGGTCCAGGTAGACCGGCGTGCCGAGCAGTGCCTCGATGTGCTTGCGGGCGGTGGTGCCCACGTGCTTGAGCCGCGCGCCCTTGGCACCGATGACGATCGCCTTCTGACTCTGCCGCTCGATGTAGACGTTGGCGTGGATGTCCAGCAGCGGGCGGTCGGCGGGGCGGCCCTCGCGCGGCAGCATCTCCTCGACCACGACGGCCAGCGAGTGGGGCAGTTCGTCCCGCACGCCCTCCAGGGCTGCCTCGCGGATCAGCTCGGCGACCATGATCTGCTCGGGCTCGTCGGTGAGGTCGCCCTCCGGGTAGAGCTGGTCGCCCTCGGGGAGCAGCTTGGTGAGCAGGTCGGCAACCAGCTCGACCTGCTTGTCGCCGACGGCGGAGACCGGGATGATCTCGGCCCACTCGAAGCCCAGCTCGACGCCGAGCTGCTGGATGGCGATGAGCTGCTCGGCCAGCCGCTTGGAGTCGACCAGGTCGGTCTTGGTGACGATGGCGACCTTGGGGGTCTTCTTGATCCCGGCGATCTCCTTGGCGATGAACTTGTCGCCGGGGCCGATCTTCTGGTCGGCGGGCAGGCAGAAGCCGATCACGTCGACCTCGGCCCAGGTGGTGCGGACCAGGTCGTTGAGGCGCTCGCCGAGCAGGGTGCGGGGCTTGTGCAGACCGGGGGTGTCGACCAGCACGAGCTGGGCGTCCGGGCGGTGCACGATGCCGCGCACGGTGTGCCGGGTGGTCTGCGGGCGGTCGGAGGTGATCGCGACCTTCGTCCCCACCAGGGCGTTGGTCAGGGTCGACTTGCCCGCGTTGGGACGGCCGACGAAGCACGCGAACCCGGAGCGGTACGAGGAGGAAGGGGCATTCATGGGCTCCATTCTCCCTGATCACCGGAGTCCCGCGGTCCGGGGCCGGTCGTCACGCTCCGCTCAGCTCTTGCCGCCCCGCCCGACCAGTGAGAACAGCACCAGCAGCACCAGGAAGGCGAGCGAGCCCCAGAGCCAGTAGACCGTGCCGGTCTCCTGCCACTTGCCCATCCCCATCACGAACAGCACCAGCCCGGCGACGAACGCCAACGCCCCCATGCCCCAGCCCCTCACCGAGTCCACTCCCCCGGTGAGATTATCGGCTGAACGCATGGGGGCATGGCCCGTTCCGCGCGGCCGGAAGCCCTCGACCGGCGCTCGACGGCGCCGCGGAAACCCCTCAGCGGGCCTCGGCCGACACCCGCAGCGTCCCGTCCGGACCGGCCAGCAGCACCGGCGTCCCGGCGCCGCCCAGGTCCCGCACGGCCGCCAGGTCGGCCTCGGCCGGCTGCTCGGCCTCGCTCACCACGGCGGCCGCCTCCAGCGACTTCGCACCGCTGGCCACCGCCATCGCCACCGCCGTCTGCAGGGCGCTCAGCCGCAGCGACTCCAGCGCGACCGTCCCGGCGACGTAGGTGCGGCCGGTCTCGTCACGAACCGCGGCCCCCTCGGCCACGCCGTTGCGGGCGCGGGCCGAGCGGGCCAGGGTGATGATCTTCTTGTCTTCGGGGTCCAGCTCGACGATGTCACTCATGCCGCCGAGCATAGGCGGCCCGCCAACCCGCCCCGGAGGCGAGCGGGTGGGTCACGGCTCAGTGGCCGACCGGGTGGGTGCGCCCACGGTTCGGGTTGATCACCTTGACGAAGGTCTTCGGCCCGGAGGGCAGCGACTCCTCGCCCGAGTTCCGCTTGCGCCAGAACGGGTTGTCGTGCGGCAGGTGGCTGCTCACCCGGCCGTACATCCCGAAGGTGGTCAGGATGATCCCGAAGACGAACGCGAACAGCACGTTCGACATCCGGAAGTTGAGGATGTTCGCGTCCGGCCGGCCGAGCACGGTCAGTCCGTAGAAGCCGGACAGGACGAACAGCAGACCGACCACCATGTTGAGGTTGGACGCGAAGTTCCCGCCGATCACCGCGCCGATCACCAGGATCGCCCCCATCACGACGGACAGGATGCTCAGCGCCCCGTTGGTCGACAGTGCGGCGATCCGGTCACCGTGGGTGGCCAGGAAGCCGGGATGGTCGGTCAGCCCCAGGATCCCGAACACGATCAGGAAGATGCCCCCCAGGCCGGCCCCGATCCGCCACACCAGGGCGAGCCGGCGGTCGACGGTCGGCAGTTCGTCGTGCAGCTTCATGGCACCTCCAGAGCTTCGCGACTCCCCGGCCGTGCGGACGGCCAGGGCCTGTCCTAGCTGTACGGATGGCTCCCCTGCATGTGCGGCGTCTCGTGCATGTAGAGCGAGCCGCACTGCTGGCAGCAACGCAGCCCGGTGCCCCACTCCTGCTCGGGCCGGGTCTCGGCGTCGTCGGGCATGGTCCGGCCGCAGAGCGCCGTCGACGGGTCCTCGTCCCGCACCACGTGCCAGGACCTGACCCCGCCGGCCGGCCCCTGCGGGCCGTACTCCGCGCGCAGTTTGTGCGTCATGCCCTCCATCGTCGCGCGGGGACCGCCCACCCGCTACTCGCCCGGGGCCGCCGCCTCCTCGGCCCCGCGCACCGGCGAGGCGACCATCGAGCCGATCCGGTTGCGGCGCCCCGCCGAGGACTCGGCGGTCAGCAGGATGCCGGTCAGGCCGTCCGCGACCGGCTCGGGCAGCGGGATCTCGCAGGAGGAACCGGGGATCGGCACCCGGCCGAGGTGCTTGGCCAGCAGGCCGCCGACGGTCTCGACGTCCTCGTCCTCCAGCTCGATGCCGAACAGCTCGCCCAGGTCCTCCACCAACAGGCGGGCGGTGATCCGGTACGAGCCGTCGCCGAGGTCCTCGATCGGCGCGATCTCCCGGTCGTACTCATCGGTGATCTCGCCGACGATCTCCTCCAGGACGTCCTCGATGGTGACCAGGCCCGCCGTGCCGCCGTACTCGTCGATCACGATCGCGACGTGGGAGCGGCGCTGCTGCATCTCGCGCAGCAGGTCGCCGGCCGGCTTGGAGTCCGGGACGAACACGGCCGGGCGCATCACCGCGCCGACCTCCTCGGCCTCCGCCTCGCGGTTGATGTGGGTGCGGCGCACCAGGTCCTTGAGGTAGACGATGCCGACCACGTCGTCCTCGTTGTCGCCGACCACCGGGATCCGCGAGAAGCCCGAGCGCAGCGCCAGGGTGAGCGCCTGCCGGACGGTCTTGTGCCGCTCGATCATCACCAGGTCGGTGCGCGGCACCATCACCTCGCGCACGATGGTGTCGCCCAGCTCGAAGACCGAGTGCACCATCCGGCGCTCCTCGTCCTCGATCAGGTCGTCCTTCTCGGCGAGGTCGACCAGCGCCCGCAGCTCCGCCTCGGAGGCGAACGGCCCCTCCCGGTACCCCTTGCCCGGGGTCAGCGCGTTGCCCAGCAGGATCAGCAGCCGCGGGATGGGACCGAGCACCGCGGCCAGCGGCAGCAGCACGAAGGAGGCCGCGGTCGCGGTGGAGATCGGGTGCTGGCGCCCGATCGTGCGCGGCGAGACGCCCACCGCGACGAAGGACACCAGCACCATCACGCCGAAGGCCAGCAGCACGGCCTGCCAGGTCGGGTGGATGTTGCGCACGCACACCGCGGTGACCAGCACCGCGGCCGCCATCTCGCTGGCGACCCGGATCAGCGTCGCCAGGTTGAGGTAGCGGAACGGGTCGGAGGCGACGGCCAGCAGCCGCGCGGAGCCGCGCCGCCCGTTGCGCACGGCCTCCTCCGCCCGGAACCGGGAGACCCGGGAGATGCCCGCCTCGGCGCACGCGGCCAGCCAGCCGAGCACGACCAGGCCCACGGCGCCGAGGATGAAGCTCGTACTCTCACCACTCACAGGGGTTCGGGCTCCGCGCTCAGTGGGTGGTGGGGGCCGGCGAGATGCCGCCGAGGCCGCGGCCCGCCCGCCAGTCGTCCAGGATGCGCTTCTGGAGGGCGAACATCTCCTCCTCTTCCTCCGGCTCCTCGTGGTCGTAGCCGAGGACGTGCAGCACGCCGTGGACGGTGAGCAGCTGGAGCTCCTCGTCCATCGAGTGCTTGGAGGGGGCCGCCTTGCCCTGCTGCTCGGCGACCTCGGGGCAGAGCACGATGTCGCCGAGCAGGCCCTGCGGCAGTTCCTCGCCCTCCTTGCCGGGACGCAGCTCGTCCATCGGGAACGACATCACGTCGGTCGGGCCGGGCAGGTCCATCCACTGGATGTGCAGCTCCTCCATCGCCGCACCGTCCACCAGGATCACGGACAGTTCGGACTGCGGGTGGATCCGCATCTTGTCCAGGGCGAAGCGGGCGACGTCGAGGATGGCTTCCTCGTCGGCGTCCCAACCGGACTCGTTGGCGATGTCGATCGACATGACGGGCTGTGTGCTCAGCTTTCGGTGCGGTGGGACTGTCGGGGTGCGCGCGCCGCGGCGGTCTTGCCGGTGCGCCGCTGGGCGGGCTTGCGGGCGGCCGGGGCGTTCTCCTCGGCCTCCTGCCGGGCGTCCCAGCGCTCGTAGGCGTCCACGATCCGGCCGACCAGCTTGTGGCGGACCACGTCGGTGCTGGTGAGGACGGAGAAGTGGATGTCCGGGACGTCGGCCAGGATCTCCTGGACGACCTTGAGACCGCTGCGGGTGCCGCCCGGGAGGTCGATCTGGCTGGTGTCGCCGGTGACCACCACCCGGGAGTTGAACCCGAGGCGGGTGAGGAACATCTTCATCTGCTCGGGCGAGGTGTTCTGGGCCTCGTCGAGGATGATGAAGGCGTCGTTGAGGGTGCGGCCGCGCATGTACGCGAGCGGGGCGACCTCGATGGTGCCGGCCGCCATCAGGCGCGGGATGGAGTCCGGGTCCATCATGTCGTGCAGCGCGTCGTACAGCGGGCGCAGGTACGGGTCGATCTTCTCGTAGAGGGTGCCGGGCAGGAAGCCCAGCCGCTCGCCCGCCTCGACCGCCGGGCGGGTCAGGATGATCCGGTTGACCTCCTTGGCCTGGAGGGCCTGGACGGCCTTGGCCATCGCCAGGTAGGTCTTGCCGGTGCCGGCCGGGCCGAGGCCGAAGACGATCGTGTGCTTGTCGATCGCGTCGACGTAGCGCTGCTGGTTGAGCGTCTTGGGACGGATCGTGCGGCCCCGGTTGGACAGGATGTTCGCGGTGAACACCTGGGACGGCGCCGGACTGTCCGGGTCCTCCTCGCGGAGCATGGCGATGGAGCGCTCCACGGAGTCCTCCGTCAGGGGCTGGCCGGTGCGCAGCACCAGCATCATCTCGTTGAAGAGCTTCTGCACGAGGGCGACCTCGGCGCGCGTCCCGGTGGCGGTCACCTCGTTGCCGCGGACGTGGATGTCGGCGGCGGGGAAGCCCCGTTCGATCACGCGCAGCAGCGAGTCCGCCGTGCCGAGCAGGGTGACCATCGGGTGCTTCTCGGGGATCACGATCCGGGCGCTCACCCGGCCGTCGTCGGCCGGTTCGGGGCGCGACTGCCCGTCGGTACGGGTCTGCGATGTGTCACTCATAGGTCGGCGCTGGGGCCTGCCTCATCCCATCCGTGGTGTCGTGTGCCGCTCGGTCTCCGGGGCACCAGGGTACGCCGCGAGCGTGATCGCTGCGGCGGGCGGCGGGGCCGCACCCGACGATGCTGCGGCAGATCGCGGGGCGGCGCGAACCCTTTTTCGGTCGGCCCTCCGCGGCGGCCGGGGCGGCGGAGCGCCGGTCACGGGTGGCGGCGGGCGGGGACGGGCACCCGGGCGAGGTCCTCGGCGAGCACCAGCTCCCCGTCGAAGTGCTTGCGGGCGTCGGCCAGGTGCTGGCCCAGGTCCGGGTAGCGCTGGGAGAAGTGGGTCAGCACCAGGGTGCGCACCCCGGCCTCGGCGGCGGCCTTGGCGGCCTGGCCCGCGGTGAGGTGGCCGTGGTCCTCGGCGAGCCGGGCGTCGGCGTCGGTGAAGGTGGCCTCGACCACCAGCAGGTCGGCGCCCTCGGCGAGTTCGTGCACCCCCTCGCACAGCCGGGTGTCCATCACGAAGGCGAACTTCTGGCCCGGCCGCGGCTCGCTGACCTCGTCCAGGGTGACGGTGCGGCCGTCCGCCTCGATCGCGCCCTCGTGCTGGAGCCGGCCGACGGCCGGGCCGTGCACGCCGAGGGCGGCCAGCCGCTCGGGCACCAGTCGGCGGCCGTCCGGCTCGGACAGCCGGTAGCCGAAGGACTCCACCGGGTGGTCCAGCCGGACGGCGTCCAGCGCGAAGCGGGCGCCGGGCGCGGGCAGCGGGCCCGGCTCGTCGATCGGCCGGGGCCGCAGCACGGCCGTCTCGTGGTAGGCGGTGGCGTGCCGCAGCCGCTCGAAGTAGACCTCCCCGGAGGCCGGGAAGTAGACGTCCACCGGATGCGGGACCCGGTCGAGGTTGATCCGCTGGATCACCCCGGCGAGGCCCAGGCAGTGGTCGCCGTGGAAGTGGGTCACCCCGATCCGGGTGATCTGGGTGGCCGAGACCCCGGCGTGCAGCATCTGCCGCTGGGTGCCCTCGCCGGGGTCGAACAGCAGGCCCTCGCCGTCCCAGCGGAGCAGGTAGCCGTTGTGGTTGCGGTGCCGGGTGGGCACCTGGCTGGCGGTGCCCAGGACGACGAGTTCGCGCTGCGACACCTGGGATCAGACCATGCTCTCGGTCATCGGCTTGCCGCCGAGCACGTGCACGTGGGCGTGGAAGACGGTCTGCCCGGCGCCCGCACCGGTGTTGAAGATCAGCCGGTAGTCCTCGACGCCCTCGTCCCTGGCCACCGCGCCCGCCTCGGCGAGCAGTTCGGCGGCGATCTCCGGCTCGGCGGCGGCCAGCGCGGCGGCGTTCGGGTAGTGGACGTGCGGAATGACCAGGACGTGCACCGGGGCCTTGGGGGCGATGTCGCGGAAGGCGAGGACGCGCTCCGTCTTGCGCACCACGGTCGCCGGGATCTCGCCCGCCACGATCTTGCAGAACACACAGTCGGACTGCGCCTCGCCGGCCATCGGCTTCTCCTCGGGTCGCTGGGTCTTCGTTGACGTTGGGGCCGTACGGGCGCAGCCTAGCCGAGCCGCCCGACCGCCTGCTGGTACTCCCGGAGGTGCTTCCAACGCACCGACCGCATCCCGACGACGTCCCCCTCGGACACCTCGAAGTCCTCGGACAGGAAGACCATCGCCAGGTAGACGAAGCCCAGCAGCCAGCGCCGGGTCAGCCGCCAGGTGTTGGGGCGCATCACGCGCTTGCGGCGCACCACCCGCATGGCCAGGATCCCCTTGCCCACGCTGAAACCGGTCAGCCGGGCCAGCACCACCTGGTTGAGGAACGAGGCCAGCAGGCCGACGCCCAGCAGCGTCACGAAGTACGGCACCGCCGGGCCGCCGCCGTGCCGGACGGTGTGCCCGGCCGCGTGGCCCGCCGCGTGCGCGACCGGCTCGGGGCGGCTCGCGGCGTCGGCGGCGGCCGCGGCGGCGAAGCCGAGGCCCACGGCGAGGACGAAGTCCAGCACGATCGCCAGGAAGCGCCGCCCGCCGCCCGCCTCCCTGGGGCACGGCGGCGGCGCGGGCCGCGCCTGCGGGTACGGCGACGGCTGCGGCGGCTGGGCGTACGGCTGCGGGTAAGGCTGGGCGTACGGCTGCTGCGCCTGCGCGTACGGCCCCCGGCCGTACGGGTCGGGCCCGTAGCCGTTCTGCGAGTGCTGCGGGTACTGCGGGTACTGCGGCGGCGGATAGCCCTGCGCCATGGTGTGCTCCCCCGTGAGCTGCCGGTCAGATCAAGATCGCGATCAGGAACGGCCCCGCATCCTACCCACGCGGGCGGAGCGGGACGCCGGCCCCGCCGACCTCCCGCTCCGCCCCCCACCGGCTACGCCCAGGGCAGCCGCGGCCCCGAGCGGGCCGGGGTGCCGGCCAGGGTCTCCAGGGCGATCCGCACGCCCTCGGCCAGCTGAGGGTCCTCGCCGGCCGCCCAGTGGTGCGGGGCGAACGGCACCTCGACGTCCGGGTCGACGCCGTGGTTCTCCAGGCCCCAGCCGTAGTTCTCCAGCCACATCGCGTACTTGGGCTGGGTGACCAGGGTGCCGTCGACCAGCTGGTACTTGCTGTCGATGCCGATCACCCCGCCCCAGGTGCGGGTGCCGACCACCGGGCCGATCCCGAGCGCCTGGATGGCGGCGTTGACCACGTCGCCGTCCGAGCCGGACAGCTCGTTGGCGAGCGCGACCACCGGCCCGCGCGGGGCGTCCATCGGGTAGGGCACCGGGTGGTCGGTGTCCCGGATCGCGTACCAGCCGACGATCCGCCGGGCCAGCTTCTCGATCACCAGCTGCGAGGTGTGGCCGCCGCGGTTCTCCCGGACGTCCACGATCAGGCCCTCCCTGGCCATCTCGGTGGACAGGTCGCGGTGCAGCTGGGCCCAGCCGGCCGTCTGCATGTCGGGGATGTGCAGGTAACCGAGCCGGCCGCCGGACAGTTCACGCACCGCGGCCCGCCGCCCGGCCACCCAGTCGTGGTAGCGCAGCACCTCCTCATCGGCGAGCGGGACGACCACGGGGTGGCGCTGGTCGGTGCCGTCCTTGTCGGCCACGGTCAGCTCGACCGGCTGCCCGGCGGTGCCGGCCAGCAGCGGGGCCGGGCCGGTGACCGGGTCCACCGGGCGACCGTTGACGGCCAGCACGGCGTCGCCCGGGCGGATCGCGGCGCCGGGTGCGGCCAGCGGCGAGCGGGCCCGCGGGTCGGAGGACTCGCCGGGCAGGATCCGGGCGATCCGCCACCGCTCGCCGTCCTTGACCAGGTCGGCGCCGAGCAGGCCCTGGCGCCGGGCGGGCTCGGTGTAACGGCCGTACGGGACGACGTAGGCGTGCGAGGTGCCGAGTTCGCCGTGCACCTCCCAGAGCAGGTCGACCAGTTCGTCGTGCGAACCGACCCGCTCGACCAGCGGCCGGTAACGGTCCAGGATCCCGGCCCAGTCGAGGCCGCCGAGGTCCGGGCGCCAGAAGTTGTCCCGCATCAGGCGGCCGTTCTCGGCGTACATCTGCCGCCACTCGGCGGCCGGGTCGACGGTCACCCGCAGCCGGGTGAGGTCGACGGCGGTCTCGTCGTCCTCGCCGCCCGGTTTGTGGTCGGCCGGGACGATCCGCAGTTCGCCCTCGTCCAGCACGGCCACCCGGGTGCCGTCCCCGCTGACCGCGAACCCGTCGACCCCGTGCACCAGTTGCTCGGCCCTGCGCTTCCTGAGGTCGAAGCGCTCCAGCACCGGGCGGGGCCGCTCGTCGTCCAACGAGGCCGCCTCGTCGCCGAGTTCGCCGAGCAGTGGCGCCCTGGTCCACAACACCCCGTCCCTGGCGGCACGCAGCGCGTGGAACCGGCCGCCCTCGACCGGGAAGGGGACGATCCGGTCGGCGATGCCGTCCAGGTCCACCCTGGTGGCCGGCGCGGCCCCGTCCGCGCCCTCCTCGACGTCCGCTTTCCGGGCCTTGGGCTCGTCCTCCTCCCCGCCGGGCGGCCGACCGGCCCGCTGGGGCCCGAACGGGGACGGCGTGTCGGCGGCGAGGGTGACCAGGTACGGGCGGCAGCCGTTCGGGAAGGACAGGTCGAAGGCGTGGGCGTCGTAGACCGGGTCGAAGTTGCGCACCGACAGGAAGGCCAGGTAGCGGCCGTCCGCGGTGAAGGCGGGCGAGGTGTCGACGAAGCGCTGCTGGGTGACCTCGCCGACGGTGCGGGTGGCCAGGTTCGCCAGCACGATCTGGCGCAGCGAGTACGGGCCCATCCGGTGCACCGGGCGGGACCAGGCCAGCCAGGCCGAGTCCGGGCTGAACGCCAGCCCGCTGACCTCGCCGTCGGTGCTGCGGTCCAGCTCGTGCACGGCGCCGTCGGCCAGCGAGACCAGCAGCACCCGGCCGTCGTGCACGCCGAGCGCCGCCTGCTTGCCGTCCGGGGAGACCACCAGCGAGTTCACCCGGCCCAGCTGCCCGGCGGCCAGCCGGCGCCGCTCGGGGTCGTGGACGGCGGGGGCGTACTCCAGCGCGTCCTCGCCCTCGGCGTCGGCCACCCAGAGCACGCCCTGGGCGCCGTCCTCCCCCGGCACCACCCGGACCAGCCGGGCGCGCACGCCCGGGGTCTCGTCCAGCACCCGGGCCGGGCCCTCCCGGTGGGTCAGCCAGTGCACGCTGCCGCGCACCACCACGGCGCTGGCCCGACCGGTGCGGTCGGGGGCGGCGGACTCCAGCCAGTGCGCGGCGGGCACCGGGCGGGGGCGGCGGCCGGTGCGCGGACCGGCCAGCCGGACGTCCAGGCGGCGGGGCGCGGCGGTGTCCAGGTCGTCCAGCAACCAGAGGTCTCCGGCCCGGTGGAAGACCACCCGGGTGCCGTCGGTGGTGGCGTTGCGGGCGTAGAAGCCGTCCGGGTCGGTGCTGTGGCGGCGCAGGTCGGAGCCGTCCGGGCGGCTGGACCACAGCTCGCCGACGCCCTCGTGGTCGGACAGGAAGGCGATCCGCTCGCGCACCCACAGCGGGGAGTCGAGCTGCCCGTCCAACTCCTCGTGGATGCGCGTGAACCGGTCCTGCCCGATCCACAACTTGCCCGTCCGGCCGCCCCGGTAGCGCTTCCACCAGGCCGGCTCGCGGTTGTTGACGGTCACCAGCAGCACCTTCCCCCGGCCTTCGGCCGGAGGGACCCCCGTGCCGTCCGGCTCGAAGGCCAGCCCGCCGACCGGCCCGTACGGCAGCCGCACCGCTTCGCCGCCGTCCAGCGGGACGGCGCGCGCCCAGGTGCGCCGCACGCCGGACTCGCCCGCGCCGGTGGTGGCGATCGGCCGCCCGTCGGCGGTCCAGCCCTGCACCCTGGTCTCGCCGTTGCCCCAGTACGTCAGCCGCCGGGACGGCCCGCCGCCCACCGGCACCACGTGCACCTCGGGGGCGCCGTCCCGGGTGGAGGTGAAGGCGATGTGCCGCCCGTCCGGGGAGAACCTGGGGTGGTGCACGGGCAGGTGATCGGCCGTCAGCCGCCAGGCGCGGCCGCCGTCCAGCGGGGCGAGCCACAGGTCGTCCTCGGCGACGAAGGCGACCAGGTCACCGTGCAGATGGGGATGGCGCAGATAGGCGCCTGCGGGGGTGCTCAGCGAGTCCGTCACCCGGTCAGCGTAAGCAGGTGCGGGTACGAGCCGCTCCGGTTTCCGAGAACTCCGGTGGGGCGCGCGGGAGTTACGCCCAGCGGCCGGTGCGCCCCAGCAGCAGCGCCCCGGCGGCCACCCCGGCGGTCGAGGTGCGCAGCACCGAGGGGCCCAGCCGGTACGGCTTGGCGCCCGCCCCGGCGAAGGCGGCCAGCTCCTCCGGGGAGACGCCGCCTTCCGGGCCGACCACCAGCACGATGTCCCCGTCGGCGGGCAGCGCGGTCTGCGCCAGCGGCTCGGCGCCCTCCTCGTGCAGCACCGCGGCCAGGGCCGCCTGCGCCAGCAGCGGCGCCAGCTGCCGGGTGGTCATCAGCTCGCGCACCTCGGGGAAGCGCAGCCTGCGGGACTGCTTGCCCGCCTCCCGGGCGGTGGCCCGCCACTTGGCGAGCGCCTTGGCGCCGCGCTCGCCCTTCCACTGGGTGATGCACCGGGAGGCGGCCCAGGGGATCACCACGTCCACGCCGACCTCGGTCATGGTCTCCACGGCCAGTTCGCCGCGGTCGCCCTTGGGCAGCGCCTGGACGACCACGATCCGCGGCGCCGGCTCCGGCTCCCGCCGTACGGCGTCCACCGTGACGTCGATGGCGTCCTTGCCGAGCACCCCGGCGACGGTGCCGTCCACGCCGAGGCCCAGCCCGTCCGCCAGGGTCACCGCCTCGCCGGCCGTCAGCCGCTTCACCGCCGCCGCGTGCCGCCCCTCGGCACCGTCGAGCCGCACCACGGCCCCGGGCGCGGCGGCGGCGATCCGCTCGGTCTCGACGACGAAGACGGGCGCGGTCATGACGGGGAACCTCCGGATGAAAGGAACGGGAACACGAAAGGGGTGCCGGGGGACTGTCCCCGGCACCCCTTCCCGGACGACTACCGGCCGTTGAAGGCGTCCTTCAGTCGCGAGAACAGGCCCTGCTGGCCCGGCGCGAACTGGCCGGACGGCCGCTCCTCGCCGCGCAGCATGGAGAGCCGGCGCAGCAGCTCCTCCTGCTCGGGGTCGAGCTTGGTGGGCGTCTGCACCTCGACATGCACTATCAGGTCGCCCCGGCCGCCACCGCGCAGGTGGGTGATGCCCCGGCCGTGCAGCGGGATCGACTGGCCGGACTGGGTGCCGGGCCGGATGTCGACCTCCTCCAGCCCGTCCAGGGTCTGCAGCGGCACCTGGGTGCCGAGCGCGGCGGCCGTCATCGGGATGGTGACGGTGCAGTGCAGGTCGTCCCCGCGCCGCTGGAAGACGCTGTGAGAGGTCTCGGCGATCTCGACGTACAGGTCGCCGGCCGGGCCGCCGCCGGGACCGACCTCGCCCTCGCCGGCCAGCTGGATCCGGGTGCCGTTGTCCACACCGGCCGGGATCTTGACCGTCAGGGTGCGGCGGGCCCGCACCCGGCCGTCGCCGGCGCACTCGGGGCAGGGGGTCGGCACGACGGTGCCGAAGCCCTGGCACTGCGGGCACGGGCGGGAGGTCATGACCTGGCCCAGGAAGGACCGGGTGACCTGGGAGACCTCGCCCTTGCCGCGGCACATGTCGCAGGTCTGGGCGGAGGTGCCGGGGGCCGCGCCCTCGCCGTTGCAGGTGGTGCAGGTGACGGCGGTGTCGACCTGGAGTTCCTTGGTGGTGCCGAAGGCGGCCTCCTCCAGGGTGATCTCCAGCCGGATCATGGCGTCCTGGCCGCGTCGGGTGCGCGAGCGCGGGCCGCGCTGGCCGGCCGCGGCGCCGAAGAAGGCGTCCATGATGTCGGAGAAGCCGAAGCCCGCCGCACCGGCGCCGAAGCCGCCCGCGCCACCGCCGCCGCCCGGCGACAGCGGGTCGCCGCCGAGGTCGTAGACCTGGCGCTTCTGCGGGTCGGAGAGCACCTCGTAGGCGGCGTTGATCTCCTTGAACCGCTCCTGAGTCTTCGGGTCCGGGTTGACGTCCGGGTGCAGTTCGCGTGCCAGGCGCCGGAACGCCTTCTTGATCTCGTCCTGCCCCGCATCCCGTCGGACGCCGAGTACCGCGTAGTAGTCCGTGGCCACCAAATGCTCCGCTTGTTCCGCCTGTAGTAGTGCGACTGGACACCGCCGCCGGACATCCGGCGACGGGTTTGCTTGCTACGACTCGGCCAGGATCTGGCCCACGTACCGTGCCACCGCTCGCACCGCCCCCATTGTGCCCGGGTAGTCCATCCGGGTCGGACCGATCACACCCAGTTTGGCCACGCTCTCGTCGCCCGAACCGTAGCCGACCGAAACGACCGAGGTGGAATTCAGCCCTTCGTACGCGTTCTCCCGCCCGATCCGGACCGTCATCGCGGCGTCCGTGGTCTCACCCAGGAGGCGGAGCAGGACGACCTGCTCCTCCAGTGCCTCCAGCACCGGCTGGATGGTGAGCGGGAAGTCGTGCCCGAAGCGGGTCAGGTTGGCCGTGCCGGCCAGCATGATCCGCTCCTCGTTCTGTTCGGCGAGCGCCTCGAACAGCGTCGCCAGGACCGTACTGACGGTCGCCCGGTCGGCCTGCTCGAAGGCCGCCGGCAGCTCCTCCAGCAGGCCCGGGACGTCCGGCAGCCGCTCGCCGGCCGCCCGCGCGTTGATCCGCGACCGCAGGTCCGCCAGGACGGTCTCGCCGACCGTGCCCGGGCAGTCGATCATCCGCTGCTCGACCCGGCCGGTGTTGGTGATCAGCACCAGCATCACCTTGGCCGGGGCCAGCGCCACCAGCTCGATGTGCCGGACGGTGGAGCGGGTGAGCGAGGGGTACTGCACCACGGCGACCTGCCGGGTCAGCTGGGCGAGCAGCCGCACCGTGCGCCTGACCACGTCGTCCAGGTCGACGGCGCCGTCCAGGAAGTGCCGGATCGCCCGGCGCTCCGGGGAGCTCATCGGCTTGATCTCGGCGAGCTTGTCGACGAACAGCCGGTAGCCCTTGTCGGTGGGGATGCGCCCGGCGCTGGTGTGCGGCTGGTGGATGTACCCCTCCTCCTCCAGCGCCGCCATGTCGTTGCGGACCGTGGCCGGGGACACCCCGAGGTTGTGCCGCTCCACCAGGGCCTTGGAGCCGACCGGCTCCTCGGTGCCCACGTAGTCCTGGACGATCGCGCGCAGCACGGCGAGCTTGCGGTCGTCCAGCTGGCGGACCTCACCGGCCATGGGGCACGCACCTCCGTCTTCGCACGTTGTCCGTCTGTGATGCTGCGAGCCGCTCCTCGGAGGGCCCCGACCCTGGCACTCTGCACGGCCGAGTGCCAAAACCGTACCTGCCAGTGTACGGCCCGGGTCCTACCGCAGGAACGGCCCGGCCGGAGTGATCCTGCCCGCAGTTCCGGACGGCCGCCGCGACACTCCGCGTGCGGGGGGTGGTGCCCCGGGGCCGTCCGGGTGGCAGCATCGAAAGCGACGGCGAACGGAGGAGCAAGAGATGTCGAGCTCGGGCCAGCACACCCGTTTCGCGCCCGACCGCGGCCTGACCAGCCGCATGGTCGCGACGATGTTCGTGATCGGGCTGCTGTACGTCGGATTCACGGGCCTGCTGATCGCGCTGCTGCGCGGGGCCTGGCCGCTGATCGTGCTGATCTCCGGTGGGCTGTTCGTGGCCCAGTTCTGGTTCAGCGACAAGATCACCGAGCGGGCCATGGGCGCCCGCCCGGTGACCGCGGAGCAGTACCCCCAGCTGCACGGCACGATCGACCGGCTCTGCGCCCTGGCCGACATGACCAAGCCCCGCGTGGCGGTCGCCGACAACGACATGCCCAACGCCTTCGCCACCGGCCGCAACCCGCGGAACGCCGTGGTGTGCGTCACCACCGGCCTGCTGCGCCGGCTCGAACCGGAGGAGTTGGAGGGCGTCCTGGCGCACGAGCTGTCGCACGTCGCCCACCGGGACGTCGCGGTGATGACCATCGCCGGCTTCCTCGGCGTGCTCGCCGGAGCGATGACCCGGATCGCCATGTACGGCGGGTTCATGGGCGGACGCAACAACAACGACCAGAACGCGGCCATCGCCGCGCTGATCATCCCGCTGGTGTCGATGGTCGTGTACGCCATCAGCTTCCTGCTCACCCGGCTGCTCTCCCGCTACCGCGAGCTGGCCGCCGACCGGGCCGCCGCCCAGCTCACCGGCCGCCCCAGCGCCCTGGCCTCCGCCCTCACCAAGGTGACCGGGCAGATCTCCGCCATCCCGACCGAGGACCTGCGGCGCTCCCAGCCCTACAACGCCTTCTACTTCGCCCCCGCGCTGAGCGCCCGGGAGACCGCCTCCCAGCTGTTCTCCACCCACCCGACGCTGGAGAAGCGACTGGCCCAGCTGGCGAGGATCTCCGAGCAGCTCGGCCGCTGATCCCGTTCCGACCCGAGAGGACCCCCGTGGGATTCCTGGACGCCCTGTTCGGCCGCACCAAGCCCGTCAAGCCCGACCTCGACCAGCTGTTCGGCGTGCCGTCCGCCGCACTCACCCTGGAGGCCGCCGCCGGGTTCCTGCCCACCGGGCTCGGCTCGGTCTGCTTCGCGGCCGTCGAGGGCGCGGCCTTCGTCCAGGTGGAACAGCAGGTCCGGGCCCTGCTGGACGCCGACACCGAGCGCGGCGGCGTCCCGGTGGAGGCCTCCAAGGACGGCTACGGCTACTCCTGGCTGCTCGCCCGGCACAGCCCCGAGGAACTGCCGGAGCTGGTGAACGACCTGCACGCGGTGAACAGCGAACTGGAGGCGAACGGCTTCGGGCCCCAGCTGCTCTGCTCGCTGGTCGGCTTCCGGAACGCGGAGGGCCGGTCGCTGGCCCTGGTCTACCTCTACAAGCGCGGCACCTTCTACCCCTTCGCCCCGATGCCCGGAGGCGGGGAGCGGCGCAACAGCCCGCTGGAGCTCCAGGTCAACGCGGCGCTGGCGAACGACCTGCGGCTGGAGAAGGACCTGAGCCGCTGGTTCCCGGTCTGGGGCGCGCCGGGCCTCTGACGGACCGTCCGTATAGTCGCCTCCATGCGCAGCCACCAGTACGGACCCGACCTCACCCCGCCGTGGAAGAAGCAGCAGCCGGCACCCGAGGTGCCCGCCGAGCGGGACCTGGTGGTCGAGGAGGCGGCCACCGGCTTCTGCGGGGCGGTGGTGCGCTGCGAGAAGACCGCCGAGGGCTTCACCGTCACCCTGGAGGACCGGTTCGGCAGGCACCGGGTCTTCCCGATGGTCCCGCGCGGCTTCCTGCTGGAGGGCAGGGTCGTCACCCTGGTCCGCCCGAGCGCCCCGGCCGCCCCCCGCACCCCGGCCCGTACGGCCTCCGGCTCCGTCGCCGTCCCCGGCGCCCGCGCCCGGGTCGCCCGGGAGTCCCGGATCTACGTCGAGGGCCGGCACGACGCCGAACTGGTCGAACGGGTCTGGGGCGACGACCTGCGCATCGAGGGCGTCGTCGTCGAGTACCTCCAGGGCATCGACGACCTCCCCGCGATCGTCGCCGACTTCGCCCCCGGCCCTGGCCGCCGCCTCGGCGTGCTGGTCGACCACCTGCTCCCGGGGACGAAGGAGCACCGCATCGCCGCCCAGGTCACCGGCGAGAACGTGCTGGTCGTCGGCCACCCCTACATCGACATCTGGCAGGCCGTGAAGCCGTCCTCCGTCGGCATCCCCGCCTGGCCCGCCGTCCCCCGCGGCGAGGACTGGAAGGAGGGCACCTGCCGCCGCCTCGGCTGGCCGGTCGACACCCCGGCGGCCTGGAAGCACATCCTCTCGAAGGTCAACAGCTACAAGGACCTGGAGTCCGAACTCCTCGGTCGAGTAGAGGAGCTGATCGACTTCACGGCCCTGCCGGGTCAGGAGTAGGCCCGGAATTCCGAGGTGTCGAGCGTGACGCCGAGCAGGCCGACCGGAACGGGGTCGCCGAACTCGCCGGTCCGCTGCACTGTGCAGTCCGGAAGCCCGGAGATGCTCGCCCGGGTCGGCTCCGACAGGTCGAAGATCCCGGTCATCCGATCATCGATGGCGGTCATCGCACGCTCTCTCCGACGGCTGAAACCACGTCAACGGCACTCAGTCCACGAGGTCACGCACAACGGCGTCAGCGAGCAGGCGGCCCTGGAGGGTGAGGGCGGCGCGGCCCCGCCGGTACGGCTCCTCGGCGAGGAGGCCGTCGGCGAGGGCCTTGGCGGCGGCCTCGCGGCCGGCCTCGGCCAGCAGGTCGAGCGGGACGCCTTCGACCAGGCGCAGTTCCAGCAGGATGCGCTCGACCCGGCGGTCCTCCTCGCCGAGCACCTCGCGGCCCAGGGCCGGGGTGCGGCCCTCCGCCAGGGCCCGGGCGTAGGCGGCGGGGTGCTTGGCGTTCCACCAGCGGACGCCGCCGACGTGGCTGTGGGCACCGGGGCCGGCGCCCCACCAGTCGGCGCCGGTCCAGTAGAGCTCGTTGTGGCGGCAGCGGCCCTCGGGGGTGGTCGCCCAGTTGGAGACCTCGTACCAGGAGTAGCCGGCCGCGCTGAGCGCCTGCTCGGCGATGAGGTAGCGGTCGGCGTGCACGTCGTCGTCGATCATCGGCAGTTCGCCGCGCTTGACCCGGGCGGCCAGCCGGGTGCCCTCCTCGACGATCAGGGAGTACGCGGAGACGTGGTCGGGCCCGGCGCCGATCGCGGCGTCCAGCGAGGCCCGCCAGTCGTCGTCGGACTCGCCGGGGGTGCCGTAGATCAGGTCGAGGTTGACGTGCTCGAAGCCGGCCGCACGGGCCTCGGCCACGCAGGCCTCGGGGCGGCCCGGGGTGTGGTGGCGGTCGAGCAGCTCCAGGACGTGCGGGCGGGCGCTCTGCATGCCGAAGGAGATCCGGTTGTAGCCGCCCTCGCGCAGCTCGGCCAGGTACGCCGGGTCGACGGACTCGGGGTTGGCCTCGGTGGTGACCTCGGCGTCCGGGGCGAGCCCGAACTCCTCGCGCAGCGCGGCGAGCATCTTCACCAGGTCGCGGGCCGGCAGCAGGGTGGGGGTGCCACCGCCGAGGAACACCGTCCGCACCGGGAGGTCGACGTCGCCCAGCACCTCGCGGGCGAGCCGGATCTCGGCGACCACGTTGTCCGCGTAGGTCTCCTGCGAGGCGACCGCCCCGGAGGAGCGCAGTTCGGTGGCGGTGTAGGTGTTGAAGTCGCAGTAGCCGCAGCGGCTGGCGCAGTACGGCACGTGCAGGTAGAAGCCGAACGGCCGCCGGCCCAGCCCGGCGAGGGCGTCGGGGGGCAGGGAACCGTCGGACGGCACCGGTTCGCCGTCGGGGAGTGCGGAGGGCATGACCCCATTGTCCCGTACGGCCCGCGAACCTCCGCGCGGACCGTACGGGAGCGGGCTCAGGCCTCGTTGGCGCCCGCGTACATGGCCGTCACGGCGTCCGCGTAGGTCCGCTCGACCACCGGGCGCTTGATCTTCAGGCTGGGGGTGAGCTCGCCGTGCTCGATGTCGAGGTCGCGCGGCAGCAGGTGGAACTTCTTGATCGTCTGCCAGCGCTGGAGGTCGCCGTTGACCCGCTTGACGAAGCCCTCGATCAGCTGGTGCACGGCCGGCTCGACGGCCAGCTCGGCGTAGCTCTTCCCGGCCAAGCCGTGCTCGGCGGCCCACGGCATCAGCACCGCCTCGTCCAGGCCGATCAGCGCGGTGCAGTAGTTGCGGCCGTTGCCGATCACCAGGATGTTGCTGACGAACGGGCAGACCGCCTTGAACTTGCCCTCGACCTCGCTGGGCGCCACGTACTTCCCGCCGGAGGTCTTGAACAGGTCCTTCTTGCGGTCGGTGATCCGCAGGAAGCCGTCGGGGCTCAGCTCGCCGATGTCCTCAGTGTGGAACCAGCCGTCCGGCTCCAGCACCTCGGCGGTCTTCTCCGGCAGGTTGTGGTAGCCGCGCATGACGCCGGGGCCGCGCAGCAGGATCTCGCCGTCCTCGGCGATCCGCACCTCGGTGCCGGGCAGGGCGCGGCCGACCGTGCCGATCCGCACGTCCTCCTTGCGGTTGACGCAGGAGCCGGCGCTGGTCTCGCTCAGCCCGTAGCCCTCCAGGATCGGCACCCCGGCGCCGAGGAAGAAGTAGCCGATCTCGGGGGCGAGCGCGGCGCTGCCGGAGACGGCGCCGCGCAGCCGGCCGCCGAAGGCCGCCCGGATCTTGGCGTACACCAGCCTGTCGGCGAGCGCGTGCTGCACCCGCAGGCCGAGCGGGGCGCTCTCGGCGCCGGTGGCGACCCGGTTCTCCTGGACCACCCGGGCGTACTCGCGGGCGACCTTGGCGGCCCACATGAAGATCTTGTACTTGGCGCCGCCCTCGGCCCGGGCCCGCCCGGCGATGCCGTTGTAGACCTTCTCGAAGATGCGCGGCGCCGAGGCCATCACGGTGGGCCGGATGACCGGCAGGTTGTGGATGATCCGGTCGACCCGGCCGTCCACCGCCATCACGTGCCCGGTGGCGATCTGACCGGAGATCAGCGTCTTGCCGAAGACGTGCGACAGCGGCAGCCACATGAACTGGACGTCGTCGGGGCCGAGCAGGCCGCTGGCCTCCTGGGCCTTGCCCTCGTACGCCCAGCAGTCGTGCACCAGGCGCACGCCCTTGGGGCGGCCGGTGGTGCCGGAGGTGTAGATGAGGGTGGCGAGCTGCTCCCTGTCGAGCGCGGCCACGGCCTTCTCGACGGCGTCCGGGTGCTGCTCCAGGTACTCGGCGCCGCGCCGTTCCAGCTCGGCCAGGGTGATCAGGTCCAGGCCGGCCGTCTCGGGGGCCTCGGCGGGGGCGTCGAAGAGGATCACGGTACGCAGCTCGGGCAGCTGGTCGATGTGGTCGACGGCCTTGGCCAGCTGGGCGGCGTTCTCGGCGAACATGGCCCGGCAGCCGGAGTCGGAGAGGATGAAGGCCGTCTCGTCCGCGTTGGTGCTCGGGTAGACCGTGGTGATGGCCGCGCCCGCGCACATGGCGCCGAGGTCGGTGAGGATCCATTCGAGCCGGGTGGAGGAGGCCAGCGCGACCCGGTCCTCCGGCTGGATGCCGAGCGCCATCAGACCGGCGGCCACCGCCCTGACCCGGACGGCGGTCTGCGCCCAGGTGAGCGAGCGCCACTGCTCGGCGCCCGGCGCGCCGTCCGCGGCCTGCTCGTCGACGGAGGCGGGGTGGCGGTAGGCCTCGTGGTTCGGGGTGGCGGCGACGCGCTCCAGGAACAGGTGGGCGACGGAGGCGGGACGCCCGGCGACGATGTCGGCTTTGCCGGAGTCGATCAGGGACTGCGCGGAACTCAACGAGGACCTCCGGGGGCGGGTGGCCGTCTGAGGGATTGTCGCGGCGTCCGTGGGGGCGGCCGCCGGGCCCCGGTCCACCTGAGCGGAGGGTCATACCGGTCGGTAACAAGGGCGCAGTCAGCAGCCTAGGGGGAAAACGGTCATTCCGTAAGGGGGCGGATCCAGCTGGCACACCCGCACGGGGCCGATGCCCGGGCCGCCGCCGCGGGCGCCGCCGCAATGGCAAAGGCCAGGCAAACCTCAGCGCGACAGCCCGGGAATCGTCTGTACGACGCCACAGAACAACGAGAATTGGGGTGCGAACCCGACCGGCGACGACAAGAGTGGGCCAGTGCTGATCAGACTGCTCCGGGCGTACCTGCGCCCGTACTCCCGACCGATCACCTTGCTGGTGGTCCTCCAACTGGTATCCACCCTCGCGGCGCTGTACCTGCCGACGCTCAACGCCGACATCATCGACAAGGGCGTGGTCAAGGGCGACACCGGCTACATCCTGCGCCTGGGCGCCGTGATGATCGGCGTCACCCTGGTGCAGGCGCTGTGCTCGATCGGCGCCGTCTACTTCGGCGCCCGCACCGCGATGGCCTTCGGCCGCGACGTCCGCGCCGCCGTCTTCGACCGGGTGCAGAGCTTCTCCTCCCGCGAGGTCGGCCAGTTCGGCGCCCCGTCGCTGATCACCCGCACCACCAACGACGTCCAGCAGGTCCAGATGCTGGCCCTGATGAGCTTCACGCTGATGGTCGCCGCGCCGATCATGTGCGTCGGCGGCATCATCATGGCGCTCAACCAGGACGTCCCGCTGTCCGGACTGCTGCTCGCCGTCATCCCCGCGCTCGGCGTGGTCGTCGTCCTGCTGGTGCGCGCCCTGCGCCCGAAGTTCCGCAGCATGCAGGTGAAGATCGACACCGTCAACCGGGTGCTGCGCGAGCAGATCACCGGCATCCGGGTCATCCGCGCCTTCGTCAAGGACGACCACGAGCAGACCCGCTTCGCCGACGCCAACGAGGACCTCACCCACACCGCCCGCCAGGTCGGCCGGCTGATGTCCGTCATGTTCCCGGCCGTCATGCTGGTCGTGAACGTCTCCAGCGTCGCGGTGCTCTGGTTCGGCGCCCACCGCATCGACAGCGGCGACATGGAGATCGGCGCGCTCACCGCCTTCCTCTCCTACCTGATGCAGATCCTGATGAGCGTCATGATGGCCACCTTCATGTTCATGATGGTTCCGCGCGCCGAGGTCTGCGCCGAGCGCGTCCAGGAGGTCCTGAGCACCTCCTCCAGCGTCGTCCCGCCCGCCGCCCCCGTCACCGAACTGCTGCGCCGCGGCAACCTGGAACTGCGCGACGTCGACTTCCGCTACCCCGGCGCCGAGGCCCCGGTGCTGCGCGGCATCGACCTCACCGCCCGCCCCGGCGAGACCACCGCCATCATCGGCTCCACCGGCAGCGGCAAGTCCACCCTGCTCGGCCTCGTCCCCCGGCTCTTCGACGCCACCTCCGGACAGGTCCTGCTCGACGGCGTGGACGTGCGCGAGCTCTCCGCCGACGCCATCGCCGACAGCGTCGGCATCGTCCCGCAGAAGCCGTACCTGTTCACCGGCACCGTCGCCAGCAACCTGCGCTACGGCCGTCCCGACGCCACCGACGAGGAACTCTGGCACGCCCTGGAGATCGCCCAGGCCAAGGAGTTCGTCGAGAAGCTCGCCGAAGGCCTGGACGCCCCCATCGCCCAGGGCGGCAGCAACGTCTCCGGCGGCCAGCGCCAGCGTCTGGCCATCGCCCGGGCACTCGTCCGCAGGCCCGACGTCTACCTCTTCGACGACTCCTTCTCCGCGCTCGACTACGCCACCGACGCCAAGCTGCGCAAGGCCCTCGCCCGCGAGACCGCCGACGCCACCGTCCTGATCGTCGCCCAGCGCGTCTCCACCATCCGCGACGCCGACCGGATCATCGTCCTCGACGAGGGCGCCGTCGTCGGCACCGGCACCCACCACGAACTGATGGCCGACAACCCGACGTACCGGGAGATCGTGCTCTCCCAGCTCACCGAGCAGGAGGCGGCGTGACCACCCAAGGAAAGCCCGTCGGGAACCCCGCCGGGCCGGCGGCCGCAGCCGCGCCCGGACCCGCCGCCGGCAAGCCCGCCGGCAAGCCCCAGGACCGGTTGCCCAGCGACTCCCAGGCCGCCGCCGCCCGCCGCGGCCCGGCCGGACCGGGCCGCTTCATGGGCGGCCAGGGCGCCGAGAAGTCCATGGACTTCAAGGGCTCCGGCAAGCGCGTCCTCGGCCTGCTGCGCCCCGAACGCAAACTGCTCGTCGGCGTCCTGGTGCTCGGCGTCCTCGGCATCGGCTGCGCCGTCACCGGCCCCAAGATCCTCGGCGACGCCACCGACCTGATCTTCGCCGGCGTCATCGGCGCCCGCTTCCAGCCCGGCACCTCCAAGGCCGAAGTCATCGAGGGCCTGCGCGCCCACGGCCAGGGCGGCATCGCCGACCTGCTCTCCGCGGTCGACTTCACCCCCGGTCACGGCATGGACTTCGGCGCCATCGGCTCCGTCCTGCTGTGGGTGCTCGGCATCTACGTCGCCTCCGCCGTCTTCGGCATCTTCCAGGGCCGCCTGGCCACCAAGGCGATCCAGTCGGCCGGCTACCGGCTGCGCCAGGACGTCGAGGCCAAGCTCGCCCGCCTGCCGCTCAGTTACTTCGACAAGCAGCCGCGCGGCGAGGTGCTCAGCCGGGTCACCAACGACATCGACAACATCGGCCAGTCCATGCAGCAGACCATGGGACAGGTCGTCAACTCACTGCTCACCGTGGTCGGCGTGCTGGCGATGATGTTCTGGATCTCCTGGCTGCTGGCGCTGATCGCCCTCATCTCGGTGCCGCTGTCGGTGGTCGTCGCCGCCAAGGTCGGCAAGCGGGCCCAGCCGCAGTTCGTCCAGCAGTGGAAGTCCACCGGCCAACTCAACGCCCACATCGAGGAGATGTACACCGGCCACACCCTGGTCAAGGTGTTCGGCCGGCAGCGCGAGTCCGCCGAGACCTTCCGCGAGCACAACGACGCGCTGTTCCACGCCAGCTTCCGCGCCCAGTTCATCTCCGGGATCATCCAGCCCGCGATGATGCTCATCGGCAACCTGCAGTACGTGCTGGTCGCGGTGGTCGGCGGCCTGCGGGTGGCCAGCGGCTCGCTGTCCATCGGCGACGTCCAGGCCTTCATCCAGTACTCCCGGCAGTTCAGCCAGCCGCTCACCCAGGTCGCCAGCATGGCCAACCTGGTGCAGTCCGGGGTCGCCTCCGCCGAGCGCGTCTTCGAGCTCCTCGACGCCCCCGAGCAGAGCCCCGAGCCGGCCATGCCCGAGAAGCCGGACGCGGTCCACGGACGGGTCGCCTTCCAGGACGTGTCCTTCCGCTACGACCCCGACAAGCCGCTCATCGACGACCTCTCGCTCAAGGTCGAACCCGGCCAGACCGTCGCCATCGTCGGCCCCACCGGCGCCGGCAAGACCACCCTGGTCAACCTGCTGATGCGGTTCTACGAGGTCAGCTCCGGACGGATCACCCTCGACGGCGTCGACATCGCCGCGATGTCCCGCGAGGACCTGCGCTCCGGCATCGGCATGGTCCTCCAGGACACCTGGCTGTTCGGCGGCACCATCGCCGACAACATCGCGTACGGGGCCGGGTCGGCCACCCGCGAACAGGTCATCGAAGCCGCCAGGGCCGCCCACGTCGACCGCTTCGTCCGCACCCTGCCGGACGGCTACGACACCGTCATCGACGACGAGGGCACCGGCGTCAGCGCGGGCGAGAAGCAGCTGATCACCATCGCCCGGGCCTTCCTCGCCCAGCCGTCGATCCTGGTCCTGGACGAGGCCACCAGCTCGGTCGACACCCGCACCGAGGTGCTCATCCAGCGGGCCATGGCCCGCCTGCGCACCGGCCGCACCAGCTTCGTCATCGCCCACCGCCTCTCCACCATCCGCGACGCCGACGTCATCCTGGTGATGGAGAACGGCTCCATCGTGGAGCAGGGCTCGCACGACGAGCTGATCGCCGCCGACGGCGCCTACGCCCGGCTCTACCAGGCCCAGTTCGCGGAGGCCGTGGCCGAGGTCGACTGACGCGTCCTCACGCGAAGGGCGGGGCGGGACTCCTCCGCCCCGCCCTTCGCGCGCCCGGGTCCTCCCGCAGGGGCGGTCCTCGCCGGGGGCCGCGCGGAGGGGGGCGCTCTCGTCTGGGGGCTGGTCTCGTGGAGAGGGCGGTCTCAGGGAGGGGGATGCGGGGAGGGCGCGCCGGGCCGGCGCGGGTGGACCTCGTGTGCCCCGGACCTTCGCAAAGGGCGGCGCCCTTCGCTACGGTGGCCCCGTGACCGCCCAGCCCACCACCGCCGAGCAGGCCTCGGACGCGTTCGAGACGAACCGCCGCTACCTCGGCTCGGTCGCCTACCGGCTGCTGGGGTCCTTCACCGACGCCGAGGACGTCCTGCAGGACGCCTGGCTGCGCTGGCAGGCCACCGACCGCGCCACCGTCACCGACCCCCGCGCCTTCCTCACGACCGTGGTCACCCGGCTCTGCTACGACCAGCTCGGCTCCGCGCGGGCGCGCCGCGAGGCCTACTACGGTGAGTGGCTGCCCGAACCGTCCGTGTCCTACGCGAGCGCCCCCGACTCCCCCGCCGAGCTGGCCGAACGCGGCGAGTCCGTCTCGCTCGCCCTGCTCGCCGTCCTGGAGCAGCTCAGCCCGGCCGAGCGGGCCGCCTTCGTCCTGCACGACGTCTTCGCGGTCGGCTTCGAGGACATCGCCGCCTCCCTGAACCGCACCCCGGACGCCACCCGCCAGCTCGCCTCCCGGGCCCGCCGCCGGGTCAAGGACTGCGGCCCGCGCACCGGCACCGACCCGGCCGAGCACCGCCGGGCCGTGGAGGCCTTCGCCGCCGCGACCGTCAAGGGCGACATCCTGGGCCTGATGGAGATCCTCGACCCCGACGTGGTCTGGCACGCCGACGGCGGCGGCATCGTCCGTGCCGCCGCCCGTCCGGTGCACGGCGCCGACAAGGTGGCCCGGCTGGTGGCCGGCCTCGTGGAGAAGTGGTTCACCCCCGAGTTCGGACTTGACCACGGGACGGTCAACGGCGAGCCGGGCCTGCTCTGGTACGAGAAGGCCACCGGCACCGTCACCGGCGTGGTGGCCTTCGCCCTGGCCGAGGGACGGATCACCGAGGCGTTCGTCGTGGTCAACCCCGAGAAGCTCGCCCGGATCAGCCCGGTCACCGCACCGTGACACGTCCCACTGGGTCATGCGGCAACACTTCCGGATCCGCGTGACGCAGGTCACTGTCACATCCCGACCGGTCGCGTCGTCCCCCTCCTGAACAGCGCTCCACCGGAGCGACCTCGCGAGGAGGCGGACGAGATGAGCAGCACCACCAGCACCGGCAGGCGGATCGTCGTACTGGGCGCCGGCTACGCCGGACTCACCGCGGCCAAGGGCGCCGGACGGCACCGCACCGTCACCCTGGTCGCCCCCGAGGAGCGGCTCCTGCACCGCATCCGCCAGCACGAGACCGCGGCCGGCCGCGGCCGCGAGTGGCCCGCCATCGGCGATCTGGCCCGCGGCAGCCGGATCGAGCACCACCGGGCCCGGGCCGTCGAACTCGACCTGGACGGACACAAGGTCCTCCTGGACGACGGCGCCACCCTCGGCTACGACACCCTGGTCTACGCCCTCGGCAGCCGCACCGCCTGGCACGGCGTCCCCGGCGCCGTCGAGCACGCCCACCCCGTGGAGCGCGCCGCCGAGGTGCGGCGCCTGACCCGCGCGGCCGACCGCCCCGGCAACCTGGCGGTCGTCGGCGGCGGCGCCACCGGCATCGAACTGGCCACCGAACTCGCCGAGGCCCACCCCGACTGGCGGGTGCGGATCGTGGCGGCCGGTCAGGTCGGCGGGACCTACTCGCCCAAGGGCCGCACCCACATCCGGCGCGTCCTCGACCGCCTCGGCGTCGCCGTCCACGACGACGCGACCGTCACCGAGGTCACCCCGGACGGGCTGCGCACCACCGCCGGCCCGATCGAGGCCGACCTCACCGTGTGGGCCGCCTCGATGGAGCCGCACCCGCTGGCCGCCGACGCCGGACTGGCCGTGGACGAGCACGGCCGGGCCCTGGTCGACGACCACCTGCGGTCGGTCTCGCACCCCGACGTCCACGTGGTGGGCGACGCCGCCGCGGTCACCGTCCCCGGCGTCGGCACCCTGCGGATGGGCTGCGCCACCGCCCTGCCGCAGGGCCAGTACGTCGGCAAGCTGCTCGACGGGCGCACCTCGAAGCCGTTCTCGTTCCGGTACGTCGTGCAGTGCCTGAGCCTCGGCCGGCGGGACGGCCTGCTCCAGCTGGTCCACCCGGACGACTCGATGAAGCCCACCGTCCTCACCGGCACCGCCGGACGGCTGGCCAAGGCCGGCATCGTCACCGCCGTTCTGGGAGCGCTCAAGTAGCCGACGGGGCGCCCACAGGACCGGCGCGCCCCGCGGGACGCCGTCCTGCCGGTACCCCGTCCCCGCGGGAACGCGGAAGGGCCCCGGGGCGATCGCCCCGGGGCCCTTCCGTCGCTGCTACTTCTTGTCCTTGGGCGTCTCGGCGTCGGTGGACAGCGCCGCGATGAAGGCCTCCTGCGGGACCTCCACGCTGCCGACCATCTTCATCCGCTTCTTGCCCTCCTTCTGCTTCTCCAGCAGCTTCCGCTTGCGCGAGATGTCACCGCCGTAGCACTTGGCGAGGACGTCCTTGCGGATCGCGCGGACCGTCTCGCGGGCGATCACCCGGGAGCCGATGGCCGCCTGGATCGGCACCTCGAACTGCTGGCGCGGGATCAGCTTCTGCAGCTTGCCGGCCATCATGACGCCGTAGCTGTAGGCCTTGTCCTTGTGCACGATCGCGGAGAAGGCGTCCACCGCGTCGCCGTGCAGCAGGATGTCGACCTTGACCAGGGCGGCGGTCTGCTCGCCGATGGGCTCGTAGTCGAGCGAGGCGTAGCCGCGGGTCTTGGACTTCAACTGGTCGAAGAAGTCGAAGACGATCTCGGCGAGCGGCAGGGTGTAGCGCAGCTCGACGCGGTCCTCGGACAGGTAGTCCATGCCCTGGAGGCTGCCGCGGCGGGACTGGCAGAGCTCCATGATCGCGCCGACGAACTCGTTGGGCGCCAGGATGGTGCCGCGCACGACCGGCTCGTACACCTCGGCGATCTTGCCGGAGGGGAACTCGCTCGGATTGGTGACGGTGTGCTCGGTGCCGTCCTCCATGACCACCCGGTAGACCACGTTCGGGGCGGTGGAGATCAGGTCGAGGTTGAACTCGCGCTCCAGGCGCTCCCGGATGATCTCCAGGTGCAGCAGGCCGAGGAAGCCGCAGCGGTAGCCGAAGCCGAGGGCGACCGAGGTCTCCGGCTCGTAGACCAGGGCGGCGTCGTTCAGCCGCAGCTTGTCCAGGGCGTCGCGCAGCAGCGGGTAGTCCGAGCCGTCCAGCGGGTACAGGCCGGAGAACACCATCGGGCGCGGGTCCTTGTAGCCGCCCAGCGGCTCGGTGGCGCCCTTGTGCTGCGAGGTGATCGTGTCACCGACCTTGGACTGCCGGACGTCCTTCACACCGGTGATGATGTAGCCCACCTCGCCGACGCCGAGGCCGTCGGCGACCTTCGGCTCGGGCGAGATGACGCCGATCTCCAGCAGTTCGTGGGTGGCGCCGGTCGACATCATCTGGATGCGCTCGCGCTTGTTCAGCTGGCCGTCCACGACACGGACGTAGGTGACCACGCCGCGGTAGGCGTCGTACACCGAGTCGAAGATCATCGCGCGGGCCGGGGCGTCCGCCACGCCGACCGGGGCCGGGATGGTGTTGACGATGTGGTCCAGCAGGTCCTCGACGCCCAGACCGGTCTTGGCGCTGACCTTGAGCACGTCGCCCGGGTCGCAGCCGATGATGTGGGCGATCTCCTCGGCGTACTTCTCCGGCTGGGCGGCCGGCAGGTCGATCTTGTTGAGGACCGGGACGATCGTGAGGTCGTTCTCCAGCGCCAGGTACAGGTTGGCGAGGGTCTGCGCCTCGATGCCCTGGGCCGCGTCGACCACCAGGATGGTTCCCTCGCAGGCCGCGAGGGAGCGGGACACCTCGTACGTGAAGTCCACGTGGCCGGGGGTGTCGATCATGTTGAGGATGTGCGTCGTCCCGGCGTCCGGCCCGGTCTTGGGGGCCCACGGGAGGCGGACCGCCTGCGACTTGATGGTGATGCCGCGCTCGCGCTCGATGTCCATGCGGTCGAGGTACTGGGCACGCATCTGCCGGGGGTCGACGACGCCGGTGATCTGCAGCATCCGGTCTGCGAGCGTCGACTTGCCGTGGTCGATGTGGGCGATGATGCAGAAGTTGCGGATCAGCGCCGGGTCGGTACGGCTGGGCTCTGGCACATTGCTGGGGGTCGCGGGCACCTTGGTCCGATTCTCCGTTGGTCCGGGGCCGGGGGTGTCCGGATCATCGCTGACCGGCTATCCCGGGGACCGGACAGTCTCGTCCGATCGAAATAGTTCCTCCCATCTTCCCACGACCTGGGCACCGGACACCGTTCGGGCACCTCGCAGCGTTCCGTCGCCCGGTCGTGGAGGGGCAGGATGGCCTCCCATGATCCTGGAAAGTGCCCTGCTCGACGTCCTGCCCGGCCGGGAGGACGAGTTCCTCGCCGCCTTCGCCGAGGCCCGTCCGCTGATCGCCGTCCAGCGCGGCTTCCGCTCGCTCCGGCTGCACCGCTGCCTGGACGAGGGGCGCGGCTCGCGCTTCCTGCTCCAGGTGGAGTGGGAGACGCTCGCCGACCACACCGAGGGGTTCCGCGGCTCGGCCGAGTACCAGCGGTGGCGGGAGCTGCTGCACCGGTTCTACCGGCCGTTCCCGGAGGTCGAGCACTACGGGGAGCCGGTGCTGAGCGCCTGACCCGCCCGCGCGGGGCCGACGGGCCGGGCGGGTCAGGCGGCCGGGTCCGGGATCGGGGCCCGGAGGCTGGGCCCGGCTGGGCTCGGGGCCGGCCCGGCGGCCGGTTTGGGGCGGGCGGCGGGCCCCTGGTAGCGTGGTCAGCTGCACCTGGCCCCGGCATGCCCTCTCAGCTGGTCCGGCGGCCTTCACGGTGCAGCCCGTTCAAACCTTTCAGACAAGACTGAGGCTCCTTCGTGGCGAACATCAAGTCCCAGATCAAGCGCAACAAGACCAACGAGAAGGCGCGCCTGCGCAACAAGGCCGTCAAGTCCTCGCTGAAGACCGCCCTGCGCAAGGCCCGTGAGGCCGCTGCCGCCGGCGAGACCGAGAAGGCCACCGTGCTGGCCCGCGCCGCCTCCAAGGCGCTGGACAAGGCCGTGAGCAAGGGCGTCATCCACGCCAACCAGGCCGCCAACAAGAAGTCGGCCATCACCAAGCGCGTCAACGCGGCCGTCCAGGCCTGACGCCTCCGGGGGCTCCGGCCCCCGCCGCCTCCGGACGACCCGGCCCTCTACCCGGACTCCCGAGGCGTGTGAGACTCGCACCGCACGCGGCCTGCGTTCGCCACGCGGGTGCGGTGCACACCAGCTGTACGGCAGGCGCCGCAGCCGGCCTCTTCCCCAGAGGCCGACTGCGGCGCCTGTCGCGTTCCGCGGCCAGGCCGCTATGGTCGACCACGCGCGACCGGGGATGCGGGGGGCATTCCGGCGCCAGTCCCGAGGGGGGAACAACATCCATGACAACGCAGCCGCAGCCACCGTCCCCTGCGCCGAACGGGCCGGGGTACGGGTTCCCGCAGCAGGGACCGGGGGTGCCCGGCTACGGTCCGCCGCCGGGACTGCCGGCCTCGCCGGGGGCGGGCGGTCCCGGCGTTCCGGTCACCGTTCCCACGGGGGCTCCCGTGGCGCCCGCTCCCGGTCCCGGTCCCGCCAGTGGGGCGCCCGGGGGCCGGGCCGGGGGCAACCTGCGGCGCAACGCCGTCTGGGCCTTCGTCGGCGCGCTGCTCGCCTCGGCCGGCTGGACCACCGCCGTCCTGGTCGTCCCGGGCATGGTCGGCAACAGCAGCGACTCCGCGCCGCGCAGCCTCGGCAGCTACCACGTCTCGGACGACTTCTGCACCGTCGGGAAGCCCGCCCGGCTGCTGGAGAAGTACTCGGTCAACACGAGCAGCACCTCGCCGAGCCACCACACCGACCGGAACCCGGCCCTGGACAGCATGAACTGCTCGATGTCCCTCAAGCGGACCGGCGGCAACAGCGACAGCGAGTACGCCTCGGTCTACCTGCGCGCCGACCTGCACAAGGCGGTGAACCCCGCGCCCGAGCTCTCGGCCAACAAGGAGACCTACCGGTCGCGCGGCTACCAGATCACGACCATCCCGGGGATCGGCGACGACGCGTACTTCGTGTACAAGGACGACGGCTCGTCGGACAAGTACCGCGACATCTACGCCGAGGTGGACGTCCGCGACGGCGGGATGACCTTCTACATCACCTACAGCGCCAGCTACACCCAGGGGAAGGCCACTCCGCCGTCCATGGACGAGCTGCGCACCATGCTGCAGGCGGACGCCGACAGCGCCGTACGGGCCATGCGCAAGTAGCGCGGGGCTGCGGGCGGGCGGCGGTCCCGGGGCGTCAGCGGGCGGGGCGGGCTGCCGGGCGTCAGTACGCGGGGCGTGAGCCGGCCCGGGCGGCCTTGGCGACGGCGACCACCGCGCGCTCCAGGGCGAATGCCGGATCGTCCGAGCCGCCCTTGACGGCGGCGTCGGCCTGGGCGATCGCGGTCAGCGCGGTGGCCACCCCGTCGCCCGTCCAGCCACGCATCTGCTGGCGGACCCGGTCCACCTTCCACGGCGGCATGCCCAACTCGCGGGCCAGATCGGCCGGGCGCATGTTCCGTCCGGTCGTGGCCAGCCGGCCGATGCTGCGCACGCCGGAGGCCAGCGCGTAGGTGATGCCGGTCGGCGGCTGGCCGACGGCCAGCGCCCACCGCAGCCGCTCCAGCGCCTCCGCCGCCCGGCCGGTGACCGCCAGGTCGGCCACCTCGAAGCCGGTCGCCTCGGCCCGGCCGCTGTAGTAGCGGGCCACCACCGTCTCGTCGATGGTGCCCTCGACGTCCGAGGTCAACTGGCTGCACGCGGCCGCCAGTTCACGCAGGTCGCTGCCGAGCGCGTCCAGCAGCGCCTGGCAGGCCTCCTGGGTCGCGGAACGGCCCAGGGTGCGGAACTCGCCCTTGACGAAGGCCAGTCGCTCGCTCGCCTTGGCCAGCTTGGCGCAGGCCACCTCGCGTCCGCCCGCCTTGCGCCCGGCGTCCAGCAGGCCCTTGCCCTTGGCCCCGCCGGCGTGCACCAGCACCATGATCACTTCTCCGGCCGGCGCCTCGATGTACGCCTTGACCTCCTTCACCGAGTCGGCGGAGAGGTCCTGGGCGGCCCGGACCACGATCACCTTGCGCTCGGCGAACAGCGAGGGCGTGGTCAGCTCGGCCAGGCTCCCGGGCTGCAACCCGCCGGGCGGCAGGTCCCGTACGTCGGTGTCCGGGTCCGCGGCCTTCGCCGCGGCCACCACCTGGGCGACCGCGCGGTCCAGCAGCAGCTCCTCCTGGCCGACCGCGAGGGTCAGCGGGGCGAGCAGGTCGTCGGGTGCACTCTTCCTGGCCATCGCCTACCAGCATCCCACGCGCCGCGGACACTCCCGCCCGGGCGGCCGTCCGGGCCGACCGGCGAACGGGCCGACCGCCGGACGGGCCGACCCGTGCTGCCCGGCCGTGCCGCCCGACCTGGAGAATGGCCCGGTGACCGAGAACCACACGCCCGACCTCCCGGACGTCGACGACCCGTTCGTCCGCCAGCTGCTCGTCCTGCCCGACCGCGACGCCGCCGACGAGGCCGCCGAGGAACTCGGCGCCGCCCACCCGGACCTCGCCGAACCGGAGATCGTCCGCGACGCCCTGGCCGGCGAGGACGACGCCGAGGACGCCCAGTGGCTGGTCGTCCTCGACCCGCCGTCCACCGGCTGGACCCCCACCCTGCTGCACTCCCTCGACACCCTCGCCACCTCCCACGACGGCTGGCGCGAAGAGGCCTGACCGGCGGGTTCGTCAACGTCCGCTGATCCGCCCGCCCTCCGGCCCGGGCCGCCGCGGATCAGCGCGGGAGCACCCAGCCCGGCCGCCAGGTGCCCGGGGCGTCGAGGGCGGGCCTGGTGGCGGCGAGGTGGGCGCGGAGGGCGGCCAGGGCCGGGTGGGGGTTGTCGCGGTGCCACAGGAGGGAGTGCGGGTAGACCGGCGTCGGGTCGGTCACCGGGATGCGGCGCAGGCCGTGCCCGGCGGGCCAGACGACGCGGGTGTGCTCGCTCATGAAGGTGGCCAGGGCCGGGGTGTCGGCGACGGTGTCGAGGAGCGCGTCCGAGCCGAAGTTGGGGCCGGTCACCTCGATGCCGAGGCCGAACTCGGCGACGAGGTCGTCGTAGAAGGCGGCCCACTCGGTGCCGGGCGCGATGCCGGGCATCCAGATCCGGTGCCCGGTGAGCTGGGCGACGGTCACCGAGCGGGCGCTCGCCAGTGCGTGGGCGGGGCCGGTGAGGAGCTGGAGCGGCTCGTCCAGCACCCGGACGGACTCGATGTCCTCGGGAAGGGACCGGCCCGGCGCGGCGACGGCACGGAAGGACGCGTCGATCGCGCCCGAGCGGATCGCGCTGACGGCCGCCTCCACGTCGAACAGCATCACCACGTCGAGGTCGATCTCGGGGCGCGCGCGGTGGAAGTCGCGCATCAGTCCCGACGGCGCGACGCGCGAGGCGATCACGTCGACCCGCAGCGGCCGACGGCCGGTGCGCACGGACGCGACCGCGCGCTCGGCGGCGCGCAGCAGCTCGCGGGCGTGGGGCAGGAAGGCCTGCCCGTCGATGGTGAGCTCGGCGCCGCGCGGGGTGCGGGTGAACAGCCGGACACCGAGGTCCCGCTCCAGCGTGGCGATGCGCTTGGAGACGGCCTGCTGGGTGACCGCCAGGTCGGCGGCGGCCTTCTGGAACTGGCCCGCGTCCACGACGGCGGCGAAGGTGCGTACGGCTTCGAGGTCCACACCGATCCACCTTAGTGAACAACGGATGGTTGTGCCCGGACGGCGGGGTGGTTGTTTGACCTGCGGTTGTGCCGATCGCTTAGCTCTCACCGGTCAACGTCGGATTGTTCGAACGGGACGTCGAGGGAGCACGCCGGTCATGGTGAGCAGGGTGAGCGGGACAGGTGGGGACCGGACGGGCCGGACGGGCCAGACGGGCCAGACGGGCCGGACGGGCCGGAAACGGCTCGGTCGGCAGTTCGGCTGGCTCTGGGCGGCGTACGCGGTGAGCGCGTACGGGTCCGGGCTGGGGTTCGGGGCCCTGCCGCTGATCGCCGTACTGGCGGTGCACGCCGGACCGGCCGAAGTGTCCTCGCTGTCCGCGGTGGGCCCCGCGGTGGGCGCGCTGATCGCTGTGCCGCTCGCACCGTGGGTGGAGTTCCGGCGCAAGCGCCCGGTGATGGTCGCAATGGACCTCGTCCGGTTCGCGGCCATGGCCACGATCCCGCTCGCCTACGCCTTCGGCCTGCTCGGCTTCGTCCAGCTGTTGGCGGTCTCGGCCGTGGTCGCCGCCGCCAAGATCGCGTTCAACGCGGCCAGCGGCGCCCAGCTCAAGGCCCTCGTCCGACCGGACGACCTGCTGGTCGCCAACGCCCGCTTCGAATCCACCAACTGGAGCTCCATCGCGATCGGACCGCCGCTCGGCGGGGCGGCGATCGGCCTGTTCGGACCGGTCACCACGGTCGTTGCCGACGCCCTCAGCTACCTGCTCTCCGCCCTCGGCATCACCGCGATCCGCGGCCGGGAGGAGGCCCCGCGGCCCACCGGCAAGGCCCCGGTGCGGGTGGGCGCGCTGACCGACGGCTGGCGGCACATCCTGGGCGACCCCGGCCTGCGTCCGCTCTACCTCAACAACCTGCTCGTCAGCGGCCTGATCATGGCCACCGAACCGCTGCTGGCCGTGCTCCTGCTGCGCCAACTGCACTTCCCGGCCTGGCAGTACGGCCTCGCCTTCGCCGCCCCCTGCCTCGGCGGGCTCATCGGCTCCCGGCTCGCCCAGCGCGTCGTGGCCCGCTACGGACGGCACAGGGTCTTCAGGACCGTCGGCACCCTGCGCGCCGTCTGGCTGATCGGCCTGGTCTTCGTCCGCCCCGGCGTCATCGGCCTGCTCACCGTGATGGCCGTCGAGCTGGCGATCATCGTCAACATGAGCCTCTACACCCCGGTCCTCGCCACCTACCGGCTCGAACGCACGCCCGACCACCTGGTCGCCCGCACCCTGTCGGCCTGGTCGATCGGCCAGCAGGCGTCCATCGCCGTCTGCACCGCACTGGGCGGCCTGCTCGCCGACATCACCGGCCCGCGCACCGCCCTCGCCGTCGCGGGACTGCTCATCCTCGCGACCCCGCTACTGCTCCCCCGGCGCGAGCAGGCGTCGACGCACCGGCCGGAACCGTCCCTCAGCCACTCCTGACGCCGCCGGCGGCCGGTCACCGCCGGTCGCACACCACCCCCAAGGAGGACCCCGCGTGAACACCGCCGCCGCACTCGACCCCGCGCACACCGCTCTTCTCGTCCTGGACTGCCAGCCCGCCGTCCTGGCCGCCCTGCCCGAGGACGGCGCCCGCGAAGCCCTGCTCGGCCGCATCGAACGGGCCGTCGCCGACGTCCGGGCCGCCGGCGGCACCGTCGTCCACGTCCGCGTCGCCTTCACCGAAGCCGACTGGGACGCCGTCCCGGACACCAACAAGTCCTTCGCCGCGCTGGCCCGGCACCGTGCCATGCACGACGAGGACGCCGCCACCGCCGTCCACGAGCGTCTGGCCCCGCTCGGCGACGACATCGTCGTCCGCAAGACCCGCTACGGTGCCATGTCCACCACCGACCTCGACCGGCGGCTGCGCGAACGCGGCATCACCGCCCTGGTGGTCTCCGGCACCAGCACCAGCGGCGCCGTCCTGTCCACCGTCCTCGACGCGGCCGACCGCGACTACCTGCTCCACGTCCTCTCCGACGCCGTCGCCGACCCGGACCCCGAAGTCCACGACACCCTGCTCCGCCGGGTCCTCCCCACCCGGGCGCACCTCGTCGACACCGCCGGACTGCCCGAGCTGCTCCGGGCCCGCTGACACGCCCGCCGACCGGGGCCGCACACCACCGGGGTGAATCGACGGTGTGTCAAGGCGCCGTCCCCGGCGGCGTCGGGGCCTCCTGATCCACAGTGACGGACGGCAAACGACTGCCGAAACATCCCCTCCGCCTTCCAGGAGTAGCTCGTGAACATCTCACCGCCGGCCGCCGCCGGTCAGCCGGGCCCAGCTGCCAACGGGGGACGTGCCGGTTCGGCCGCCCGCCGCGGCCGGGCACTGGCCGTCGCGGCCGGCCTGCTGGGCGTCGCCGGACTCGCCCCGGTCGCGCTGCCCGGGACCGCCTACGCGCAGGGCACGTGCACCGTCTCGGGCTCCACCACCACCTGCACGTTCGCCTTCACCGGCGCCGAGCAGACCTTCACGGTCCCGAACGGCGTCACCCAGGTCGACGTCACGGCGATCGGTGCGGCCGGCGGCCTGTCGGGGGTCAACACCACCCCGGGCGGCCGGGGCGCCCAGGTCTCGGGCACGCTCACCGGACTGTCCGGTGGGCAGACCCTCTACGTCGAGGTCGGTGGCACCCCCACGCTCCCCTCCGGCTGCTACCCGTTCTCGCCGTGCATCGGCGGCTTCAACGGCGGCGGCAACAGCCACTTCGGTGGCGGTGGAGGCGGGGCCTCCGACGTCCGCACCCAGCCCCGGACCACCCCCCTCACCACCACCGACTCACGCCTGATCGTGGCCGCGGGCGGCGGTGGAGCCGGTGAGGTCTTCAGCTCGTCGTGCACGGGCGGCAGCCAGGGCGGGGACGCCGGCCAGGCCGGCCAGAACGGCAACTGCACCGGGGGCGCCGGCGGCGGCGCGGGCACCGCCACCCAGGGCGGAGCCGGCGGGACCGCCACCGGCGGCACGAACGGCGCGCCCGGCACGATCGGCACCGGCGGCGACGGCGGGGGCGGCGCGGGAGGCGGCGGTGGCGGGGGCCTCTACGGAGGCGGGGGCGGCGCCAGCCTCAACGGACTTACCACCCCGTTCGGGAGCGCGGGCGGCGGAGGCGGCGGATCGTCCCTCGTCCCCTCCGGCGGCAGCGGCCCCACCGTGACCAGCACGGCCGCGAGCATCACCATCAGTTACCTCACTCCGGGCAAGCCGGTGACCACCCGCCTGATCGCGATTCCCCGGCAGGTCCGGCTCGGCCGTCCGGTGGTGCTCGACGACCTGGTCTGCCCGGCCGGTACGGGCGCCACGACCCCGCCCACCGGCACAGTGACGTTCACCGACACCACCACCGGCACGACCCTGGGCACCGCACGCCTGGTCCTCGACGTCGGCAAATGCGCCGCCGCCGGGCGTGTGGTCTTCTTCCGGACCCCTGGCCCGCACGTCATCACGGCCGTCTACAGCGGCGATTCGGTCTACCAGGGCAACAGCGCCACCCCGGAGACCCTCACCGTGACGGTGACGTCGCAGGGACCGCCGCGGCACAATCGCTGAGCAGCTCCGCACGGGCCCCGCCGGGTGGTCGGCGGGGCCCGGGCCGTCTCCGTGTCCTGCACGTCCCCGCGCGCCCTGGACGGCCACGGGCCGGAACCGGGTCGGCGCCGCCAGGCATAGCCGCCCGGGCGCTTCCCTGCGGCGTGCTCCGGACCTGCCCGGAGAACGCCGCAACCGTTTCCCCGGGGTCCCCGCCCCCTCCCGCCCGCCTTCCCTCCACCTACCCCACCCCCTGCCCACCCCACCTCGTGGAGGGAAGAAGGAGAGCGGGGATCACGGAGGCGGGGCACGGGGCCTGCGGGTGGAGCGCCCGGAGGTGGAGTGGCCGGCGCGGGCACCGTGGTCGGGCTGGGGGTGAACGGCGACGGCAAGGGTGGACGGGGAGTCGCCGGTCACGGCGATGTCCCCCACGCGGTCGGTGCGCAGGACGGTGGCGCCCAAGGCACGCAGCCGGTCGACCGTACGGGGCGACGGGTGCCCGTACGCGTTGCCCTCACCGCAGGAGATCAGGGCGAGCCGGGGCCGTAGGGCACCGGTCAGGTCCCAGTCCTGGTGGGCCGAGCCGTGGTGTGCCACCTTCAGGACGTCGACCCGGCCGAGGCGGCCCAACAGGGCCGACTGGGCAGGCGGTTCGAGGTCCCCGAGCAGTGCCATCCGCAGACCTCCGGCCAGCGTCACCAGCAGGGCCACACTCGCGTTGTTCGCGCCTGGCGCCTCGACGGCCGCCCCTGGGTCCGGCCACACCACGTTCCAGGACAACTCCGCACCGGCCGAACGCCGTTCACCACGGCCCGCGCGCAGCAGCGGCACACCGGCCCTTGCCGCCCAAGCCGTCACCCTGGCCGCCTCGCCCGGCGGATCATCCAGCGCCGTACCCTCGACGGCACCCACCTGGCGCCCCCGCAGCACCCCTGGCACGCCCTCGACATGGTCCGCGTGGAAGTGCGTCAGCAGCAGCAGCGGAACCGCCGTGATGCCGAGTTCGCGCAGGCACCGGTCGGCCGCTTCGGGATCCGGCCCGGAGTCGATCACCACCGCGCTGTCCGGCGCATCGGTCGCAAGGGCCAGCATGTCTCCCTGTCCGACGTCGCACATCGTCAGCCGCCACCCCGGCGGTGGCCAGCCCGTGGCGATCCGGGCGAGCTGCGGCGGTCTCAGCAGCACGGCCAGCAGCACCACCAGCAGCGCGCCCGTCACCAGCACCCGGGCCCAGCGGCGCCGAGGGCGGGCATGCCGGCCGATCTCCGCCCGCCGGGGCAGCAGCAGGGGCGCTGCCCAACAGGCCGCCAGGGTCGCCAGGGCGACCGTCACCACCCCGAACCAGCCTCCGGGCCAGGACAGTTGGCCGCCGGGCAGTTCGGCCCCGCGCCGTCCGACGAAGGCGAGCCAGCTGGCCGGCACCCCGGCCGGTTCGGCCAGCAGCCGGGCCAGGGACGGGAAGAACGGCTGCAGGGCGAGCACCCCGAAACCGAGCAGCGTCGCCGGGGCCACCGCCAGCTCGGCCAGCAGGTTGCACGGGACGGCGACCAGGCTGATGTGCCCGGACAGCACCACCGTCACCGGCGCGCAGAGCGCCTGTGCGGCTGCCGTAGCCGCCAGCGCGCCCGCCAGATGGTGCGGCCAGCGCCGGGCGCGCAGGGACTCGGCCCAGTGCGGCCCGAGGACGAGCAGCCCAGCGGTGGCGAGCACCGAGAGCAGGAAACCGAAGGAGCGGGCCAGGAACGGGTCCAGCAGGACGAGGACGAGCACGGCCCCGGCGAGCGCCGGTACGGCCTGACGGGGGCGGCCGGTGGCCAGGGCCAGCATGCCGATCAGTCCCGTCCCCGCCGCCCGCAGCACACTGGGCTCGGGCCGGCAGACGGTCACGAAGGCCAGGGTCAGCCCCGTACCGAGCAGGGCGCTGGTGCGCAACGACAGCCCCAACATCGGCGCCAGTCCGCGCCGTTCCGGCGTTCCGGCCTGTCCGGGGGCGCCCAGCAGTACACCGAGGACGATCGCCAGGTTGGCCCCGCTGACCGCCACCAGGTGCACCAGGTCGGTGGCCCGGAAGGCGTCCACCAGGTCGTCGGGCAGCCGCGAGGCGTCACCGACGACCAGCCCAGGGAGCAGACCCCGCGCGTCCGGCGGGAGTCCGTCGCTGGCCGTGCGCAGGCCCTCGCGCAGCCGGCCGGCGATCCGCTGCGGCAGGCTCGGCGGCGCGAGCTGCCGGGGCGCCCCGCGGACGGCCAGCAGCGCCGCGGACTCGGTGTCGTAGCCCTCACCCGCCGGACGCACCTCGGCCTCGACGGCCAGCCGCTCCGACGGGAGCCGGCGCAGCCAGGACTCGGTCCCCGGCCCGCGGACCATGACGGTCACCGGGGTGTGCGTCCGGGTGGACCGTCCGTCCGGGAGGAGGGTGGCGCGGTCGGCCACGGCCTCGACGGTGAGGAGGGTCTGCCCGCCGGTGGTGCCGCCCCGGGAGGTGTGGACCTTCGGGTCGCCCGCGACGGTCAGCTCCACCTCCACCACCGGGGCGGCCGTCCCCGGGGAGCGCGGCGGCGCGTGCTCGGCCGCGTGGGCGAGCTCGGGCAGTGGCCCCCGGTGCAGGTCCGCGGTGTGCAGCGGGGTCGCGATCGCGGCCGCCGCGCCGGTGAGCAGGACGGCCGCCAGCGCCACCGCGGCCCCGCGCCGGCGCAGCAGGCCCGGCCGGGTGAGCAGCAGGACGGCCGCCAGCACCGCGACGGCCGCCAGCGAGAGGAGCGGCACCTGGGACCCCGGCTCAAGGGGCAGTAGCACCGCCGTGACCAACCAGGCCGAGACGGCGGGCAGCAGCAGCCGGAAGTCGGCACCCGAGGAGCGGGTGCGCGGGAGCGACGCGGTGGTGGCGGTCACGGCGGTACCTCCCTTCGTGCGTCGGCGAGACGGAACGGAACGGAACGGGTGTCAGAGGGTCAGGAGCGGGCGGAGTTCCGCGAACGTACGGGCGCCGATGCCGCTGACCTGTCGGAGCTGGTCGATCGAGCGGAACGAGCCGTGCGACGCTCGGTAGGCGAGGATGCGCTGGGCGAGGGTCGGGCCGACGCCGGGCAGGGTGTCGGAATGCGTCAAAGATTTCCTATGCGCGGCAAGAATTTCCTTGAGGCTTCCTTTCCACGGCAGAGATTTCCACCCGTGAACCTGTACGACGCCAGCTGGCCCACGAGGCCTTCGGTCCGCGAGTTCGCTTCCTACAGGCCGCATTGCGATGATCCTGGACCAGCACCCCCAGGAGGATTCGTGCCAACGCTTGTTCCACGCAGGCTCCCGGCCATGCCGGCCCCACTCGACGGCGAAACGCTCACCAGTTGGTTACTGCACGGGATCCAGGCCCTGGGTGTTGATCTCCAGACGGGAACACGACTGTTTGGCCTGGGTGACAGCGCCGAGGGCCAGCGCCTGGACTGGCTCATGATGAGGATTACGGAGACGGAGGCGCAGAGCATCGCAGCCGCAACTGGTCAACCTCCGGACCACGTGGTGCGGATGACGCTTCGCCCCCTCCTCGACCGGCTGCCAGCCTCGCGCGGCAAGGATGGCCGGATGAACCAGCGCGCCCGCTGGTCGAGCCTCGTCCCCCGCAATGCCGCAGTCTGTCCTCAGTGCCTGCATGAGACAGATGGCCGCACGAAAATCGTATGGCATATGCCCTGGTACGTAGCCTGCCTAACCCATCATTGCTATTTAGCTACAAGTTGCCCCTCTTGTGCGGGTTTGATTCGCCTCGAAAGCTCCTCGCGTCGCAGGAGCAGACAGTGCGGGAATCGACTGGAGAAACCGGTTGGGAAATCGACCTACTGCCAACTCCCACTTTCCTCGATTGAGCCCCAGCAGTTGCACGACGATCGCCTTCTCCGACTCCAAGGCAACCTCCTCCCTTTCTTCTATTCGGATGCAGCTGCCAGCAATGGAGAGCCGTCGCGAAGTATTATCGACCTGAATCTTCTGCTTGTAATTGCGCTGACCTATGGATCGGCCGATCAGCTAAGTGGAGCCGACACCGTCGTTCGCGATGCCTTCGTAGACTTCACAGAGAAACGCGGCCCCGCAGGACTATGGCAGACCAGGTACCGGCTTCCAGCATCTCGGACGGTCATGGCTGCGGCCGTCAAGCTCGCGACCCCCATATTCTTCTCTGAACACACCTCAGAAACGGCGTCGTCGCTTCTCCCGCAACTGCGACCTTCGCTCCGGATTCGTGACTCCAGTCAATGGCTTAGCGGGATGATGAGGCAGGCAAGTGACTACCTATCGCCACTCCTCCTTGAGATCATCCCGCCATCGTCATACAAGATGAGGGCCGACCATCGCAAGCGCGCCGCCGCACTGCCAACTCCCGACGAAAAAGGCCCTCTAGCCTGGCTGGACGATCTTTTCCCGGACTCCCAAGGTCCTAGGCACGCCAACTCACAACGGGCATGAAACGATTTCAAAACCAGCGTTATCGAGCTAGGCGGCACTGTTATCTCACGCGAATGGCTCGGAAGCGGTAAGCCGCATGTCATCAGGTGTGCGCATGGCCATATCGGCCACGCCCGGCCTACAAGCCTTCAACAGGGCGGTGGTCTGTGCCGGGCCTGCATGCGCCAGCAGTGAGCCGCGTGATAAGCGCCCCCAAGATACGGTTGCCCTGCCCCACTCGTGCTGACCAACCGTCAGCAGCGGTCGGCGGCGACGCACTTTTGGGCCCCAAGCGGAGTGGTGTGCTTCCCGCGGGGCGCCCCGGAGTACCGGGCGCCCCGGGTCAGAAGTGTTCGGGAAGCCACGGTTCCTGGCCGCTGGTGGCCCGCACCAGGGCGGTCAGCGCTTCCTCGGACCGGGTGCGGACGCCGGACAGGCGGGCCGCGGCGGGGCTGCGGTAGCCGCCCGCGTACCAGGCGGCGAACTGGCCGCGGGTGAACGCCACGGCACCCTCGGTCCGCACCGGCGCGAGGTCAGCCGACCCCGCGCAGATCCGCAGCAGGTAGCGGTGGCTTGAGCCGGGCCGCTCGTCGCCGATCTCCACCGGGACCTCCAGGTCGAGGTCGGCCGGCCACCCGCGCAGCCGCAGGGCGGCCTGGACGTCGAGGATGCGGAGCATCCACGGGTGCCAGGCATCCGCGGTCACCCGGTGGCGGTGGAGGTTGTGCAGCAGCAGGGGGTAGGGCGGCAGCGCGCCGCGCCGGAACTGCACGGTCTGGGCCCGGCTGTTGTGCCGGCCGAGGAAGGCCAGCATCGCGGCCGCGCAGTCCGCGTCGGAGGACCAGAAGTCGTGGACCACCAGGTCCATGCCGTGCCGGTCACCACGCTTGGTCGTGAGCGAGACCCAGCCGGCCACCGGTTCGCCGGGGCGGGTGAAGCGGTAGGTGGTCAGTGCGTTCTTCGCGGTCGTCCACGTCGACCACCAGTCAGGGCGCTGGACGGGGCCGTTCCACTGCCGGGCGAGTTCCTGCTGGAGGTCGAGGGCGTCCTTGGTGAGGCCGTGCTCGATGTCGAGGTCCCCGGCGGGGAAGGAGCGCTTGAGGTCGTCGGAGCTGACGGCCCAGCCGAACACCGGGACGGGGGCTTCCCAGCCCATGCGGCGCGCGTAGCCGTTGGAGATTGTGGAGATGGTGGAGATCACCGCACCGCGCTCGCGCAGGGGCCGCAGCCGCTCGTGGACCATGCGGGCCGCGAGGCGGGCGCCGCGTTCCTCCGGGGCCACGCTTCCGGCGGCCAGGCAGGCGGTGGGCACCGCGGTGCCGCCGAAGAACTGGGAGGTGAGGATGCCCAGGCCCCCCGCGACGACCCGGCCGGCGCGCACGGCGACACGGACGTCGGCGTGACCGCGCAGGTGGGTGATGTCGCCGACCGGGTGTCCGAAGGAGCGGGCGGCCATCTCGTCGTACTCCTGGGTGAGGCCGTCGTCGGCCCGCACGAAGGTGATGCTGTCCTCCATGGCAACGCCTCCTAGTAGTTGGCCGGGCCACGGACGGCGTCCGGGTTGGTGGGCACGAGGAAGGTCCGGGTGAAGGCGACGACCCGCTTGCCGTCCTGGTTGAGGCCCAAGGTGCGGCAGGTGACGATGCCCTCGCCGGGGCGGCTCTGGGACAGGCGGCGTTCGGTGACCACGGTCTCGGCGTAGAGGGTGTCGCCGATGAAGACGGGGTTCTCGAAGCGCACGTCGTCCAGGCCAAGGTTGGCCAGGGTCAGGCCGCTGACCGCCCGAACCGTCATCCCGGCCACGTACGCCAGGGTGACGCCGCTGCACACCAGGATGCGGCCCCAGGGGGTCTTCGCGGCGTAGTGGGCGTCCAGGTGGATCGGCGCGGTGTTCCCGGACAGGGTCGTGATCAGGGTGTTGTCGGTGTCGGTGATCGTGCGGCCGGGCCGGTGTTCGATGACGAGGCCTTCGGTGAGGTCGTGGTAGCCGGGGCCGACGACCTCGCGGATCCGGTGGGCGTCGATCTCGCGGTAGCCGGGCGGCAGGGAGGCGGTGCTCACCGGGTGGGCTCCTCTCGGGTGCCAGCCGCCTCGAGGACGGAGCGGGCCATGGTGAAAAAGGGGCGGCCGACCATCTGGCCGTCGACGGAGGTGATGTTGCTGCCGCTGTCCTGGGCTGCGGCGACGACCGCGCGGGCGTGGGCGATCTCCTCCTGGGAGGGCGTGAACAGCTCGGTGATGACCGGGAGCTGTCCGGTATGGATGGCGCCCTTGCCGTGGAAGCCGAGCGCCTTGGCGCGTTCGGCTTCCTGCCGCAGCCCGTCCGGGTCGTCCATCTGGAAGTAGGGCGAGTCGATCGCGGCCAGGCCCGCGGAGGCCGCGCTGTTGGCGACGACGGAGCGGGCGTGGAGCATCGGCTCCCAGCCCATCCCGCAGCCGAGGGCAGCGGCGTAGTCCGCGGTGCCGAACACCAGCCCGGAGATCCTGGACGCCCGGACGATGGAGGGGAGCTTCTCGATGGCGCGGGGCGTCTCGATCAGTGCGAACAGGAAGGGCTGGTAGTCGGCGGCGTCCAGGACACCGGCCACCAGTTCGATGTCCCGCGCGGATTCGACCTTCGGCACGAGCACGACGGCGGGCTTGGCGCGCCAGCCGGACATGGCGGCCAGATCCTTGATCCCGTCGAGGAGCACGGGAGCGTTCATCCGCACTCCGAGCAGGCACGGGCTCGTGGCCTGGCCGTCGAAGAACCGCTCGGCGATCGTCCGGGCGTGCTGCTTCTTGGCGGGGGCGACGGAGTCCTCGAGATCGACCAGGGCGACGTGGGCGCCGCTGGTCTTCGCGGTGTCGTACCGGTTGACGGCCGGTGCCGGGACGCTGATCCACGCTCGGGTGGACCGCAGGAGGAGAGCGCTCATGGCTGCGGTCACCGGCCCTGGCGCTTGGCCGCGACCAGCTGCACGAGGCCGGCGAGGGTGCGCGAGTCGGTGATCTCGTCCTCGGTGACCTTGGTGCCCAGGTTCTCGGAGAGCATCACGGCCAGCTCGATGACGGACAGGGAGTCCAGGCCGATCGCCTCCAGGGTGGCGTCGGCGGCCAGGGCGTCGGGGTTGACCCGCAGCTCGCGCACCAGGATGTCTTCGAGGTCGGGGTCGATCACGGGGGCGGCGGTGTTCTCGTTCACGGTCTTCTCCTTCAGGTGGCGGGCGGCTTGGGGGATGAGGTCTTCCTGGCCGGCGATCACGTGGCGCCGGCCGAGTTCGTCGAACAGGTCGCCGGGGTCGACGCCCTCGGCGGCCGCGACCTTGAGGACGCGGTTCTTGAATCCGGAGAACACTCCGGCACGGCCGCTCATCACGGCGACCGAGTCGGTGTAGGGCGGGGCGCTCATCAGCCGGTGCTCGGCGACGTCGGCGGCGGCCAGGACCTTCTTCACGTCGATGCCGGTGGGGTGGCCCAGGCGTTCGAGGACGGCGACGAGGACTTCCAGCTGGGTGTTGCCGGCCCCGGCGCCGAACCCCCGCGCGCAGGCGTCGATGATCCGGGCGCCGGCCTTCACGGCGGCCACCGAGTTGGCGACGGCCATGCCGAGGTTGTTGTGTCCGTGGAAGATCACCGGCACGTCGACGGCCTCGGTGATCGCGGTGATCCGCGCCTGGACGTCCTCGGGCAGGAAGTGCCCGGCGGAGTCGAAGATCCCCACGGCCTTCGCGCCGTAGCCGGCCATCCGGGCGCACTGTTCGGCGAGCTGGCCGGGCGAGGCCATGTGGCTCATCATCAGGACGCCCTGGCCTTCGCCGCCGTGTTCGGCGACGAAGCCGAGGTGGCGTTCGGTGACGTCGGCCTCGGTGCAGTGCGCGGCGATCCGGAACACCTGCGCGCCGTGCCGGAAGGCGCCGCGCAGGTCGTCGCTGGTGCCCCATCCGGGGCCCATGAACACGCCCATCCGGGCGCGGGTCAGGGCCTCGCGGACGGTGGCCAGCATCTGGGAGTCGGTGAGTTTGGCGCGGCCGATCTGGAGCGAGGAGGCGCCGAGGCCGTTGCCGTGGCCGACCTCGACCACGGGCACGCCGGCCCGGTCGGCGGCCGCCGCGTAGTCGCGCAGCTGGTCGGCGTCGAGCTGGTGCCCGACGGCGTGGTGGCCGTCGCGCAGGGTCGGGTCGTGGACCAGCACGGCGGCCGGGGCGGCGGTCATGCGCTGGCTCCTTCCGTGAGCAGGGTGGTGGCGCGCATGTCGGCCAGGAAGATCGCGGCGGCGTTGATGATGTCGAGGTTCCCGGCGTGGGCCGGCAGGCGGCCGCCACTCGCGCAGACCTCGACGGTGACGGTGATGCGTTCGCGGGTCGCCTCGACGTCGATCACCGCATAGCCAGGCGCGAACCGGCGCACCTGGGCGGCGGCGGCCTCGACGAGGTCGCGCACCGCGTGCGGGTCGGCGTCCGGGGCCAGGATCGTCATGTGGACGCGGAACGGCGGCGGCGGGACGGCGGGGGTGACGTTGACCATCACCTTCGCGGCCAGCGTCCCGGTGAAGGCGTGGACGGCGTCCTGTGTGGTCGCGATGTACTCGTCCAGGTTCAGGCGGGTCGCCCGCCCGGCGCTGCGGCTGGCGCCAGTGCACACCACCTCCACGTAGGAGGGCGTGCAGTGCCGGGCGAGGGCGTGCAGGACGGGGATGGCCGCCTGGCCGCCGCAGCTGATCAGGCTGATGTGCCGGCCGGTCAGCGCCTGCGCGCCGTTGACGGTGGGCACGGTCGGGGTGCCGCTGTTGTGCGGTGTGAGGTCGACGAACACGGCCCCGGTGGGTTCCAGCAGCCGCCAGTGCTCGGCGTGGGAGTCCGCGTTGGACGCGTCGAAGACCAGGTCGAAGGTCTTGCCGGAGTCCAGCAGGGCCGTCAGGCCGCCGTCCGTGGTGGCAAGGCCCATCTCGGCGGCCCGCGCCAGCCCGACGCTCTGGCTGCGGCCGACGACGAGGCCGCAGTCGAGGTGCGGGGACCGGTGGATCTTGTGCAGCAGGTCGACGCCTATGAGGCCGGCGCCGAGGACGGCGACGTTCAGCACGGGGTGTTCGGACATGCTTCTCCTCGGAGGAGAACGAGGGTGGATGGGAGCGCGGGCGTCAGAGCGCCCGGAGGCAGACCGGGGCAAGGCCGGCGCAGGAGGCGCGGACCGTCGTGGCGGCCTTGAGGGGGATGCTGGCGTGCACCGAGCCGGGCAGGACCACGTCCCCGGCGCGCAGGGCGCCCCCGAGGGTGGCCAGGCGCCGGGCGAGCCACAGCAGGGGGCGGAGCGGGTCGCCGAGCACGTCGCGGCCATGGCCGGCAGCGACGTGCTCGCCGTCGACGCCGACCTCGACGAGAGCGGAGCCGAGATCTGGCAGGCCAGTTGGGGGTGACGCGGGCCCGAGGACGAAGCGGGCGGCGGAGGCGTTGTCGGCGACGCTGTCCTCGAGGCCGATCCGCCAGTCGCCGTACCGGGTGTCGATGATCTCCAGGGCCAGGAACACCTCGGACACTGCGGCCTGGGCGGCTGCGAGGTCGATGTCGTCCCCGGTGAGGTCGGTGCCGAGCCGGAAGGCGATCTCCGCTTCGACGCGGGGGGCGATCAGCCGTGTGGTGGAGATCCCGGCTCCGCAGGCGACTTCCATGTCGGCGAACAGGACGCCGGAGTCAGGCTCGGTGACGCCCATCTGCTGCTGCATGGCGACCGAGGTCAGGCCGATCTTGTGCCCGACCGGCCTGCCGCCGGCGGCGGTCCGCAGGGCGGTGCCGTGCTGCTGGACGCGGTACGCGGCTTCCAGTGTCAGGCCCGGGAGCTGCCGGGCCATCGGGAAGGTCGGGAAGACGGAGAGCTCGGCGGCGCGCAGTTCACGCGCCGCCGTCTCCTCCTGCGTGGTGGTCGCGGTGGCCGGGCTGGTCTCACTCATCGGTCCTCCCGGATCGCCGGGCGGCGTAGTGCTCCAGCAGGGGCGCCAGGTAGTCCACGTGCTCCCCGTCGATCCCCGTCAGGTCGCCGGGACGGGCCAGCAGGGCGAGCTGGTCCAGTTCGGCGGTGCGGCCCTGCGCTGCCTCGGTGTCCACCAGGGCTGCGTACCAGCCGAGGAGGTCCTGCTCGGGCAGCGGCGGTGCGAGGTAGTGCACTCCGACGTTGCCGTGCTCCCCGACGGTGACCGCCAGCAGTACGAGCTGGGCCGGGGCCGCGTCGATACCGACTTCCTCGGCGAGTTCCTTCGCGGCCTGGCGCCGCAGCTCGCTCTCGTCGAAGGCCCTGTCGTGGAGCGGGGGCTCGACGTTGCCGCCCGGCAGCTGCCAGCGCCCCGGTGCGGCCGTCGACGGGGACATCCGTCCGACGACGATCCGGCCGTCCTCCACGGGCTGGGCCACGGTCACGAACACCGACGAGACGAGCGGGGCGCCGGGCACCCGTCGCAGCGCGAAGCGCCGGTAGGTGGTCCGCGCCCAGGAAAGCCGCACCGCTGGACCGTCCGCATCCAGGGCCGTGCACACCACGGCCGGACCGTCGAACAGCGACGGCTGCATGCTCACCGCCTTCTCCCAGACGCGGTCCATGCCTGCCTGGTGCTCGGCGGCCAGCACGGGAACGGGGGCCTCCACGAGCAGGAGGCGGGAGGCGTCCAGGACCCGGACGGGCCGGACGCTGGCGGGGATGGTGGAGGAGGTGTTCAACTCGGGTTGTCCCTTCGGGTGTTCTGCGGCATCAAGGCCATGCTCCTGTCCAACGTCGTTGCGGATCGGAAGGTGGTGGTGCCGGCCTCCTGAGGTGGTGCGGCCGGCGCCGGGTTTCCGCCCGGCCGGTGTGCCTGCCGTGGGAGTGCGGGCGGAGAGGGCGGGACCTGGGGTGCTCCGGTCGCTCCGGCCGTGGCCGGGGACGACATCGGAATGCCGCGGTCAGCGGCCGCGGAGCGGTATCGGAGACCTCGGGGGCCGCGCCAGGCGCCGCAGGACGGCCTTGGCGGCCCGGCTGGGGCGCATGACGAGCTGGCGCCGGGACAGCGGCTGCTCGGGCAGGGCGAGTTCCGCCCAGATCCGCTTGCCGCGCTTGGTCCGTTGGGCGCCGTAGTGGACGGCCAGCTGCTCGACCAGTAGCAGGCCGCGGCCGGCCTCCTCGTCCGGGGCGGCGATCCTCGGCTGCGGCAGCGTCGCGCAGCCGTCGTAGACCTCGACCAGGGCCTTGGCCAGTGCCGGGTTGACGTAGACGCCGATGGTCAGCAGTGCGCCCTCCGTGTGCTGGACGGCGTTGGTGACCAGCTCGGTGGTCACGACGTCGAACGCCAGACGGGTGTTGTCGTCCAGGCGCACGCGCCAGCGGGCCAGCAGTCTGGCCACCTGCTTTCGGGCGTCCGGCACCGAGGCCGGGGCTCGGACGATGAAGAACGACGCGGTGTGTACGGGCATGACGACGAACCCTTCGGGGGCAGGGCTGTGACGGGGAGGCTTCAACTCGCCAGAGACAGGGAAGAAATGGGCTTCACCTGATCGACCCGGGTGATGACTGTCAGTCAACTCCGGTCGGCGCTAGGCCCGCTGGTGCCATCAAGGGGGCCATTTCTGGCACCGGGGGCCGCTTTAGGGGGCCAGGATCGGCGACTGGAGGCTCAGATGCTTAGGGGACGGGCATGATGGCACCAGACGGCATCGGGGTGCTGCTGCGCGAGCGCAGGGAAGCCGCCGGCCGTTCCCGGGATGAACAGGCCCTGTTCCTGGAGCAGTTCCAGGACGGGGAGCGGTTCGACCCGGAGAACCTGAAACGATGGGAGACGGAGAAACGCCTGCCGACTCCCCGGTGGCACCCCCTGCTCGCTGACGGATACGGGCTGATGGTGCAGGAGATCGTCCGGGCCGTGGCAGAGTCCCGACGCTGGCGCAGGAGCGTGCGCCGCGCGGACGGCGTTGATCGGGAGGAGGGCACAACGGTGAAGAGGCGCAACTTCCTCGGTGTGGCGGCGCTGGCGACAGGGGCTGTGGCCCTGCCCGGCATCGCCGAAGCGCGCGAGGGCATCGATGCAGGCCTGTCCGGTTCGGATGCCGGTGATCTCGCCTACCTCGACGGGGCGTTCGAGCGCCACCGCGGCGGCTACCGGGGGCGGCCCCCGACCGTCGTCCTGGGCCAGATGCAGGCCGACCTCGACCTCCTGCGCGACGTCCTCGGGCGCCCGCACCAGGCCACCGCCCGTACCGACCTCGCCCGCACCGCGGCCGGGATCACCGGCCTCGTCGCGATCATCCAGCACGACCGCGGCGACCAGCGCGACGCGCACGGCTGGTTCACCACCGCCGAGCAGGCCGCCCACGAGTCCGGCGACCGGCAGATGCTTGCCTGGGTCCTCGGCCGCCACGCGATGGTCCACCTCAACTACGGCGCCCCCAACGCCGCCGCCGCCCTCGCCACGCGCGCCCGCTTCGAGAGCGGCCGGACCCCGACCGCCGCGGCGGCTCTGGCCGCCGCCGTCACCGCGCGCGCCCTCGCGGCGGCCGGCGACGACCAGGGCGCCCTTCGCGCCGTCGGCGACGCCCGCGACATCGCCGGGCACCTCGACGGCACCCAGGCCGCCGACACCTGGTTCGGCTACCCGATGCAGAAGCACCACGTCCACCTGAGCCAGGCGTTCACGATCATGGGCCGCACCCGCGACGCCTACGCCGAGCAGGAAGCCGCCCTCGCGCTCACGCGCTCCCCCTCGGTGATGACCCGGGCCCTGCTGGAGATGGACGCCGCCGCGTGCATGCGCGCCGACGGCGACCCCACAGCCGCGGCCGCCAAGGCCATCAGCGTGTGGGAGGACCTGCCGGCCGCCTACCGTGACGGCCTGGTCCGCACCCGCGCCGAAGCGCTTCACCAGTCGCTCGCCGGTGCGGCTCACGACCGGCTCGGGGAAGCGCTCACGAGCTGAGGACGGATCGGGAAGACCCCCTGCGGGGCCAGGGGCGCGTTCTCTCGGGACGGCGCGGTGGTGCGTCGGCATCGGCAGTCCTTCCGCAACGGGGATGGTGACTGCCCTCAGTGAACCGCCGGGCCGCCAGCCGGATCCGCAACAGGATTACGGGCCCGCAACCGCGTTACGGGTCAGCCGAGTTGCAGACCGGCGCGCTGGGCGAAGTCTCGGACGCCGGGCAGGCGACGTTCATGCCTCAGCAGACCGGAGGCCAGGTCGCGCACGCTGCCGCGGCGGATCTCCTGCGGAGCCGCCTGCTCGGCGGCGAGCAGGGCCTTGTAGCACTGCTCGGGCTTGCCCCACTGCTCGTAGGCGCGGGCCACGTCGGTGAAGAACCGGGCCTGGCGTTCGGCGGTCGGCAGCGCGGCCGGGTCGATGGTGGAGGCCAGCTCGATGGCCCGGCCGGCGTCGCCGAGCTCGTAGTGCACCGACAGGTGGTGCAGTGCGACACCCTGGATGCCGTCCACGAGGCCGGACGCCCGGCCGGCGGCGGCCGCGCTGTCGGCCGCCTCGCTGATCAGCGCGTGCGCGTAAGCCCGGTCGCCCGTCTTGGCGGCGGTGTACGCGGCGGTGGCGTACAGGTCGCCGCGGGTGGCCAGGCGGATCGTCTCGGGCACCGTGAGGTCGGCGAGCAGGTCCTCGGCGGCGCGGATCACGATGTCGGTGGCGCGGCCGAGGTTGCCCTGGCGGCGCCAGGCGCTGGAGACCATGCGCTGGGCCTCGGCGGTGATCAGCGGGTCGCCGCCGGCGCGGGCGGCGGTCAGCGCCCGGTCCGAGGTGATCGCGACCATGCTGTTGTCGCCGATCTTGATGCACACCCGGGCGGCCAGGTTGTAGTAGGCCGCCACCGCGCGGGCGGACTCCTCCGGGCTGCCGACCGCTTCGGCCGCCGCGATCCGGGCGGGAAGGGCCTGGGCGAGCGCGTCGTAGCGGGCGGCGCGGAACTCCTGCCGGGACTTTGCCAAGGAAGCCGCGACCGTCTGGGTGTCCGGCTCGCGCTGGCCGGGAACCCGGCCGGTGCCGTAGAGGATGAGGTCTTCCAGTGGGGCCATCGGCGACGTACTCGCGGCGGCGGCCTGCGAGGCGGCGATCTGAGGCGCGAACAGGGCGGCGGCGGCCGCAGTCAGGAACGGGCGGCGTCGCACGTCTTCGTCCTCCTCGGCAGCGGAAGTCGCGGCCAGCCTAGCGGAGGAGACCTTCGCACGAGGGGATCTCGGGCGCCGGACGGCGGGCTGCGGAAGAGCCATGAGTCGTTCCAGGCCGACGCCGAGCACTTCCGAGATGCGCCGTAGCGTCTCGATGCTGTTGACCGGGATCAGGTCCCGCTCGACCTGGGACATCCAGTCCTCACCGTGGTCGAGTTCGCAGGCCAGCCGCAGCTGTGTCCAGCCCCTGCGCTTGCGCTGGCCGGCGATGAACTTGCCGAACGAGAGGGTGTCGTCGACCGCCACAACCGGCTCCCGGCGCTCGTGTTCGGTCCATTACATTCAGCCACCGTAGCGGCTCGCGCAAGAGGGCGGCAGCGACATTTCGGGGATCCGGTGGCGTCGTGCGGCGGTGCACTGGAGATGGCCCGCGAGGTCCGCCAGCCGAGAGCCCAGTGACCCGAGGGCCGTCACCCGCACGACAGCCCTCTGAGCCTGGTGCTTCGTCCCGGCGCCGCAGCGAAGGGTCGCCTCCCCCGACCGAACCGAAGGGAGGCGACCCTTCGCTGCACGGGCACCGTGCTCAGCGGCCGACGCGATCATGCCGTGCGGGTCATGCGTTCCGCGCTGCGGGGTCACCGCCTTCTTCGGCGTGCGAGATCACGGCAGCGGTCCACGAGGTCCTGGACGGTGCCCTCGTCCATCGGCGCGAGACCGGCCGCCGAGCAGCACCGGGGCTTCGTGCGTTTGCCCTCGGGCGGGGCGTCGAGCCCGATCAGCTTCCACAGGCGCGCGTAGACGTTGCGCTCCGGGTCCTGCTCGTCGTGGGGCCCGACCATCACGATCCACGCGGTGCCGTCGCCGTCGAAGGCGACGATCGCGCGGAGGTTCCCGAAGAGGTGCTTGACGCACATCCGGTCCACGGGCGCGGGCCCGGTGAGCCGGTAGTCCAGGGCGCCGCAGCCGCGCTGTTCCAGGTCGTACGTCCAGTCGAGAAACGACTTCTTCTCACGTCCCCGCAGGGCCAGGGCGTCCGCCGCGGCGATGTCGGTTGTCTCAACGGTCGTCGGCACCGGATTCCTCGTCGTCCGCTTCCATGCGCGCCCGGAGTTCGGCCAGGCTGATTCCCTCGCCGCGGCGCATCTGCCCCAGGCTCTCCTGGAGGCGGTCGTCCTCCAGCAGCTTCTGGTCCTGCAACCGCTGCCACACCGCCTCGGCGAGGCCGCGCTTCTTGCCGGCCGCACGCAGATCGTCCACGAGGGTCTTGACCTCGTACAGCCGCCGCGGGTCGAGGACCTTCACCGTCGTGCCAGGCTCCTCCGTGGCGGTGAGCAGGCCGGCCTCCGCCCACGCCTCAACCGTCCGACGCGACAGGCCGAGCAGATGTGCGGCCACGGATACACGGATCGGCTTGGCATCCTCAAGGATGCTCTCTCTGGCCGCCTGAATGTGCCCTATGGCCCCCGAGCCATCCCCGGACTCCGAGGCGACTACAGCCGCGTCCAGCTCGGCCACGACGGACAGCAGGTTCGCGGGGTCCGACCGGTCGTAGGTCGGGAGGCGCCGCTGCCGCCCGGGACTGGCAGCCCACACTAGACACTGGGTGTCGAACACCAGCATCGGTGCACGGTGTTCGCCCTGCTCCGAGAGGTCCCTCAGCAGCTCGCAGAGGCGCTTCCAGTGTTCAACACCCTCGGCGGCCGACTCCTCTGGCTTCGTGTCGGCCTTGGGCTTGCCGTGCTGCTTGGCGTTTCGGAGCCTGGGAACCAAGTCCTCGTAGGCCTGGTAGAGCAACTTCTCCATCACCCTGGACGCAACAACGACCATCCGAGACCGCACGGCGGCCGCTAGGTGTTCGGCGAGATCCGGATCGTCCGGGTCGCCACAGAAGACGACCACCGGAGTCTCGTCGCGGTCTTCGTGTCGCCGGATCTTGGGTGGGTCTTCGGTCGGTGTCCTGTTCATGGGTCCGCCCTCCATCGCTTACTGCCGATTATTGCCCAGAAAACGGCAGCAGCAAGGCGGCAGGGCAAGGGGCAATCAGGGAGAACACCACCCGGCTCGACACAACGCGGGGCGCCGGCTCATCTGCAACGAGCTCGGCGCCTCCGCGCAAGGACAGCACCCGGCCGCCCGCTGGAAGTTGACCGCCAGCCGACCGAGGCTCCTCCCGTCCAAGGGCTCCTCTGCGGAGCATGGGGCCGGCGTCACGAGCGGGGCCTTATGGTGTGTTTTGGATGGATAAGGGTGCAATTTCGCACCCTTACGAGAGCATCTCCGGGTGCAGTGAGGCCGGAGCTGTTGACCGAGGACGGTCAGATCCCCGCGCTGTGCGGGACGGGCGTAGTTGCCGCCCTGTGAACCTGGCGGCCGATCCCGCGTGTGCGGTGACTCCACGACGACGTGGCCTCCGGGTCAGGCGTCAGCCAGGTAGTCGGGGAAAGCCCGGCTGACGTCGGAGGCCCTTCGGTAGCTGCCGACAAACGGCCGGAGCACGTCCATCGTGGCCGCGTTCACGTGCAGGAGCATCCGCAGGTTCGGCGCGGGCGCCGCGAAGGGCTCCGGCGCCCACTGGTCGCCGGACAGCCCAGGATGGGGACTGACGGCCCAGGGCGGCATGTCGGGCGCGAGCAGGGCCTTGAGGTCCAGTCCGCCGCCCGGGGACGCCGCACAGTCCTCCTCCTCGTGGCCCACGACCGGGGCGGCGTCGCCGTTCCACAGCGGTCGGGTCTTGAGGAGGTCGCGGACTTCGGCCGACAGGAGGGGTGTGACCTTGCCCGTCGCCTCGGCTGCGCTGTTAGCAGCCAGTGCCACGGGCTCGCCGGTCGGCTCGTCCGCGGCGGACGCGGCAGGTTCGTCCACGTGCTTGGCGACCGGGGTTAGCGCGGTCACGGCCGGGGTCCGGACCGTCCCCGCGTGCAGGAGGTGCCAGGTGATGGCCCGGCGAGTGACGGCGGTGAGGGGCATGGAACGCGCTTCGCGGGGGTCAACGTGCTCCATGGCGACCGCTTCGGCCAGGTGCTCGCTGGTGAGGTGGGCGAAGCGCTCGGTCAGCCGGAAGAGTGCCACGTCGGGCAGGGAGATCAGTTTGGCCGGGATGATCTCCCGGTAGTGGCCGCCAGCGAGTTGGCGGGCAAGCCGGGTGGCCGTCTCGACGTGGGGCTCGTCGTTGAACTGCCGGGCGGTCGGGATGGACCAGAGGCCGGCATCCGGGTGGTCGGATTCCGGGGACCGCTGATAGAGGAGGGCTCGGCCGGCGAAGTCCATCAGGAGGAGGCCGACGGCTGTCGCCGTCGGCCTCTGCGCGGTCCCGCTGTCGCTCACCCTTCCAGGGTAGGCACGGCGTGGGTCCTGGGGGTCACGCGACGCTACGAGGCACCCGGTTGCCGTATGCCGACACCCCTCCTTCTCCGGGGCGGGGCGTCGGTGCTGGCGATGGGCGGCGGCAGCTTGGCGATCAGCTTCTCGGCTGGGGTATCGGAGAAGAGGTCGGCGATCTTGATTCCGAGAGCGTCGGCGACGCCGGGGAGCCTGTCCACGCTGATGCTGGTCCGGCCTGCTTCGACCCCTGCGTAGAAGGGCCTGGAGAGGCGTGCGGCGTTGGCGGCCCTGGTCTGACTGAGCCCTCTGGCGGTGCGGATCTCGCGTAGGCGCTCGGCGAAGACCATCCGGTAAGGGTGCACCGGCGTGTCGGATGTGGTGTCCGGCTGTGGCATGCGCCGCACGGTACCCCATCCAATTCTGTAAGATATCTGTTACACCTTCGAACGTGCGCCGGGGGAGGGCGAGTTGGGGTTTGAGGACGCGTTACCTCGCCGCTCCAATGTGCCCGATGGCGGCCCCCGGCTGGCCGTTGTTCCCCGTGCGAGGCGCCTGCCGGCGGTCCGTGTTCCGGAGCCTGGTGAGTCCTTCGCGTCGTGGATCGACCGTGCCGCCTTCGACCTGCATATCGGTCCAGGGCAACTCGCCCAGCTCTTGGGCCTGGAGATGCGTCCGGCGTCCAACCGGCCGCTCTTCTACGGGATCACGCTGACCCCGCAGAGCCTTCGTAGTCTTCGGGAGGCAACCGGCTTGCCAGCCCCAGTTCTTCGGGGCATGCAGCTGGCAAGGTTCGAGGGTGGGGCGCTCAGCTTCGAGGGGCTGGATCTGACGTCCGAGCAGTCACTTCGGCGGATCTGGATGCAGGAGTGGGTGCAGCTGTACGCGAGCAGGGCGTGCCCGACATGCCTGGCCGATTCGCCGGCATGGCCGCTGTGGTGGCGGCTGCAGACGGCGGCGGTGTGTCCGCTGCACGGTGTGCTGCTGGTGGACGTGTGTCCGTCGTGCGGGATCAGGCTGCGGCGCGGGAACCGGGGTCTTCACCGTGGCCTCCTGTCACGCGGCGGACCAGTCGATCCTGCCCTGTGTGGGAACCGGGCGCCGAAGGCGTCAGGTCCGATGCCTGACCTGTGCGACCAGGTGGTGGCGGAGATTCCGTCTGTGCAGGGGCCGGATGCTCTGATCGAAGCCCAGCGGCGAGTGCTGGAGGCTGCGGACGGGCGCCCTGTGGCCTTGGCGGGCGAGCGTGTCACCTCGGCGGCCTGGTTCGCCGCGCTGAGGTTCTTGACGGCGGTGGTCCGCTCCGCCGCGACCGACAGCCACCTCGCGGTCCTTCCGTCCGGCCTGGCGGCGCCGTTCGCATCGCGTCTGGCGGAGCGCCGGGCCAGGGGTGCCGGAGGGGGGCAACTGACGACCGGCCCGGTCGATGCGCTGGAGGCCGGCGCCGTGCTGCTGCTCGTGGACGGCGTTGTCGGCGCGCCGGACCGGGAGGAGGCCTCGGAGAAGCTGCGGCCGTGGATCGAAGCGCTGATGGCTCAGACCCGGGCGAAGCGCTATCCGGACCCGGTGCGGAAGATTCCTCGGCCGGCCGTGCTGGCGGAACTGGTGGCATCGGTGACGCCGCGTACCCGGCGCGTGCTGGACGCTGCTCCGGTGCAGCACGCGGGCTCAGCGGCGCTGGAACCGCGCCATGTGCCTCACCTGATGGTCAGCCATGACTACGACGAGCTGGTAGCGCCCCTGCTTCCGGGGGTGAATCGGCAGGCGGCGCGGCGGCTGAGCGCACTCGCGCTGGCTCGGCTCGGGCGCCGCTGTACGTGGCTGGAGGCGGGCGACGTGATCGGGATGGACCGGCTGCTGGCGAAGCGGGCTTCGAGTGGCTTCTCCTCCCGGGTCGCGGACCCGGACGGATTCTGGGCCGCGGTCGGCGAGGCGGCAGCGCGGATGCGGGAGCGCGGGCTCGTGGACTACGCGCGCCGCCGTGAGGCCCTGGCCGACCTGCGAACGGTTCCGCGGGTGGTGATGTTCGCGGCGTCGCGGCCAGCAGGGGTCAAGGTCACGACTGAGCGGTGCCGGTACGGCGCGGTGTGGCTGTGGACCGAGCTGACCAGCGGTGATGTCCGGGAAGCGCCCGCGTACGCGGGCGCCTGGCATTTGCCCGCGACTGGTCACGGCTGGTGGCAGTACCGCAGGAAGGTCGAGGCCAAGATCTCGGATGCCTTGCTGGAGTGGGGCCTTGGCCTGGTGGACGACAGAGAGGAGTAGGCGGGTGGGTTCGAGGACCTCGCGACCAGGAGGAGGAGTACGTGTGAGAAGTCAGGTGGTACAGCCGCTCTCTGGGCTTCGGGGCTCGGTCATGGTCCATTTCTGCGATGAGGCTGGCGACGAGCGTCTGGTGGCGGCCAAGGAGGCGGCCGAAGTGCCATTCGAGCACGGCTTTCCCGTACGAAGCATCCCGTCCTACAAGGGGCAGCGGCACACGCCGGGTTCGTACTGGTCGGCGAGTACGGGGCGGATGGTCGAGTACGAGAGCTTTCTCGAATCGCAGTGGATGACGCTCCTGGACTTCGACCCGAGGGTGGCGGCCTTCGTGAGCCAGCCGATGACGCTGCTGGGCGAGGATGAGCACGGACGCTGGTCGCACGTTCCGGACTTGTTCGCGCGGCGGTTCGACGGCTCCGTGCTCCTGGTGGACGTGAAGGCCGGCCGGTTCGCGGACGTGCCAAAGACGGTGTTGCAGCGCGAGCGGACTGCTGCGGTGTGCGATCGACTGGGCTGGGACTACGAGATGGTCAGCGAGCCGGATCCGCTGCGGCTGGCCACCGTGTCGTGGCTCGCCGGCTACCGTCGGCCGCTGCACGCGGGAGAAGGCCTCGTCGACGCGCTGATGACCGTGGCACAGAACCCGGTGGCGTTCGGGGACTTGGTGGCGTTCCAGGCCGTTCCCGAGGTGGCGCGGGCGGTCGCGTTCCACCTGATGTGGCGCCATCAGCTGGTGTTCGACATGTCGCGCCCGCTCGCGGACTCCACCTGGGTCCGTGCCGTGGGAGGCGTTCGGTGAGCGTGCATCGGATCGCCGTGGCGGACTGGATCTCCTTCGAGGACGAGCGGCACCAGGTCGCCCGCGTGGACGGCGCAACTGTCCAGCTGCGGTCCGAGACCGGCCGCATCCAGACGATCATGCTTTCGATCCTGCTCGTGGACCCTTCCTTCCGGCAGGACGTGGATCCCCCCGCTCCATGTGCAGGCAGTGACACGGGGGACGTGGACCCGGACGGTGTGCTCGCCGCGCTCGACCCTGCTGTCCGGCAGAGTGCGCTGGATCTGGAGGGGCATCTACTGGAGCTGGCGACCGGGTACCGATCCGGCGACTCCCTGCGGGCCGGCAAAGGCGAACCGCGTGAGCAGTTCAGGCCGGAGCGGCCGTTGGTGGAACGCGAGGCCGCGAAGGCGGCGGAGCTCGGGCTGACCGCGCGCCGCATCCGGCAGCTGCGGCGTGCCTACCGCGAAGAGGGCCTGTGGGCGCTGGTGGACAAGCGCAAGGCCCGCATCAGCAACCCCTTGCGGAATGTCGATCCGCGGGTAGTGCAGGCTATCCAGGAGCAGGCCGCCGCGGAGAAGAGCGACAGCTCGGCGACGATCGGCGGACGGTTCTACCGGCGCACCCAGAACCGCCTGGACGAGGCGTACGGGCCCGGAACCGTGCCGATGCCCAGCCGGGACGTGTTCCGTCGCGCCGTGGATCTCCTGGTCCGCCACAGTCCCGCCGGGCCCGCTCTGCGGCGCCAGCAGGCCGGCAACCAGCCGAATCGCCCGTTCGGCAACGTAATCGCGACGCGCCCGGGTGAGGTCGTGATGCTCGACACCACGCCGCTCGACGTGATGGCGTTCGACCCGGGAACCGGAACAACGATGCGCGTCGAACTGACGATTGCTCTCGACGTGGCGACGCGCTCGATCCTGGCCTGGCGGCTCACCCCCGAGGGCACCAAGGGAATCGATATCGGCCTGCTGCTGTCCGACGTGATGACGCCGGAACCGATGCGGTCCGGCTGGGAGGACGCTCTTCGGTACCGCGCCCTGATGGTCCCGTTCGAACGGAAGGTCGGCCTGGACGAACGTCTCGCCGAGGCCGCGGCCCGACCGGTCGTCTACCCGGAGACCTTGCTGTACGACCACGGGAAGCCGTACAAGAGCGAGGTCCTGCGGCGCGCGTGCGTCCGCTGGGGAATCAGCCTCCAGGACGCCCGAAAGCTCACTCCTACCGACAAGCCCCAGGTTGAACGACTGTTCGGCAGGATCAGGTCCCAGTTCTCCGAGCACACGGCTGGCTACAAGGGCAGCAACGTCATCGAGCGTGGCCTGACCGTGGACGAGCAGGCCCGCTGGACCATTGATGACCTGGATGAATTCTTCGCCGAGTACGTCATCGGGGTCTACCAGCGGGACCACCACGCTGGATTGCACCTGCACGGCTTCCCTGCGCTGCGGATGTCGCCGAACGAGGCGTATCGGTCAGCAATCAGAGCGGCTGGCCTCGTGGCGTGCCCGCGTGACCCGAATATGTACTACGAACTCCTGCCGATCGAGGGCCGCACAATCCAACCCGGCGGCGTCCAGCTGAACTACCTCACCTACAACGCTCCGGTGCTCTACCAGTACCGCAATGCCACGGCTCCCTATCCGGACGGCCTCTGGCCGATCCGATACGACCCTCGGAATGTGTCCCAGGCGTTCTTCCTGGACCCCGCGGACGGCCGGTGGCACGTCCTGCGGTGGACGCATGCGCTGTCCGAGCACCAGCCGTTCACCGACATCACCCTGCGGGAAGCGCGCCGCCTCGTCGCCGCCCGCGGCCACGGAGCCGACGACCAGGACCAGATCGCAGCCGCCCTGGTCGATCTGCAGAACCGTCTCGACGCTCCCGAAACGTGGCGCACGGACCGCAAGCGGTCCTTCCGCGACCGCACCCGAGCCGCCGCGCAGGCCACCGACCAGAACCGGTTCCGGCCGGCCGTTGACGACCACCCGCCGCTCACCGTCATCCAGGGCCACGGGAAATCCGACCAGGACGACGAGGGCGCCTGGGACATCGACCCGACCACGATCAAGGCTGCCGAAATCTGGCAGCCGGGAGAGAGATGATGCGGTACTTCGCCCACCCGGGACTTTCCGAACCCCGGACGAAGGAGCAGTGGCGTGCCTACGTCGACGCACCGCTCCCCACGCGCCCCGAACTGCCGCCGTACGCGGTGTACAAGGAGCTACCGGAAAACGACCGGGAGCTGCTGGACGAGCAGCGTCACGCCTACCACAGCGCCCTGGTGCTGGTGCGGACCGCGCAGATGCAACGCCTTCACGCGGTCATCCGGCGCCGGATGCTCGCCAACGCCGACCAGGCGGCCGGTGCCAGGCGCGGCATCGTCCTGGACGGCCCCCCGACCATCGGTAAGTCCACCCTGGTCAAGCTGTTCGCCGCCGACCACGAACGGCGCCTTCGGCGTCGGCATCCTGAGAAGTTCGCGGTCGGCTACCAGGTCGACGGGATGCTTGTCGACTACACGCCTGTCGTCTACCTCAACGTGCCCACACAGGCCACTCCCAAGGACCTGTCGACCCTCCTCGCGCACTACGTCGCGATGCCCTATCGCCCGGGGTCTACGAAGACACAGATCACCGATGCGGTCCTCAGGGTCCTCGAGATGGTGGGCACAGAGCTAGTGATCATCGATGACGCCCACTTCCTCGATCTTTCGGCGCGCGAAGGCCGTGTGGCGAACGAGCACTTGAAGTACCTGGCCAACCACACAGCTGCGACCTTCGTCTATACGGGGGCCGACCTCAAGAAGAGTGGCCTGTTCCTGGAAGGTCGCGTCGGGAACCAGGCCACCCAGACCTCCGGGCGTAACTCCCTGTACCAGGTCAAGAAGTTCGGGACCAGCGACACTGACCGAACCGAGTGGGTCGCCACCATCAAGGCGTTCGAAGACGCCCTCTCGCTTTACCACCACGAACCCGGCCTGCTCGCCCGCCTCGCGCCGTACCTCTACGACCGCACGGACGGCAGCATCTCCGCACTCTCCGACCTCATCCGTGAGTCCGCCATCGAAGCCGTTCTTAGCGGCAAGGAGGCCATCACCCGCACCCTCATGGACCGCGTCGAGATCAGCCACCTCGCCGAAGCGGCCTACCGAGCCGTCACCAACACCCGAACGAAAAAGGCCCGGCAGTCTCGCCTCACAGGCTGACGTGATCCAGAATGGCCCTCTGGCCAGGAAGCCTCGACCCCGCAGGCGCGGGATTTGCCTCTGGAGCGATTCGCTCTCGCGGGCGAACGCGATCGACCCCGAGCGTTCCGGGGGAATCGGAAATCTTTGCCGCTCAGAACCTTGTTCTGGGCCGTGCGGAGAAGGTTTCCTTATGCTGGTCACACGGGCAGCTGAGGAAATCCTCACGGCTGTCCGACACAGGGCGTCGAGCTGTTCGAGAGTGGCGCGGTTGAGGCTGACGGGTGGTCGGGGCGGGCCGGCCCCGGGCGGACCACCGGCGCCTCCGGGAGCCTGGACGGGAACCGGAGCCTGCGCCGGCTCGCCGACCAGGATCTGTTCCCCGTCCGTCAGGACGCGGGCCAGGTTGAGACCCCGGGTGTCCGTCTCCGGCAGCGGACCGCCCGCGGCCCGCAGGGCGTCGGCCACCCGCGATCCCCCGGGCAGGGTGTGCAGGCCCGGCAGATGGACCCGACCGCCGATGTCGATGACGACGGCGGGCCCCGCGCCCGGGGCCGAAGCGGCCTCGGGCGGCCCGGCCCCGCTGCCGGGCGTGGCATCGGCGGCGGGCGAGCCCGACTCGGGCGGCGCGGAGGCGGCCACCAGCGCCGGAACGGCCACCGCCTCCGGCCTGGCCAGCCAGAAGTGCTGCACGGCGTAGCCCACCGCGAAGAGCAGCAGGATGGCCAGCCCGGCCACCGCGCGCCGGTCGAGTGCCAGCACCGGGGCGAGCCGCAGCCGCGCCGCCCCTGCGTCCGGCGGGTCGGGCACGTCCACTGCCCCCGGAGGCAGCGCCACCGGCTTCCCCGTCCCCGCAGCTGCCGCCGGAGAGGAAGCAGCGGAGGGCGGGGACGGCGAAGACGGAGGAGGCTGCGAAGGGGGAACAGCAGGCGCCGCGGCCTCCACCGGTTCCTCGTCCGTCGGCAGCAGCGCCGCCATCCGCAGCCGCACCGTCTCGTTGATCGCTTGGCGCTTCGCCGCGCCCAGGCCCATGGTCGTCATGGCGAGGACGCTAGGAGCCGTCCGGCGAGGGCGCAGAAAACACTGAAAGCCTGTGGACAACCCGGGGGCTGTGGATAAAAAACGTCACTCACACGGGTGGTCGGCCCATGCCCACGTTGACCGACGCGCCCCGCTCCGGGGCAAGCTCCGCCCTGCCTCAGCGCGGAGCGACCACCACCGCGAGCAGTCCCGGCCCGACGTGGGCGCCGATCACCGCCCCGACCTCCCCCACGTACAGGTCCCGCAGCCCCGGCACCCGCGCCCGCAGCCGTTCCGCGAGCGGCTCGGCCCGCTCCTCGGCCGCCAGGTGGTGGACGGTGATGTCCACCTCGTCCTCCCCCGACCGCTCGACCGCGATCTCCTCCAGCCGCGCGATCGCCCGCGACGCCGTCCGCACCTTCTCCAGCGGCTCGATCCGCCCGCCGTCCAGGTGCAGCAGCGGCTTGACCGCCAGCGCCGACCCGAGCAGCGCCCGCGCCGCCCCGATCCGCCCGCCCCGGCGCAGGTGCTCCAGGGTGTCCACGTAGAAGAAGCCGCTGGTCCCGGCCGCCCGCCCGGTGGCCGCCTCGGCCGCCTCCGCCAGGCCCCGGCCGGCCTCGATCGCCCCGGCCGCCGCCAGCACCGCGTAGCCGAGGGCCATGCCGACCAGCCGGCTGTCCACCACCCGGACCGGTACGGGCGCCTTCGCGGCCGCCAGTCGGGCGGCCTCGACCGTGCCGGACAGTTCGCCGGAGAGGTGCACGGACACGATCCCGGTGGCCCCGGCCTCGGCGGCCGCCCGGTAGGTGGCGGCGAAGGTCTCCGGGTTGGGCCGGGAGGTGGTCACCCGCTGCTTGCCGCGCAGCGCCTCGGCGACGTCCTTCGGGGAGATCTCGACGCCCTCGCAGAGGACCGAGTCGCCGACCGCGACGCTCAGCGGGACCACCGTGATCCCGTGCCGGTCGACGGCCTCCTGCGGCAGATAGGCCGTGGAATCGGTGACGAGTGCGAGGTCGGAGGGCATGAGCCGGAGGTTACTCCCCGTTCGTCCGGGACGACAGCGTCCGTCCCCTCGCCGGGCCGGAGGCTCCGACGCTCCCGGGGAAGGCCCCGACACGACCCGGACTCAGCCCGCCGAAGGCCCCGTCGAGGGCCCCGCAGAAGACCCCGCAGAAGACCCCGTCGAAGGCCCCGTCGAAGGCCCCGTCGAGGGCTTCCGCAGGCGCTGCGCCAGCTTCGCCAGCGGGTCGGCCAGCCCGAGCAGGTCCTCCGCGCTCGGCCGCCCCTTCCCGTCCGTCAGCCCGGCCCGGGCAGCCCCGCCGCCCGGGGCCCCAGCAGCACCACCCGCACCGGCCGACCGAGCCGCCGACCCAGCCGAAGCGCCCGTACCGGCACCACCGACCCCAGCGCCGGCGCCCCCGCTCCCCACCGTGTCCCAGTGCCGCAGCGCCCCCGCCTCGCTCTCGCACTCCTGGCTCAGCCGGCTCAGCTCGTCGTCCGCGAACCGGTGCATCCTGTCCTGCGCCGCCCACCGCATGGTCTCCGCCGCGTGGGTGATCCGCTCCGCCCGCTCCCGCAGTTCCGGCAGCTTGGCCGCGGTCCGCGCGGTGTCCGGTTCGCGCTCCAGGAGCCGCAGTTCGCCGTCCAGCTCGGCCGCGTGCACGTCGAGCCGGGTCAGCAGCGCGAGGGACTCGCCGAGCTGGCTGTCCTGCGCGAGCCCGCCCTCCAGCACCTGCCGGGTGCCGTCCAACGAGGTCCGCAGCTTGAGTCGGACGGTGGCGATCTGCGCCGGCGGGCCGACCTTGGTGTAGGTCTTCGCCTTGAGGGTGGCGGTCTGGACGGCGCGCCGGGCGTTGGCCTCGTGCTTCTCGACCTTCGCGGCGACGGCCTTGGCGGCCTTGACGGTACCGACCACCGCCAGCACGAGGGTCGCGATCCCGAAGAGCAGGACCAAGCCGATCATCACGCCGAACACGTCCATCGCGCGTCACCTTCCGCCACCGTTCCGGCCCCCACCCGGCCCAACCCGGGCCGCGATGCCGAGGGTTCCACGGTAGCCGCCGCACCGGGTCCGAGGAGCTCCGAACGGGCCCGGCAGCCGGAGATCAGGGACAGATCGGGGATCTCCCCGAGGGCGCGGCCCCCCACCGCCCGGACGGTCCCGGGAAAAGGACCGGGCGGGCGCCCCGAAGGACACCCGCCCAGCCGATCACACACCGATCAGCACACACCGATCAGCAAGCACTGCTCAGCACGCGCCGATCATCGCGCACCGATCAATCAGTCACGCGCCGACGATCAAACGCCGAACAGCTCCGAACTCACCCGGTCACGATGTTGACCAGCTTCGGCGCCCGCGCGATCACCTTCCGCACCGTCGCGTCACCGATCGCCGCGACCACCGCGGGATCCGCCAGCGCCAGCGCCTCCAGCTCCGCGTCCGTGATGCCGGGCGCGACCTCCAGCCGGGCCTTGACCTTGCCCTTGATCTGCACCACACAGGTCACCGTCTCGTCGACCACGTACGCCGGGTCGGCGACCGGGTAGTCGGCGTGCGCCAGCGACTCGCCGTGGCCCAGTCGGCGCCACAGCTCCTCGGCGATGTGCGGGGCCAGCGGCGCGACCATCAGCACCAGCTGCTCGGCCACCGCCCGCGGCGTGGAGCCGCGCTTCACCAGGAAGTTGTTCAGCTCGATCGCCTTGGCCACGGCCGTGTTGAAGCGCAGTGCGGCCATGTCACCGCGGATGCCGTCGATGGCCTTGTGCAGGGCGCGCAGGGTCGCCTCGTCCGGCTCCTCCTCCGTGACGACCAGCTCGCCGGTGCCCTCCGACACGATGTTGCGCCACAGCCGCTGCAGGAAGCGGTACGAGCCCACGACGGCCCGGGTGTCCCACGGACGGGAGACGTCCAGCGGGCCCATCGACATCTCGTACAGGCGCAGCGTGTCCGCGCCGTACTCGTCGGCGATCTCGTCCGGGGCGACGGCGTTCTTCAGGGACTTGCCCATCTTCCCGGCCTCGCGCTTGACCGGCTCGCCCTGCCAGAAGTACTTGCCGTCGCGCTCCTCGACCTCGGCGGCGGGCACCGGGAAGCCGCGCTCGTCGCGGTAGACGTCCGCGGTGATCATGCCCTGGTTGAACAGCTTGTGGAACGGCTCGACCGAGGAGACGTGGCCCAGGTCGTGCAGCACCTTGTGCCAGAAGCGCGCGTACAGCAGGTGCAGCACGGCGTGCTCGGCGCCGCCGACGTACAGGTCGGCACCGCCGCCCGGCTTGGCCTCGGTCGGGCCCAGCCAGTAGCCCTCGTTGGCCGGGTCCACCACGGCCTCGGTGTTCGTCGGGTCGACGTAGCGCAGGTCGTACCAGCAGGAACCGGCCCAGTTGGGCATGGTGTTGGTCTCGCGGCGGTACCGCTTGACGCCGTCACCCAGATCCAGTTCGACGTTGACCCAGTCCTCGTTGCGCGACAGCGGGGTCTCCGGCGAGGAGGCGGAGTCGTACGCGTCGTAGGTGCGCGGCGAGTAGTCGTCGACCTCGGGGACCTCGACCGGCAGCATCGACTCGGGCAGCGCGTGCATCACGCCGTCCTCGTCGTAGACGATCGGGAAGGGCTCGCCCCAGTACCGCTGGCGGCTGAACAGCCAGTCGCGCAGGCGGTAGTTGACGGTGCCCTCGCCGATGCCGCGCTCGGCCAGCCACGCGGTCACGTGGGCCTTGGCGTCGACGACGCTCAGCCCGTTCAGGGACAGCACCGAACCGCCCTCGGTCCGCTCCGAGTTGACGATGACCGAGTCGTAGGTGTCGAAGGCGTCGTCCCACTGCGCCGGGTCCGAGCCGCGCCCGTCGGTCGGCTCGACGACGCAGCGCATCGGCAGCGCGAAGGCGCGGGCGAAGGCGAAGTCGCGGTGGTCGTGGGCGGGGACGGCCATGATCGCGCCGGTGCCGTAGCCCATCAGCACGTAGTCGGCGATGAACACCGGGACGGACTCGCCGCTGACCGGGTTGACGGCGTAGGCACCGGTGAAGACACCGGTCTTGACCTTGGCGTCGACCTGGCGCTCGACGTCCGACTTGGCGGCGGCAGCGGCGCGGTAGGCCGCGACGGCCTCGGCGGGCGTGGCGGCGCCGCCGGTCCACTCGGCCGGCACGCCCCCGGGCCAGGCGGCGGGGACGATCGAGTCGACCAGGCCGTGCTCGGGCGCCAGCACCATGTAGGTGGCGCCGAACAGGGTGTCGGGCCGGGTGGTGAAGACGGTGATCTTCTGGTCACCGGGTGCGGCGAAGTCCACCCGGGCACCCTCGGAGCGCCCGATCCAGTTGCGCTGCTGCAGCTTGATGGCCTCGGGCCAGTCCAGCAGGTCCAGGTCGGAGATCAGACGGTCGGAGTACGCGGTGATGCGCATCATCCACTGGCGCAGGTTGGACTTGAACACCGGGAAGTTGCCGCGCTCGGAGCGGCCGTCCGCGGTGACCTCCTCGTTGGCCAGTACGGTGCCCAGACCGGGGCACCAGTTGACCGGCACCTCCTTGGCGTACGCCAGCCGGTACTCGCCCAGCACCTCGTCGCGCTCGGCGGCGGACAGCGCGGCCCAGTCACGCCCGCCCGGCACCTCACGCGTGCCGTCCTCGAACCGGGCGACCAGCTCCGCGATCGGACGGGCCTTGCCGGCCGCCTCGTCGTACCAGGAGTTGAAGATCTGCAGGAAGATCCACTGCGTCCAGCGGTAGTAGTCCGGGTCGATCGTGGAGATCGAGCGGCGCGGGTCGTGGCCCAGGCCCAGCCGGCGCAGCTGCTGGCGCATGTTGGCGATGTTGGCTTCGGTGGAGACCCGCGGGTGGGTGCCGGTCTGCACGGCGTACTGCTCGGCGGGCAGGCCGAAGGCGTCGTAGCCCAGCGTGTGCAGCACGTTGTGGCCGGTCATCCGCTGGTAGCGGGCGAAGACGTCGGTGGCGATGTAGCCCAGCGGGTGGCCGACGTGCAGGCCCGCGCCCGAGGGGTACGGGAACATGTCCATGATGAAGCTGTGCGGCTTCGCGGCGACGTCACCGGCGGACGGGTCGGCCAGCTCACCGGTGGGGTTGGGGGCGTGGAAGGTGCCCTCCTTCTCCCAGATGTCCTGCCAGCGGGACTCGATCTCCGCCGCCAGCGCGGCGCTGTACCGGAACGGCTCGGTCGCGGTCTCGGCCGCGCCGGACGCAGGGGTCGTCTCGCTCATGGTCCTTCAAGCTCCATCGGTGTCAGTTGGCGAACCGCGCGACGCGGCCGACCGTGGACCCGTCCCACGACGCGGGCGGGGGCGGAAAACAAAAAGTCCCCTCGCAGGAGGGGACGCCACGCCGACTCCGGCACCGCCCGAGGGCGCAGCCGGTCCTGGTCAGCGCGGCCGGCTAAGGAGCAGGCGCACGGTTCGCATGGGCTCAGGGTACCGCAAGCGGGTCAGGGCGCTCCTGGCCGTCCCACCCAGCGCACCACGCCTCGCACCACACCTCGCACCACGCCGCGCACCACGCCCCATCCGCGCCCCCATTCACCCACCGACCACGTCCCCGGCGGACGCCCCCGGCACGCGGCCCCGGCTCTCAGCCCGAGGGCCGCCCCCTCACCGAGCCGCCGCCCGCCCCGCCGCCTCGAAGTCCCGCAGCGCCCTGGCCAGCCGCTCCGACTGCATCCCCGCCGCCAGCGCCCGCGCCAGCCCCGCCGTCCGGGCTGCCTCCCGCTGGTCGCCGAGGCGCCGGTGGGCCTCGGCGAGGCGGACCATCAGCATCGCCTTGGCACGGGCCCGGCCCGGTCCGAGCCCCGCGACGGCCTCGGCGAGCAGCCCCTTGGCCATCCGGTGCTGGCCGAGCGCGAGCCGTCCCTCCCCCACCATCCCGGCGAGGTCGGCCCGGGCCTCCTCGCTGCCGGGCACGCCGTCGAGTTCGGCGAAGGCCCGGGCGGCGGCCGCCTCGGCCTGCTCGGCCTCGCCGCGGCGGCCGTGGGCGCGGGCGATCCGGCCGAGCTGGCGGGCCCGACAGGTGGGGGTGAGCTCGGGGCCGTGGGCCTCCAGGGCGGTGCGCAGCGCGGTGACGGCGTCCAGGCCGCGCCCACCGCTGCCCTGGGTGGCGAGCACCACCAGCGCGCCGAGCCCGGCGACGCCGAGCCGGGGTTCGCCGCTGACGTGGGCGGCGCGCAGCGCGGCGACGAAGGCCCGCTGGGCGGCCGCGTCGTGGCCGAGGTCGTACGCGGCCCAGCCGGCCAGGCGGGCGAGCCTGCTGGCGGTGCCGTACAGCTCGCGGCCGAGCCGTTCGTCGTACGCGCCGAGCTCCAACAGCTTGGCCAGCATGGCGAGTTCGGCCCGGGTGGGGCCGAGGACGAGACCGCCGCCGCAGGAGCGTTCGAGGCGCTGCTTGCTGCGGTAGGACAGGCCGAGTTCACCGGCCAGCGAGGGGTCGACGCGCAGCGCGCCCTCGCCGCCGCCGACCGGTGGGGGCGGCGAGGAGAGCCGTTCGGCGGCGTGGTCGAGGTCGGCGCTGCGGAAGAGGTCGGTGAGGCGCACCGGTCCGGCGTCGGTGGCGGCCTCGCGCAGCGCGGTCTGGGCGGTGTCGGCGGTCCACGGGTCGGTGAGCAGCCGGGGCGAGAGGATCTTGGCTCCGCGGTGGCCGCCCATCCGGCCCCAGAGCTGCTCGTAGGTGACGGCCATGCCGAGGGTGCGGCTGAGCACCTCGCAGACGGTCTGGTCGTGCGGGCTGCGCGGCACCATGCCACGGTCACGCCACTTGTAGGGGGCGGTGGAGCTGATCGCCAGGCCCGGCGGCAGGGCGAGGCTCACCTCACGGGCGAGCCGTTCCGGACTCCAGCCGAGCTGGTGCAGTATCCGGGCCAGCTCCTCGTTCCGCCTTCGCTGCAGATCGGCCATGGCACGACGGTAGCGGTCTTTGCGGCCCGCCCGCCGATGGCATGCACACAACGGCCAAGAGCCGCCCCCCGTACCGGGGGGGCGGCTCTCAACGACTGTGGAGCTATGGGGAATTGAACCCCAGACCTCTTGCATGCCATGCAAGCGCTCTACCAACTGAGCTATAGCCCCTTGACCTGCGATGTCACCGGGTTTCCCGTCGTTTCCGTCCGGTTTCCCTCGGCGACATCGACTACTTTACACGGTCCGGGGCGTGCTCCTGAAATCCGTTTCCCGAGGCAGCCGGGCCGGCCGGACCAGCCAGCCCAACCAGCCGGCCCGCCCGAGGGCACCCCCGCCCGCGGCCACCCGAGGGCACCCCCGCCCCGGCCCCCCGACCACCCGGCGACGGCCCCGTCAGCCCACCACCCGCCGACTGCGCTCGGCGAAGCCCGCCCCGACGAGCACCACCACCGCGTTGACCGCCAGGGTGACCAGCAGCGCGTGCCCCGAGTCGGCGGCCGGAGCCGGCAGGTCCACCTGCCCGAGGAACACCGAGCCGAGCACCGCGACCCCGATCACCTGCCCGAGCTGGAGGACGGTCACCGTCACCCCGCTGGCATCGGCCGCGTCCTCGGGCGCCACCCCCGCGAGCGCCCGGGCGAACAGCGGCGCGTACGCGAAGCCCGCGGCCAGGCCGAGCGCGGCCGTCTCCGCCAGCACCACGGCTCCGATCCCGGCCCCGCCGCCGAGCAGCACCCCCAGCAGCAGGTATCCGCCCCCGAGCAGCACTCCGGCGGCCGACGGCAGCATCCCGTGCAGCCGGCCCGGCAGCCGGTGCCAGCGCAGGCTGGACAGGCCGAAGCCGATCGCGACGGGCGCCGAGCAGAGCCCGGCCCGCAACGCGCTGTGCCCGAGGGCCGCCTGCTGGTGCAGGGCGAAGGCGAACATGAAGCCCGCGTACGCCGCCATGATCGTGAACAGTCCGGCCGCCGCCGGGCGCAGCCCGGGCGCGCGCAGCACCCGCCCGGGGATCAGCGGCTGCCCGCCGCGCCGGGCGACACCGCGCTCGACCACCGTGAACAGGCCGAACAGCAGCACGCTGCCCGCGATCATCACCCAGCCCCAGACCGGCCAGCCGAGCTCGTTGCCGAGCACCAGCGGCACCACCAGCAGGCCGAGCGCCGCGCCCAGCACCACCAGGCCGGGGACGTCGAAGCCGCGCGAGGCGTCGCCGGGCAGCCGTGGCAGCAGCCGGGCGCCCGCCGCCAGCAGCACCAGCCCGATCGGCACGTTGACCAGGAACACCGGCCGCCACCCGGTGCCGAACAGGTCGGCGCTGACCAGCACCCCGCCGAGCACCTGCCCGAACGCGACGCCGACGGCCAGCACCGCCGAGTAGAGGCCGATCGCCCGGGTACGGGCGGCGCCGGTGAAGGTGCGCTGCAGCAGGCTCATCACCTGGGGCACCATCAGCGCCGCGCCCGCGCCCTGGAACAGTCGGAAGGCGATCAGCCAGCCGGTGGTCGGGGCGAGGCCGCAGGCCAGCGAGGTGGCGGTGAAGGCGGCCAGGCCCAGCTGGAAGAGCCGGCTGAAGCCGTGACGGGCGCCGAGCCGGGCGCCGGTGATGAGCAGGACCGCGTAGGCGATGGTGTAGCCGGCGATCACGAGTTGCAGGGCGGCGCCGGAGGCGCCCAGGTCGGTCCGGATGGTGGGCACCGCGACGTTGACGATGGAAGCGTCGAGCACGGCCATGAACTGCCCGCACAGGACGAGCGCGAGGAGCAGCCCGGGGCGTACGGCCGGGGCCCCGGTGGCGTCTCCGGCCACGCCGGGCCGGATCTGGATGTCCGTCATGGCCGCCAGCCTGGGGCCGTGCCGGTACTGGTGGTTAGAGCCTGCCGATCCTGGTACTGGCAGCACCTGTATCGTCCGGGCGCGCTGCGGCACGATGGACGGCATGACCGTCCTGGAGGAACTCCCCACCGCCGCGGGCGACCGCGAACGCCGTCGCACCGAGCTGGCCCGCTTCCTGAAGGCCTGCCGGGCGCGGGTCACCCCCGAGGACGTCGGCCTGCCGCCCGGGCTGCGCCGCCGTACGCCGGGTCTGCGGCGCGAGGAGGTCGCACAGCTCGCCGGGGTCGGGGTCACCTGGTACACGTGGCTGGAGCAGGGGCGGCCGATCAACGCGAGCGAGCAGGTGCTGCTGGCGGTGGCCCGGGCGCTGCGGCTGGACGGCACCGAGCGCCAGCACCTGTTCCGGTTGGCCGGGATGTCGCCCTCGCCCCTCGCGCAGCCGGCCCCGCCGGAGCTGAGCCCGTCGATCCAGGTGATCCTGGACTCGCTCGCCCCGCTGCCGGCGGCGGTCTCCAACACCCGGTTCGACGTGCTGAGCTTCAACCGGCCCTACCGGTCGCTGTTCGGCACCGAGCGGATGCGCCCGTCCCACGGGGTCTTCTTCAACAGCCTCTGGTGCATGCTGACCGCGCCGACGTGCTGCAATCCGTGCGAGAACCCGGAGGTGACCCTGCCGCGGATGGTGGCGGTGCTGCGCTCCGCGTACGGCAAGCACGTCGGCGAGCCCGCCTGGGAGGAGCACGTGCAGCGGCTGTCGGCCGGCAGCGAGGTGTTCCGGGAGCTGTGGGCCCGCCAGGAGGTGTCACCGCCGCAGACCCTGCAGCGGACCTTCCGCCACCCGGAGCTCGGTGTGGTGCGGCTGAACGCCACCTACCTGACGATGCCGGGCGTGCCGGAGTGCTACATCGTCGTGTACGTCCCGGAGACCCCGGAGGACCGGGAGCTGGTCGAGCGGCTCGACTCCCTGCCGCCGGGCGGCTGGACCCACACCTGCGCGCCGTAGAGGGAAGCCGAGCGGGATCCCGGGGAAGCTCGCAGGAGCCAGCGGAAACCCGCAGGAGCCCCCGGAAACCCGGGAGGCCGCCACCCACCGGGTGACGGCCTCCCGAACTGCTGTGGAGCTATGGGGAATTGAACCCCAGACCTCTTGCATGCCATGCAAGCGCTCTACCAACTGAGCTATAGCCCCGCGACACTGGTGACCCTGGCCCCGAACTCCTGCTGACCACGACCGCCGATGCGGAGTGGAGCTATGGGGAATTGAACCCCAGACCTCTTGCATGCCATGCAAGCGCTCTACCAACTGAGCTATAGCCCCGCACTCACCGGATCTCCCGCTTCCCTTCCGGGCCGCGTTCCTTCCCTGCGAACGAGGAAGACTCTAGCTGGTCAGGCCCGGAACTGCGAAATCCGCTCCTTCCGGGCCCCCGGAGCCCCCGTCACCGAGTGCCGTCAGGTGTCGTCGCCGATGACCGGCTGCGGGAGCGTGCCCGCGTTGTGCTCCAGCAGCCGCCAACCGCGCGCCCCCTTGCCGAGCACCGACCAGCAGCAGTTGGACAGCCCGCCGAAGCACTCCCACAGGGGCGGCTCCAGGCCCAGCAGCCGCCCGAGCATGGTCCGGATGGTGCCGCCGTGGCTGACCACGACCAGCGTGCCGTTCTCCGGCAGCTTGGCGACGGCCTCCAGCACCACCGGCACCGAGCGGTCGGCGACCTCCGTGGACAGCTCGCCGCCGCCGCGCCGCACCGGCTCCCCCGCCGCCCAGGCCGCGTACTCCTCCGGGTGGCGCTCACGGATCTCGGCGTTGGCCAGGCCCTGCCAGGAGCCCGCGTACGTCTCCCGCAGACCCTCGTGGTGCTGCACGTCCAGCCCGGTGACCGCGGCCAGCTCCTCGGCGGTGCGCCGGGCGCGCTTGAGGTCCGAGGAGATCAGCAGGTCGGGGCGCAGGCCGGAGAGCAGCCGGGCCGCCCGCTGGGCCTGCAGGACGCCCTGGCCGGTCAGCTCGATGTCCGTGGTGCCCTGGAACCGCGATTCGAGGTTCCAGGAGGTCTGGCCGTGCCGCCAGAAGACGATGCGCGGGCCCCGCGCGTCCCTGCTCAGTGCAGATCCTCGGGCTTGCCGAAGTCGTCGGCCGGGGCGACGGCGTTGCCGGCCGCGTCGGTGATGGCGTCGGGACGGTTGCGCGACTCCATGGCGTCCGCGGGCAGCGGCAGCTCGGGGCAGTCCTTCCAGAGGCGGTCCAGCGAGTAGAAGGAGCGCTCCTCGGAGTGCTGGACGTGCACGACGATGTCCAGGTAGTCGAGCAGGATCCAGCGGCCCTCGCGCTCGCCCTCGCGGCGCACCGGCTTGATGTCCAGCTGCTCGCGCAGCTGGTCCTCGATCTCCTCGGCGATCGAGCGGACCTGGCGGTCGTTGTTCGCGGAGGCGATCAGGAAGGCGTCGGTGATCGACAGCACCTCGCTGACGTCGAAGGCGATGATGTTGTGCGCGAGCTTGTCGGCCGCCGCCTGCGCGGCGACGGTGATGAGCTGCTGGCTGTGGTCGGTGACGGTCACGGTGTTCTTCCGGCTCGGCGGCTTGGGGCGGCCCCGGCGCACGGCCGGGGTCGCCTTCCAGGATCTCACGCCGCCCCTGCGGCCCCGGAACACATTTCCGGGCCGCGGGGGCGAGCGGGGCCGAGCCGGGGCCCCGAGGGGGCCGAAGCCCGAGGCCGGCCGGGGCCGGTCCCCCGGTGACCGTCCGACCGGCTACTGGTTCTTCGGCGGCTGGTAGTCCTTGCCGAGCACGACCACCAGGTCCGCGTTCTGGGCGTCGCCGACCTTCTTCACCGCCGTGTCCGGCAGTCCCAGGCTGGCCGCCAGGGACTTCGCCGCGGCCTGCCGGGCGTCGTCGGTGTAGCGGATCTCACTGGTGGCCTGCGGCGCCGTCTTGGCGCCGCCCGGGATGAACGTCAGGCCCGAGTTGACGATCTGGACCTGCGCGGCGGCGCCCGCCGCGTCGTTGCCGGAGGCGTCCTGCACCGAGACCCGGGCGGGTGCGTCGCCGGCCGCCGCGGACTTCACCGTGCCGCCGAGCACGTCCTTGACCTGCTTGCCCGCGGTCGCCTCGTCCAGCGTGCCGTCCGGCTTGACGGTCAGCGTGGTGGTGCTGAAGTGGCCGTCCTTGGCCTGCTGGGCGAGCTGGGCGAGCACCCCCGCCAGGGCGTCCTCGGGCAGCGAGGGGTCGAGCACCGCGTTCATCCGGTGCACGTCGTCCTTCGCGTCCTTGAACTCCGTCGGCATGGTGCGCACCACCGCGTCCATCACCTGCCCGAACCGGGCCAGCTGGGCGTCCCGGTTCTCGCCGGGCGCCTGGAGGGTGGCGTACGCGACCGCGGCCTTGCCGCTGAGCAGGGTGTTCTTGCCCGCCGGGGACAGCTCCTTGCCGTCCGGCTTGCCGCCCTCGTAGGTCGCGGCGTTGGTGTCCACCCGGACGCCGCCGAGCTGGGAGACCAGCAGTTCCAGGTACGGGGTGTCCAGCCGCCAGGTGCCGGCCACCGGGGCGCCCAGCACGGTGGACAGGCCGTCGCGGGTCGCCGAGGCGCCGACCGCGTCCATGGCCTGGCCGACGGTGGTCACCGGCGGGTCGCCGGGGCCGGGCAGCCGCAGCACGTCGGGCAGCAGCAGCACCGTGCCCTTGTGCCCGGAGGCGTCGTCGACCAGCAGTGCGCTGGACACCTTGCCCTGGAGGTCGCGCAGGTGGACGACGTTGACCTGCCGCCCGCCGGCCGCGGCGGCCGCCGTCGGCTTGTCCCCGGTGAACCACAGGTAGCCGCCCACGCCGCCGGCCGCGAGCGCCAGCACCACACCGAGGCCGACCAGCCGGTTCTTCAGCTTGCGGCGCCGCTCGGCCCGCACCTCGCTGCGGGACTCGGCGAACTTCAGCCAGTCGATGACGTCCTCGGACTCCTCCGCCTCCTCGTCGACGAAGGTGAACTCGCCCGTGGTGTAGCTGTCCTTGGGCGCCCGGCCGCCGGCCTTGCCGGGCCGCGCCCCGGCGACCTGCTCGGAGGGCGACTCCGACGCGGCCGGGGCCGACTCCGCGGCCGGCCGGGACGCACGGCGGCGCGGTGGCGGCACGGCGGCGGGGGCCGCGGGAGCGGGCGCGGACGCCTCCGGCGCGACGGGCGGCTCGGGCTGCGGCTCGGCGGCCACCGGGGCGGCCGGCGCGGCCTGGTACGGCTGCTGGTACCCCTGGTAGCCCTGCTGCTGGTAACCGCCGTACGGGTCCTGGGCGTACACCGGCTGCCCGTACTGGTCGTACTGCTCGTACCGGTCGTGCTGCTGCCCGTACGACTGCTGCCGCGGGAACTGCCCGGTCTGCTGCTGGTACCCCTGCTGGTAGCCCTGGGCCTGCTGGTAGCCCTGGGCCTGGCCGCCGTAGGTGCCCTGCCCGTACACCGGCTGCCCGTACTGGTCGTACTGCTCGTACTGCTGCTCGTACGCCTGCGGCTGCGCCTGCTGGTACTCGTGGCCCTGGTACGGCTGCTGGTACTGCCCGGTGGACCACTCCTCCGGCTGCTGCCCGCCGTTGCCGCTGCGATCGCTCACGCCCGCTCCTGGCTCAGGTCCCGTGCGGCGCGTACAGCGCCCGCTTGTCGATGTAGCGGACCACCCCGTCCGGGACGAGGTACCAGACCGGCTCGCCCTTGGCGACCCGGTTGCGGCAGTCCGTGGAGGAGATGGCCAGCGCCGGGACCTCCATCAGGGAGACCCCGCCCACCGGAAGCCCGGCGTCCGACAGAGTGTGCCCCGGCCGGGTGCACCCGATGAAGTGGGCCAACGAGAAGAGTTCGTCGGAGTCGTGCCAGGACAGGATCTGGGCGAGCGCGTCTGCGCCCGTGATGAAGAAGAGGTCCGCGGCCGGGTGCAGGGCGTGCAGGTCGCGCAGGGTGTCCACGGTGTACGTCGGGCCCTGGCGGTCGATGTCGATCCGGCTCACCGAGAACTGCGGGTTCTCCGCCGTGGCGATGACCGTCATCAGGTAGCGGTCCTCGGCCGGGGTGACGTGGCGGTGGCTCTTCTGCCAGGGCTCCCCGGTCGGGACGAAGATCACCTCGTCCAGGTGGAACGCGCTCGCCACCTCACTGGCGGCGACCAGGTGGCCGTGGTGGATCGGGTCGAAGGTGCCGCCCATCACGCCGAGGCGCTTCTTCACCGGTTCCGGTCCGCCGGGATTCCCGGCCTGCTCTCCCATGCCGCCACACCTTACGCGACGCCCGTCACGGTGCGGGAACGCCCGTGTGGGGGTTGCCCGCAGATGCGTGAGGGAGCGGCCGGCCCACTGGCCGGACGCTCCCCGAGCGGTCCGTGGTCCCGGCTCAGCGGTCCCGGTTGAAGCGGGTGACGATGAAGAGCAGGAGCATCAGGATGAACAGCGCGGAGCCGCCCGTCAGCAGCGGGTTCAGGCTGTCGTGGTTTCCCCCCTCGCCCTCGGCGAGCAGGTTCAGGACGGGGAGTGCGGCAGCAGTGCTCATGGTCGGCGGGACCTTCTCGGCTCGGTGAACGGACCTGGGGTTGTTCCGGGCCGGTGAGGGCCCACCCGTCATCGTACGGGGGGTAACACGGCAACCGCTCGGCGGCCCACCGCCGCTGACCGGGCGTGAGCGTTCACGGGGAAAGGGGGAGGTCCTACTGGCCCCGGAAGGCGCGGGCCATGATCCAGACCAGCAGGCCGATCCCGACGAAGGACGCGATCACGATGATCCGCAGGAACAGGCCCGGGCCGGCCTCGTCGGAGATGGGTGCGGCCAGGCTGACCAGCGCTTCGGTGGACATCTGAGGGGCTCCTCGAACTGCTCGGTACCGCGGCCGGGTCCGGTCCCGGTTCTCCAGGGCATTCAGGGTAAACCGGCCTCACACCGGCGCCGCCCACCGGCCCCCGCGCCGCGTCGCGGACCCGCGCGTACGCTGACGCCGGGGACGAGTACGCAACCAAGGACGTTGCACAGGCAGTCGTTGCAGACAGCCGTTGCAGGCGAAGACCAGCGGGGGGCCGGCCACTGCGCCGGAGCCGCCGTCGACAGGAGGCACTCACACCATGACCGACACGACCGCGAAGGCCCCGAGCCGGCGCCGCCGGCGCTTCCCCGAGATCTCCACCCGGGCCTGGGAGCACCCGGCGGACCGCTCGGCGCTGGTCGCCCTGCGTAAGCTGTCCGGCTTCGACGACATCCTGAAGAAGCTCGCCGGGCTGGTCTCCGAGCGCTCGATCCGGCTGATGTTCCTGGCCACCGCCGTGAAGACCTCCGAGCGCCAGTTCCCGGAGCTGTACGACATGGTCCGGGACGCCGCCTACGTGCTCGACCTGGAGCGGGTCCCGGACCTGTACGTCACCCAGGACCCGGCGGTCAACGCGTACACCATCGGCATCGACACCCCGGTCATCGTGATCACCAGCGGCCTGGTCGAGCTGCTGGACGAGGAGGAGCTGCGCTCCGTCATCGGCCACGAGGTCGGCCACGCGATGTCCGGCCACGCCGTCTACCGGACGATGCTGATGATCCTCACCAACATCGCCACCCGGATCGCCTGGGTGCCGCTCGGCAACCTGGCGATCATGGCGCTCGTCACCGCGCTCAAGGAGTGGTTCCGCAAGGCCGAGCTGTCCAGCGACCGGGCCGGCCTGCTCGCCGGGCAGGACCTCCACGCGTCCATGCGGGCCCTGATGAAGCTGGCCGGCGGGCACAACCTGGCCGAGATGAACGTCGACGCCTTCCTGGAGCAGGCCGAGGAGTACGAGAAGGCCGGCGACCTGCGCGACGGCGTGCTCAAGCTGCTCCAGCTGCTGCCGCAGACCCACCCGTTCGCGGTGGTCCGGGTCGCCCAGCTGAAGAAGTGGGCGGAGAGCGACGAGTACCGCTCGATCATGGCCGGCGCCTACCCGCGCCGCACCGACGACCGGGACACCTCGGTCGGCGAGCAGTGGAAGGCCGCCGCCGATCACTACACGAACTCGGTGAAGGAGAGCAAGGACCCGCTGATGGGCCTGCTGCGGGACGTGGCCGGTGGCGCCGCGACCGTCGGCGGCAAGCTACGCGACACCTTCACCGGCGGCGGCCGCGGCGGCTCCCCGTCGGACCACGGAGCCTCGGAGCGCACCGGCGACTGAGCCCCGGAAGCCGGAACGGCCGGTGCCCCCGCCCGGGGCACCGGCCGCCCGTACCAGGGAGGTCCGCGCCAGGGAGGTCCGCACCGGCCGTCCGGCCACACCAGCAGGCTCCTCAGCTTCCCGCCAGCACCCCGCACACCTGCCAGGCCGGCTGCGCGTGGTTGCCCGGGTCCACCGCTGGTGGCGGCGGCGCCACGGTGCCCTGAGCGGTGGCCAGCACCGGCTGCAGGAAGCCCGCCATCGAGGCGGTGCACGCCTGCGGCCCGGCCTGCACCACCGAGTCCACCAGCCGCAGTTGCGCCGAGGCCAGATCCACCCGGTCGAACTGGAAGGTCAGCTCGCGCCGCACGGTCTCCAGGGTCACGGGCGCCCCGGCCGGTGCGCCGGCCGGCTTCAGCGCGTAGACGAAGGTGTGGTCGGTGGTGATCTGCAGCGTGCCGTTGTCCGCCTCGTCGACCCGCATCGCGCCGACCACCTTCACGGTGTCGGAGGCCAGCGCGGCCTGTGCCGGGTCGAAGCGGACGATCCAGCCGGTCACCGCGTGGTGCCGGTCGTCCACCGGCTGGGCGACGGAGGCGTCGAACTGGACCTGCTCACCGGGGGTCACGAAGGTCCGCACGTCGGCGGTGGCGCCCCGGACCAGCGCGGCCGGCGTCAGCGAGGAGGCCACCAGGTACCGCTGCACGGTGTCCAGCGCCTTGGTCACCTCGACCTTGCTGAAGTGCCCGGTGGTAACCCCGGCCGGGGTGTTCAGCCCGGCCGCCCCGTCGCCGTACCCCGGCGGCAGCGCGGCGAACGGATCCGCCGGGTCGGCGACCGGGCGGACGGCCGAAGCCGGGCTCAACGCCACCAGGCTGACGGTCAGTTGGCTGCCCGCCGGCCGTTCCGTGAGGCCCTTGGGCGAGTTCACCCCGAAGTACACCGCGGCCCCGAAGGCCAGCAGGATGAGCAGCAGCAGGGCGAGCGCCTGGCGCGGCACCGTGCCCAGCGGCCCCAGCCGCACCCGCGCCTTGGTGGACTTGCCGAAGGAGCCCGCGAGCCGCTCCCGGGCGGACAGCTCCTGGATCCGGGCAGCCCGGACGAACGATTCGTCGAAGACGACGGACCGGAACTCGTCCTCGTTCCCGGAACCACCCTCGGGTGTGCCCTCAGGAGGCTCGCGCGGGTCACCCATACCACCAGGGTAGGCGGACGGCAGCCCCGCCACGAGGGCCCCCGCGCAGATTGCCGGGGACGCTCCCCGAGCACCCGCCCCGGGCGTACGCCCCCGGCCCCGCCCCCGCCCCGGCCGGGGCCGGTCAGCCCGCGCGCGCCGTGACCACCGGCGACGGCTCGACCGGCGCGGACCGCGGGTCGGTGCCCGGGCTGCTGCTGCCGGACTCCGGCCGCCGCGGCGCGCCGGAGGAGCCGCCCACGCCCTGGTAGATCGCCGCGACCGCCACCGCCACCAGGCTCACGCCCATGATCACGGCCAGCACCCAGGCCACCGGCCGGTGCCAGCGCTGCTGGGCCACGTACCGCCCGCGGGCGCGCAACGGGTCGTAGCCCCGCCCCCGGAGCCGGCCCCGGCGGCCGGTCGCCCGGCCCGGGCCCGACCAGGGGTCGGGGTACAGGTGGTCCTCGTCGAGTCCGCTCGGGTACGGGCGCAGCTCCAGCGGCAGCCCGTCGCCGACCGGTACGTCGTAGCTCCAGCCCGGTCCCGCGGTGTCCGGCTCGAACCGCGCCTCGGCGGCGGCGAGCTGCCGCTCCTTGGCCGTCGGCTCGTGCACGGCGGCGGACCGGACGAAGGCCTCATCGAAGACCACGGTGGCGAACTCGTCGTCCGCACCACCGTGGTCGGCGCCGTCGGGGTACGGCAAGCCCCCCACATCCTCAGCCACGGATTCAGCGTATTACCGGCCGGGCGATTTGTCTGTGGGTCCCGGCAGTTGGTCCGTCACACAGGTGTGACGGCCTTCCCCCGGCCCAGGCCCCGCCGGACAGACCTCAACCGCGGACGTGCCCGTCACCGGTGACGATGTACTTGGTGCTGGTCAGCTCCGGCAGGCCCATCGGGCCGCGGGCGTGCAGCTTCTGGGTCGAGATGCCGATCTCCGCGCCGAAGCCGAACTCACCGCCGTCGGTGAACCGGGTGGAGGCGTTGACGGCTACCGTGGTCGAGTCCACCAACTGGGTGAAGCGGCGGGCGGCGGCCTGCGAGGTGGTGACGATCGCCTCGGTGTGGCCGGAGGACCAGCGGCGGATGTGCTCGACGGCGGCGTCCAGCGAGGGCACCACGGCCGCGGCCAGGTCGTACGAGAGGTACTCGGCGCCCCAGTCCTCGTCGGTGGCCGGCACCACGGTGGCGCCGCTGCCCTCGGCGGCCTTCAGCACCGCCTCGTCACCGTGCACCGTCACCCCGGCCTCCGCCAGGGCGGCCAGCGCCGGCGGCAGGAAGGCGTCCGCGACGTCCTGGTGCACCAGCAGCGTCTCGGCGGCGTTGCAGACGCTGACCCGCTGCGCCTTGGAGTTCAGCAGGATGGCGACGGCCATCGCCAGGTCGGTCTGCGCGTCCACGTACACGTGGCAGTTGCCGGTGCCGGTCTCGATCACCGGGACGGTCGAGCCCTCGACCACCGTGCGGATCAGCGAGGCCCCGCCGCGCGGGATCAGCACGTCGACGTAACCGCGGGCGCGCATCAGCTCCTGCACCGAGTCCCGGCTCTCCCCCGGGACGAGCTGGATCACGTCGGCCGGCAGCCCGGCCGCCTCGACGGCGTCCCGCAGGACGGCTACCAGCGCGGTGTTGGAGCGGTAGGCCGAGGCGGAGCCGCGCAGCAGCACCGCGTTGCCGGACTTCAGGCAGAGCGCGGCGGCGTCCACCGTGACGTTCGGCCGGGCCTCGTAGATGATGCCGACCACGCCGAGCGGCACCCGCACCTGACGCACGTCCAGCCCGTTCGGCAGGGTGTAGCCACGCACCACCTCGCCGACCGGGTCGGCCAGGCCGGCCACGTCGCGGACGTCGGAGGCGATCGCCGCGATCCGCTCGTCGGTCAGGCTCAGCCGGTCGATCACCGACTCGGCCGTCCCCGCCTCCCGGGCCCGGGCCACGTCCTCGGCGTTGGCCGCGACGATCTCGGCGCTGCGGGCGACCAGCGCGTCCGCGATCGCCAGCAGCGCGGCGTCCTTGACCCGGCGCGGCAGCGGGGCGAGCGCGGCGGCGGCCTCCCTGGCTCGGCGCGCTACGGCGAGGACGGGGCTGTCGGCGGTGGCGAGGTCGCTGGTCATGCCGCCAAGGGTAGCGACTGCCCCCGCGCGGCCGGTGACCGTTTCGGCATCCGAACAGCGCCCGTCAGTAGGGGTACACGCCGCCCAGGCGCGGCGGCGGACCGCCGAAGCCCTCCGCCACCCGCTTGTGGTACGTCGCCCGGTCGACCACCTCCAGCCCGACGATCTCCCACGGCGGCAGGTTCGCGGTCACCTTGTGCTCGCCCCACAGCCGCAGCGCGATCGCCGCCGCGTCGTGCAGGTCCCGGGCCTGCTCCCAGTAGCGGATCTCGGCGTGGTCGGTCGCGTAGCGGGCGGTCAGGAAGAACGAGTGGTCGTGCGCCAGCCGCTCCAGCGAGGCCCGTAGCGAGGACAGCGGGGTGGCCTGCCCGGCCACGCTCAGCACCACGTGCCACAGCCGCGCCTGCTCCGGCACGCCGGGCGGTTCCGCCGTCTCCGCGCGCTGCGGCCGCAGCCCGCGCGCCCCGCCGGGCCCCTGCGGCGGCGGACCGGCCGGCTCGGCGGGGCCGTCCCCGCGTCCGCCGTCGATGCTGGTCAGCCGCCGGCCCGCCGTCCCTCCGGTCAGCGCTGCCTCGCGCCTGCGTTCCACCGGCGGCCTCCTGTTCGGCGATCTCGTGTCGTCCCCACCGGCCCGTCGGCCCTCGGCCGACCGGTACGGCTGCGCCCCTCCTCGCCCGCGGCCGGGGCGCGCCCGGGACGGGGCGGCCCCCCGACCGCACTGCGCCGTCCGGCCGGTGCCGGCCGAACGGCCGGTCAGCCGCGCAGAACGACCAGGTCGTCGCGGTGGACGACCTCGCGCTCGTACGCGGCGCCGAACTCCCGGGCCAGGTCGCGGGTGGACCGGCCGAGCAGGCGGGGCAACTCCCTCGCATCAAAGTTGACCAGTCCGCGCGCCACGATGTGGCCGTTTTCGGCAAGAAGGTCCACCGGATCACCCGCGGCGAACTCCCCGTCGACCTTGGTCACCCCGGCCGGCAGCAGCGACGCGCCGCCGGAGACGACCGCTTCCACCGCGCCCGCGTCCAGGTGCAGGGCGCCGCGCGGGCTGCTCGCGTGGGCCAGCCAGAGCATCCGGCCGGAGGTGCGGCTGCCGGTGCGCAGGAAGAGCGTGCCGGTGGGCCGTCCGGCCAGCGCGTCGGCGGCGTGGCTGGCCGCGGTGAGCACCACCGGGATGCCCGCGCCGGTGGCGATCCGGGCCGCCTCGACCTTGGTGACCATGCCGCCGGTTCCGACGCCCGCCTTGCCCGCGCTGCCGATCTCGATGCCGTCCAGGTCGTGCGGGCCGCGCACCTCGGCGATCCGGCTGGTGCCGGGCTTGGACGGGTCCCCGTCGTAGAGGCCGTCCACGTCGGAGAGCAGCACCAGCAGGTCGGCCCGGACCAGGTGGGCGACCAGCGCGGCCAGCCGGTCGTTGTCCCCGAACTTGATTTCGGCGGTGGCGACGGTGTCGTTCTCGTTGACGATCGGCATCGCGCCCATCGCCAGCAGCTGGTCCAGCGTCCGGTAGGCGTTGCGGTAGTGGGCGCGGCGGCTGGCGTCCTCGGCGGTGAGCAGCACCTGGCCGACCCGGATGCCGTAGCGGGCGAAGGAGGCGGTGTAGCGCGCGACCAGCAGCCCCTGGCCGACGCTGGCGGCGGCCTGCTGACGGGCCAGGTCCTTGGGCCGGCCGTCCAGGCCGAGCGGGGCGAGCCCGGCGGCGATGGCCCCGGAGGAGACGAGGACGACCTCGGGGGCGTCAGGGCGGCTGCGCACCTTGGCGAGCGCGTCCACCAGGGCGTCGACCCGGTCGGCGTCCAGGCCGCCGGCCGCCGTGGTGAGTGAGGAAGAGCCGACCTTGACCACGATCCGCCGTGCGGTCAGCACCTCCTCCCGCAGTGAGTCCTCGCTCATCTCGCTGTACGCCCTTCCGGTGGGTGCGGGTACGACGGGGCCGGGCCCCGCCGCCATGCCCGAAATCTACGCGATCCGCGCAGGTCACCCCCAAGGTGTTTCACCGGCTGGACCCGGCCCGCTCACCGGCTCGCCACAGCCGGGTCGGCAATCCGGATGGCTGGTATGGTCCCTGACCGAAAGCCAGATCGGGGGACGGCTTCTTGCCCGCTGTACCCACTCGTCTTCGACGTTCCTGTCACACGGGGCGGCGCCGCAATGGGCAGGCCGGCAACGGTTCGCGGCCGCGCGCCCAGGAGAAAAGCGCACCATGCGTTCGTACACCACGAAGCTGACCGTCGCCGCCCTGGCGGCGGCCACCGCCCTCTCGCTCGCCGCCTGCGGTCCGGACAACTCGGACCCGGCCGGCACGGGCGGCGCCACCGGAGCGGCTCCGGCGCAGACCGGTGCGGCCACCGGCGGCGCGGCCGGCGGTTCGACCGCCGCCCCGTCCGGCGCGGCCACCGGCGCCGCCGCGGGCGGGGCCACCGGCGGCGCCGGTACGGGTGGGGCCGCCACCGGTGGCGCGGCGACCGGCGGCGGCGCGGGCGGCGGCAAGCTGCCGCAGGCCGGCACCTCGGTGAAGTTCGGCCAGCCGGCCACCATCGACTTCAACGACAAGACGTCGAACGCCGCCGCCAAGCTGCAGTGGACCGTCACCGGGATCCAGCCGGGTTCGATCAAGGACTTCCAGGACGCCAAGGCCAACACCGCCGGCCTGGACGGCCGCGCGCTGTTCTACGTCAGCTGGACCATGACGAACCTCAGCGACACCAAGCTGACCTTCAGCGACCCGAGTTCCAAGCTCAAGGTCTACGACGCCACGGGCAACACCGGGATGTTCGCCGACCCGGTCGGATCGACGCCGATCGCCAAGTGCAACACCCCGAGCTGGGCCGGCGCCACCAAGGGCGTCGCGTTCAAGGGCTGCGACGTCGTCAGCTTCCCGGCCGGCAGCACCCCGGTCATGGTCGGCTTCGGCGACTCGACCGACATCACCAAGGTCCAGGCCGCCTGGACGAAGTGACGCTTCGTCAGTCGCGCGAAGCGGACGGCCCCGCCACCTCGAAGGTGGCGGGGCCGTCCGCTCGCGGCTACCGGGCTCAGTAGTCCTCGTCGTCCTCGATGGCGGCCTGCCGTCCGCTGGAGAGCGCCTCGAAGGCGAGGAACTCGGCCTCGGCCGCGTCCCGCCCCTTCTGCTTCTCGCGGCGGCGGTCGACCGCCGGGCGCTGGGTCTCCATCCGGTGGTCCTCACCGCGGCGGCCGAGCATCTCGGCGCCGGCGGCCATGGTCGGCTCCCAGTCGAAGACGACGGCGTTCTCGTCCGGGCCGATGATGACGGTGTCGCCCTCGTGCGCCCCGATCTTCCACAGCCGGTCCTCGACCCCGAGGCGGGCCAGCCGGTCGGCAAGGTAGCCGACCGCCTCGTCGTTGCTGAAGTCGGTCTGGCGGACCCAGCGCTCCGGCTTGACGCCGCGGATGCGGTAGGCGCCGTCCTCCTCCTCGATGGTGAAGCCCGCGTCATCGACGGCGGCGGGCCGCAGCACGATCCGGGTGGACTCCTCGGCCGGCTTGGCGGCGCGCGCCTCGGCGACGATCTTCGCCACCGCGAAGCTCAGCTCGCGCAGGCCCTTGCGGGAGGCGGCGGAGACCTCGAACACCTGGAAGCCGCGCTCCTCCAGCGAGGCGCGGGTGAGGTCGGCGATGTCCTGGCCGTCCGGGACGTCCACCTTGTTGAGCGCGACCAGGCGCGGACGGTCCTCCAGACCGCCGTACTCGGAGAGTTCGGCCTCGATGGTCTCCAGGTCGCTCAGCGGGTCGCGGCCGGGCTCCAGGGTGGCGCAGTCCAGCACGTGCACCAGCACCGAGCAGCGCTCGACGTGCCGCAGGAACTCCAGGCCGAGGCCCCGGCCCTGGCTGGCGCCCGGGATCAGGCCGGGCACGTCGGCGATGGTGTAGACGGTGTCGCCCGCGGTGACCACGCCGAGGTTGGGGATCAGGGTGGTGAACGGGTAGTCCGCGATCTTCGGCTTGGCGGCGGAGAGCACCGAGATCAGCGAGGACTTGCCGGCGCTCGGGTAGCCGACCAGGGCCACGTCGGCGACGGACTTGAGCTCCATCACGATGTCGCGGGCCTCGCCGGGCTCGCCGAGCAGCGCGAAGCCCGGGGCCTTGCGGCGGGCCGAGGCCAGCGCGGCGTTGCCGAGGCCGCCGCGGCCGCCCTGGGCGGCGACGAAGCTGGTGCCGTGGCCGACCAGGTCGGCGAGCACGTTGCCCTTGCGGTCCAGGACCACGGTGCCGTCCGGAACCAGCAGGACGAGGTCCTCGCCGTCCGCGCCGGTGCGGTGGCCGCCCGCGCCGGGCTTGCCGTTGGTCGCCTTGCGCTTGGGCGAGTGGTGGTACTCGAGCAGGGTGGTGACCTGGGAGTCCACGGTGAGGATGACGCTGCCGCCCTCCCCGCCGTTGCCGCCGTCCGGTCCGCCGAGCGGCTTGAACTTCTCCCGGTGCACGGAGGCGCAGCCGTGGCCTCCGTTACCCGCGGCGACGTGGAGTTCGACGCGGTCCACGAAGGTGGTCATGGTGGTGCCTCCAGTGCGGATGAGTCTGCTTTGCTGTCTGCGTAAAGCCGAAGGGTGGACCGGAACATTCCGGCCCACCCTTCAGTGTGAGTCAGGTACGACTCGATGAGTCCGCGAGGACTCAGGCCTCGACGGCCACGATGTTGACGACCTTGCGGCCGCGACGGTTGCCGAACTGCACCGCACCGGCGGTCAGCGCGAACAGGGTGTCGTCGCCACCGCGGCCGACACCGGCACCCGGGTGGAAGTGGGTGCCGCGCTGGCGGACGAGGATCTCGCCGGCGGAGACGACCTGGCCGCCGAAGCGCTTCACGCCGAGGCGCTGGGCGTTCGAGTCACGGCCGTTGCGGGTAGAGCTTGCGCCCTTCTTGTGTGCCATATCTCGCTATCCCCTTACTTGCTGACCGAGTCGATGCTGGTGATGCGCACCGCGGTGTGCTTCTGACGGTGACCCTGACGACGGCGGTAGCCGGTCTTGTTCTTGTAGCGCAGGATGACGATCTTGTCGCCCTTGGTCTGGTCGACCACCTCGGCGTGAGCCTTCACGCCGGCCAGGACCCACGGGTCGGAGGTGACGGCGTCACCGTCGACGACCAGGATGGTCGAGAGCTCCACCGAGTCACCCGGCTTGGCCTCGATACGGTCGATCTCCAGCACGTCGCCGACGGCGACCTTGTGCTGGCGGCCGCCTGCGCGAACGATCGCGTACATGCGGTACCTACTTTCCCAACTCGGTCGGAACTCCCGACGCCAGCCACCTGGGTACGGACACAGGGGCCTCTCCCCGTTCGCTCCGCGCTGGGCGCGGGACTCTCGGGAAGGTGATGTGCTCGGGAGCGCGGCGTAGACACGCCGATGGTCAAGAATACGGACCGGCCGCCCCTGGGGCAAACCGGCCCGTACGGCCCGGGGCGGGAGTGATCCCGCCCCGGGCGTGGGCACTACTCGGCCGCCGTATCACCCTCGGCGGCCGCGGCCTTCTTGGCCGCCGCGCTCGTCCGCTTGGTCGCGGTCTTGCGGGCGGTGGTCTTCTTGGCCGCCGTGGCCGTCTTCTTGGCGGCGGTCTTCTTCGCGGCGGTCTTGCGGGCGGCCCGCTTCTTGGGCGCCGGGGCCTCCTCGGCGGGCGCCTCCTCCGCGGCAGCCCCAGCCTCGGCGGGGGCCTCGGCGGCCTCCTCGGCCGGAGCCTCGACGACCACGGCCTCCGCGACGACGACCTCCTCGGCGGCCTCGGGCGCGGCCTCGGCAGCGGCCTCGACGGTGGCTTCGGCAGCCGGGGCGGCGGCGGCCAGGGCCGCCTCCAGGGCCGCGTCGGCCTTCGCCTGGAGCACCACGATCTCGGCGGCCTGCGGCGCACCCGCAGGAGCCGTCGCCTTGCGCACCGCGCGGCGGCGCGGACGGCCGGCCGGAGCGGCGGGGGCCTCGGCCACCGGCGCCTCCGCGGCCTCCGGCACCTCGGTCGGCGCGGCCTCGACGGCCTCCGCCCCGACGCCCGGGACCTCCAGGGCCAGCTGGCCCTCGATCTCCTCGCGCACCGGCTCGGCGGGCTCCACGGCCGCCTCGGCGACGGCCTCGGCCACCGGCGACAGGGCCTCGACGGCCTGCGGCTCCTCCTGGCCCGCACCGCCCTTGCCCCGGCGACGGCGCTTGCCGCCGCCCGCGCCCGCCTCGACGGCCGTGGCCGCCGGGGCGTGGACGTGGACGCTCGGCTGCTCCATGTGGACGATCACACCGCGGCCGTTGCAGTGCACGCAGGCCTCGGAGAAGGACTCCAGCAGGCCCTGGCCGACCCGCTTGCGGGTCATCTGGACCAGGCCCAGCGAGGTGACCTCGGCCACCTGGTGCTTGGTCCGGTCCCGGCCCAGGCACTCCAGCAGGCGGCGCAGCACCAGGTCGCGGTTGGACTCCAGGACCATGTCGATGAAGTCGATCACGATGATGCCGCCGAGGTCGCGCAGCCGCAGCTGGCGCACGATCTCCTCGGCCGCCTCGATGTTGTTCCGGGTGACCGTCTCCTCCAGGTTGCCGCCCTGGCCGACGAACTTCCCGGTGTTGACGTCGATGACGACCATCGCCTCGGTGCGGTCGATCACCAGCGAACCGCCGCTGGGCAGCCAGACCTTGCGGTCCAGCGCCTTCATCAGCTGCTCGTCGATCCGGTAGGTGGCGAACACGTCCACCTCGGAGGTCCAGCGCTGGAGCCGCTCGGCGAGGTCCGGGGCCACGTTGGAGACGTACTCGTGGATGGTCGTCCACGCCTCGGCGCCGGAGACGATGACCTTGGTGAAGTCCTCGTTGAAGATGTCGCGCACGACCCGGACGGTCATGTCCGGCTCGCCGTACAGCAGCGCCGGGGCGTTGCCGGTCGCGGCCTTCTTCTGGATGTCCTCCCACTGCTGCTGGAGGCGCTGGACGTCGCGGGTCAGCTCCTCCTCGGAGGCGCCCTCGGCGGCGGTGCGCACGATGACGCCCGCGTCGTCCGGGACGATCTTCTTGAGGATCTGCTTCAGACGGGCGCGCTCGTTCTCGGGCAGCTTGCGCGAGATGCCGGTCATCGAGCCCTCGGGCACGTACACCAGGTAGCGGCCGGGCAGCGAGATCTGGCTGGTCAGGCGGGCGCCCTTGTGGCCGATCGGGTCCTTGGAGACCTGCACCAGCACGGACTGGCCGGACTTCAGCACCGACTCGATGCGGCGCGGGCCGCCGTGGCCCAGCGCACCGAAGTTGACCTCACCGGCGTACAGCACCGCGTTGCGGCCCTTGCCGATGTCGACGAACGCGGCCTCCATGGACGGCAGCACGTTCTGGACCTTGCCCAGGTAGACGTTGCCGACGTACGAGGTGGCCTGCTCCTTGTTGACGTAGTGCTCGACCAGCACACCGTCCTCGAGCACACCGATCTGGGTGCGCTGGCCGTTCTGGCGCACCACCATGACGCGCTCGACCGACTCCCGGCGGGCCAGGAACTCGGCCTCGGTGATGATCGGCACCCGGCGGCGGCCCAGCTCGCGGCCCTCGCGGCGGCGCTGCTTCTTCGCCTCCAGACGGGTCGAGCCCTTGATGGACTGCACCTCGTCCGGGTCGAAGGACGGCTCGGTGGAGCGGCGGCGCGGCTCGCGCACCTTGACCACCGTACGGACGCCGTCCTCGGTGGTCTCGGCGGTCTCGACGGCGTCGGCCTCACCGCTGCGGCGGCGACGGCGGCGGCGACGGCGGGACGAGGACAGGCCGGCGGCCAGGTCGTCGTCCTCCTCGTCCTCCTCCTCGGCGACGGCCCGGGCCGGCTCCTCGGCGACGGGCTGCTCGGCCTCGACGGCCTCGGCGGCCTCGAACTCCTCGGCCTCGCCACGGCGACGGCGACGGCCACCCCGACGGCGACGGCGCGACGGACGGCCGTCCTCCTCCCACTCGCCCTCGGTCTCCGGACCGGCGGCGGGGGCCTCCACGGCGGGCGCCTCGGCGGCCGGGGCCTCCACGGGCGCCTTGGCCACCGGGGCCTTGGCGGCGGTCTTCACCGGCGCCTCGGCGGCCGGCTTGCGACGGGTCGGCTCGACCCGGGTACGGACCCGACGGCGACGGCCGACACCGCTGTACTCGTACTCGTCTTCCTCCGAGCGCTGCTCGGCGGCGGCCGGAGCCTCGACCTGCGCCGGGGCGGCGGCAGGCTGCTGCGGCGCGGCGGGAGCGACGTAGGGGGCGGGCTCCTGGAACACCGGGGCCTGGAAGACCGCGGTGGCCGGGCGGACGGCGCGGCGGCGCACCCGGTGGTGCGGCTCGGCCTCGGCGGCCGGGGCGGGGGCGGGGGCGGGGGCGGGGGCGGCGGCCTGAGCCTCGGCGGCGGCCTCGACCGCCTCCTCCTCGGGCTCCTCCTCGACGGCGGGCTCCTCGGCCACCGGCTCCTCGACCGGGGCCTCGACCACCGGCGCGGCCTCGACCACGCGACGGCGGCGGGTACGGCGGGCCGGAGCGGCCGGGGCCTCCTCGGCCACCGGCTCGGCGGCGGGGGTCTCGACGGGAGCGGCGGCCTCGGCCGCGGGCTCCTCGACCGGGGCCTCGGCCTTCTTGCGGGTCCGGCGGGCCCGGGCGGGCTTCTCCGCCTTCTCCTCGGCCTTCGGCTCCTCCGCCCCGGCGCCCTCGGCCTCCGGCGCGGTGACCATGATCGCGCTCCCCTCAGGAGCACCAGCCGGGGCCTCGGCACGCTTGCGGGTCCGGCGGGCCCGTACCGGCTTCTCGGCGGCCGGGACCGTCTCGGCGGGCGCCTCGGCCGGAACGACCGTCGCCTCGACCGGGACGACCGTCTCGGCCGCCTCGGCGGCCGCACCCTGCGGGGTGCCCGCCGGGCGGGACACCGCCCGGCGACGACGGCGCGGCGGCGCGGCGGACGCGCCCTCGCCACCGGTCACGGCGGTTTCGTTCTGTTCCGTGGCCGCAGACTGCTGCGGATCGGTGTTATCGAGCATGCGGGTGGATCTCCCGTCAGGCCCCCGGGCTCCACATCCGGGCACGGCTCGGCACCAGTGGGTGGCCGGCATCGCGAGGATGCTCGGGCCGGACCCTTTGACGGTGCCGCCGTGCGGACGCGAGGCCGCACAGGGGCTCGTAGTCTCGCTCGGCGCCCCGCGTTCGGCGGGGTGTCGAAAAGTCTTCTGGTCTGACCAGTCTTCTGAGGTTTTCCCAAGCCGAGCCGTCCCCCAACCCCGGGTGGCTCCCGGACGGGGTCCCGGGCCCACCGACCTCCTGGTCGGCGGGCCCCGAGTGGCCGGCCTGTGCTGCGACGACGCTCGCTCCCCTGGGGAGCCGCGGGAACCCTGGAGGACCGTCGGGTTCAGTGAGGCACTGAACCCGGCCTCCGCCCCCTAGGCGGACGCGGTAGCGCGCGGCCCGGCGGCCGTTTCTCAGCCGGCCGGGGCCGCGGCGCGGTCGAGCGCCAGCGGGTCGGTCACCGTGCCCGACTCCTCGTCGAGCGGCCCCTGCGCCAGCCTGGTCACCTCTGCGGGGACCGGCGGCGCCAGGTCGGCCGTCGCACGGAGACCGGACAATACGTCGTCGGGTCGTACGGCGGGTGTGGCGTGTCGTACTACCAGGCGCAGTATCGCACAGGGACGGCCGGTCCGAACATCGCGGTCGGTACCGGGGGCCGTGTCCGTACCACCGTCGACCTGCGGCTCGACGGCTTCGAGCGCCGCCACCGCACCGCGCGCGTCGAAGACCCGCACGCCGTTCTTGGTCCGGCGCTCGACCTCGACCTTCTCCTCGGCGAGGAACTTCCGGACCGCCTGAACCGCCTCGGCCGGCTCGACACCGTCCAGGCGCAGCAGCCACTCGGAGGCCTCCAGGCGCTCCACGAAGTTCGACGTCCGGACCTCGACCGCGTCGATCACGTCCAGGCCGACGGGCAGCGACTCGTCCAGCTGCGCCCGCAGCTGCTCGGGGTCGCGCACGGCGGCCAGACCGATCTCCAGGTACTCCGCCTCACTCGCCACCCCGGTCGGGGCGGCGTTGGCGTAGGACACCTTCGGGTGCGGCGTGAAGCCGGCCGAGTAGGCCATCGGAACGGCGGACCGGCGCAGGGCGCGCTCGAAGGCGCGCTGGAAGTCACGGTGGCTGGTGAAGCGGAGCCGGCCGCGCTTGGTGTAGCGGAGACGAATCCGCTGCACCGTCGGCGCGGGCGGCGGACCGTCGGGCGTACGGCGTGCCAGGGTCGCTCAGTCCTTTAGTCAAGTGTCTGCGTCCGGCGCGGCGCATTCCCGCCGCCGCCCGGACTCTGTCACCTCAAAGGGTACGCGCCCCGCCATCCCCCTCGCTCCGCCCCTGGTCAGCCCGCGACCGACCCCCCGCCCCGGTGGCTGTGCGGTGGTACGGGCGGCACGGATCCGCTCCAGCCGGCGACCCGACCCCGAGCCCTTCCCAAGACCGACCAAGTCGCCCACGAGGAAAGGCAGTTGATGCCGCCGGCGCGGCGCGCCCCCAGTCGGGTCAGTGTGGGAGGTGCCGCCCACCGAGGAGCCGGAGGCCCTGTTCCAGCGCGCTGCGCTGGGCGTCGCTCAGGTCCGCCGCCAGTTCGTCGTCCAGACTCCGGGCCGCCTGGGCGCAGCGTTCGAGCAGCGCGCGGCCCCCGGGGGTGAGGCTGAGGACCTGCCGGCGGCGGTCCCGAGGGTCCCGGATGCGTTCCAGGGCGCCGAGCTCCTGGAGCTGGTCGGCGAGGGCGACGACCAGGCTCGGGGCGACGTCGAGCCGCTTGGCCAGGTCCTGCTGGGAGGCGGCCGGTCCCGCGTCGAGCGCGGCCAGCAGGCCGGCGTGCTTGGGCTTGACACCCAGGGCCTCGATCCGCTCGGCGAAGCGCTCGGCGGCGAGGGCCCCGAGCGTGCCCAGGTTGAAGGAGAGCGTGGCGCGCAGCCCGGCTGCTCCCTTGACATCACTCATGCGGAGAATGATACCGTCGCATTATCGTTCAGATTCAGAATGATTCATGGGGGGATTCAATGGACGCTCTGCTCGTGGCCAATGCGGTGGCGGCGCTCGTCAGCGCCGGTTCGAGTGTCGCGGGGGTGCTGCGCCCCGGCCTCGCACTGCCGACGGGCGTGCCGCTCAACACCGGGACCGACCTCTACGCCCGCGCCTACGCGGTCCGGGCCGTCCCGCTCGGACTGGCTGCCGCACTGCTCCTGCTGACCGGCGCACCCCACGGTGCCGCGTGGCCGATGCTGCTGGTCGCAGGGCTGGCCCAGGTCGGCGACTCCGCGATCGGCGCCCGGTACCGCAACCGCGGCATGACCTACGGCGCCGGCGCCTGTGCCGTCCTCCACCTCGCCACGGCCGTCTGGATCGCCCGATGACCGCCGGGATGATCGTCGCCGCGCCCAGCGCGGTCCTCGCGCTCCTCCTGGAGTTGTCCGTCTACGCCTCCGCGGGCTACTGGGGCTTCACCCGCACCGCCCGCCTGCCCCTGCGCGTCGCACTGGCCACCGGCGCGGTGGCACTCCTGATCGTGACCTGGGGGCAGTTCGGCGCCCCGACCGCGACGCACCCGCTCCACGGCCCGGCCCGCGCCCTCCTGGAACTCCTCTGGTTCGGCGCGGGCGACCTCGCCCTGCTGGCCTCCAGGGGTCGCCACGCCGCCCTCTGGTTCACCGCCGCCTGGGCCCTGTCCACCATCCTCCAGGTCGCCACGGCCTGAACGGGCGGACCGTCCGGCCACGGACGCGCCGAAAGAACCGGTGCCCTCCCCGACCGAAGTCGAGGAGGGCACCGGATTCACACCACTCGCTACTTCTGCTGGTCAGCACCGCCGACGACGGTCAGCGGCAGCAGCTTCTTGCCGGTGGGCCCGATCTGGATGCTGGTGTCCATCTGGGGACACACGCCGCAGTCGAAGCACGGCGTCCAGCGGCAGTCGTCGACCTCGACCTCCTCCAGGGCGTCCTGCCAGTCCTCCCACAGCCAGTCCTTGTCGAGGCCGCTGTCCAGGTGGTCCCAGGGCAGCACCTCCTCGTAGGAGCGCTCGCGGGTGGTGTACCAGTCGACGTCGACGCCGGTGCCGGCCAGGCCCTTCTCGGCGCTGGCCATCCAGCGGTCGTACGAGAAGTACTCGCGCCAGCCGTCGAAGCGGCCGCCGTCCTCGTAGACCGCGCGGATGACCGCGCCGATGCGGCGGTCGCCGCGGGAGAGGAGACCCTCGACGATGCCGGGCTTGCCGTCGTGGTAGCGGTAGCCGATGTTCTTGCCGTACTTGCGGTCACCGCGGATGGAGTCGCGCAGCTTGGCCAGGCGGGCGTCGGTTGCCTCGGCCGACAGCTGCGGGGCCCACTGGAACGGGGTGTGCGGCTTGGGCACGAACCCGCCGATGGAGACGGTGCAGCGGATGTCGTTCTGGCCGGTGACCTCTCGGCCCTTCTGGATGACGTTCTTCGCCATCTCGCCGATCTGGAGCACGTCCTCGTCGGTCTCGGTGGGCAGGCCGCACATGAAGTACAGCTTCACCTGGCGCCAGCCGTTGCCGTAGGCGGTGGCGACGGTGCGGATCAGGTCCTCCTCCGACACCATCTTGTTGATCACCTTGCGCATGCGCTCGCTGCCGCCCTCGGGGGCGAAGGTGAGGCCCGAGCGGCGTCCGTTGCGGGACAGCTCGTTGGCGAGGTCGATGTTGAAGGCGTCGACGCGGGTGGACGGCAGGGACAGGCCGATCTTGTCCTCGGTGTAGCGGTCGGCCAGGCCCTTGGCGATGTCGCCGATCTCGGTGTGGTCGGCGCTGGACAGCGACAGCAGGCCGACCTCCTCGAAGCCGGTCGCCTTGAGCCCGCGCTCGACCATCTCGCCGATGCCGGTGATGCTTCGCTCCCGCACGGGGCGCGTGATCATGCCGGCCTGGCAGAAGCGGCAGCCGCGGGTGCAGCCGCGGAAGATCTCCACGGACATCCGCTCGTGCACCGTCTCCGCGAGCGGGACGAGCGGCTGCTTCGGGTACGGCCACTCGTCGAGGTCCATCACGGTGTGCTTGGACACCCGCCACGGCACACCCGGGGCGTTGGGCACGACCCGGCCGATCCGGCCGTCGGCCAGGTACTCCACGTCGTAGAACTTCGGCACGTACACCCCGCCGGTGCGGGCCAGGCGCAGCAGCAGCTCGTCCCGGCCGCCCGGGCGGCCCTCGGCCTTCCAGGCCCGGATGATCTCGGTGATGTCGAGCACGGCCTGCTCGCCGTCGCCGATCACCGCGCAGTCCAGGAAGTCCGCGATCGGCTCCGGGTTGAAGGCCGCGTGGCCGCCGGCGAGGACGATCGGGTCCTCGTCGGTGCGGTCCTTGGCCTCCAGCGGGATGCCGGCCAGGTCGAGCGCGGTCAGCATGTTGGTGTAGCCGAGCTCGGTAGAGAAGGACAGGCCGAACACGTCGAAGGCCTTCACCGGGCGGTGGGCGTCCACCGTGAACTGGGGGACGCGGTGCTCGCGCATCAGCGCTTCCAGGTCCGGCCAGACGCTGTAGGTGCGCTCGGCCAGCACACCCTCGCGCTCGTTCAGCACCTCGTAGAGGATCATGACGCCCTGGTTGGGCAGCCCGACCTCGTAGGCGTCGGGGTACATCAGCGCCCAGCGGACGTCGCAGGCGTCCCAGTCCTTGACGGTCGAGTTGAGCTCGCCGCCGACGTACTGGATCGGCTTCTGGACGTGCGGGAGGAGTGCCTCCAGGCGTGGGAAGACCGATTCGACAGTCATGTACTAGGAACCCTTACGACGTGATTCGGTGCCGCGAGTCGGCACGGGGAGGGGTGACCCTCAAGGGTAGCCCAATCCGGGGATGGGCCCGCCTGCGCCGGAAGCGGTCCCCCGCACGCTCCGGCGCGATCCGACCCCGCCGGTGACCGCCCCGGCACGCGCGGTGCGCGCCCGCCGCCCGGCGCCGTCCGCCGTTGACACGCCCGGACGGCCCGTGCGGTACTGACAGGGCCCTGCCCAAGGCCCCGCGCCCCTTCCCGAGGCGGGAGTTGGGTCGTACGCTCGGCCAACGCCGACTCCCCCCGGCGGCCCGCTCGCCCAACACGCCCTCCCCCGTCCCCGCGAGGCCCCCTCCCCCCGGCCCCGCAGAGCCCGTTCCCCGGCCCGCAGGCCGCGTCCGGCGGCGCGGCACGCCCGCGCCCCGGCGGCCGTACGACCGGTCGCAAGGAGAACCATGACCGACACCGGTCGGCGGGTCCGGCCCCTCTCCCCGCGGACCCTCGACGCCCGGCCGGCCCGCTACCCCACCCCGGCCCAGGCCGAGTGCGCGGCCCGGCGGCTCGCCCTGCGCCACCCGGACCGCTGCCGGCTGCGGGAGGTGGGCCGCTCCCGGGCCGGGCGCCCGCTGCTGCTGCTCTCGGTGGACCGCGGGCCGCGGGCCGTGCTGGTGGTGGGCGGCCCGCACCCGAACGAGCCGATCGGCACCGCCGCCGCCGTCCGGCTGGCCGAGGTGCTGCTGGAGCGCCCGGCCCGGCCCGGCCTGTCCTGGCACCTGCTGCTGTGCCTGGACCCGGACGGCGCCGCGCTCAACGCCGGCTGGCTGGACGGCCCGCTCACCATGCGCCGCCACTACGAGCACTTCTTCCGCCCCGCCTTCGAGGAGCAGCCCGAGCTGCTGCCCGCCCCCGGCTCCGGCCGCCCGCCGATGCCGGAGAGCCTGGCGCTGACCGGACTGATCGACGAGCTGCGTCCCTTCCTCCAGTGTTCGCTGCACGGGGTGGACTTCGGCGGCGCCTTCGTCCAGCTGACCGGGCCGGTCCACGGCCTGGCCGAGCGCTTCGCCCGCTCCGCAGGCCGGGCCGGCATCCCGCTCGACGTGGACTCCTACGACGCCATCGGCTGGGCCAGCCCGGCGCCCGGTACCTATCTGATGCCGGCGCCCGGCAGCCCCGGCACCTCCCGGGCGCTGCCGGACGAGCCCGAGCTGTCCACCTGGTCCTACGCGGCCCGGTACGGGGCGGTGACCGCCGTCCTGGAGGTCCCGATGTGGGCCGTGGACGCGGTCGGCGACGCCCGCACCCACCCGGCCGGGCCGCGGGTCGTCCGCGAGGCCGCCCACGGACTCACCGTGCGCGCCGAGGAGCTCACCGCCGTGCTCTCCCGCGTCCCGGCGCAGGCCCGCGAGGCGTACGGCCCGCTGGCGCGCACCGTCGAGTTCAACCTGGCGGTGGCCCCGCGGGTGGCCGCCGAGTGGCTGGAGCTGTGGTGCCCGGAGCCGCTGAGTGCCGCCCGGGCGACCACCGCCGGACTGGTCGCGGCGCGGCTTCCGCTGCGGGTCGCCTCGATCCTGCTGCGACTGCTCGCCGACGCCCGGGGCCCGGCCGCCGAGGCCGCCCGGGAGCGCGCCCGGGTCGTCGTGGCGGACAGCCTGGACCGGCTGCGCCAGCGCTTCGGCGCCCGCTGGGTCCCGGTGCAGGAGCAGTTGGCCCACCAGACCCGGGCGATCCTCACCGCTGCCGACTGCCTGCTGCACCCCGCCTGACGTGGCGTCAAACACTCGCGCGTCAAAGGGAAAGGGCCGGTCCGGGAGTTCCCGGACCGGCCCCACCGTCGAACGCTCAGGCCGCTATCGGCCGTTGGCTGTGCACCGCCTGGAGCAGCCCGATGCCGATCCAGACCGCGAACATCGAGGAGCCGCCGTAGGAGACGAAGGGCAGCGGGATGCCGGCGACCGGCATGATGCCCAGGCACATCCCTATGTTCTCGAAGGCCTGGAAGGAGAACCAGGCGATTATCCCGGCCGCCACGATCGTCCCGTACAGGTCGGTCGCCTGGCGGGCGATCCGGCAGGCGCGCCAGAGGATCACGCCGACCAGCGCGATTATGGCGAGCGCCCCGACGAAGCCGAGCTCCTCACCGGCGACGGTGAACACGAAGTCCGTCTGCTGCTCCGGCACGAACTGCCCGACGGTCTGGGTGCCGTGGAACAGCCCCTTGCCGGTCAGGCCGCCCGAGCCGATCGCGATCCGGGCCTGCGCGGTGTTGTAGCCGACGCCGTTGGGGTCGAGCTGGGGGTTGGCGAAGGCGGCGAAGCGGTCGATCTGGTACTGGCTCAGCAGTCCGAGCTTCCAGATCGCGATGCTGCCGCCGACGCCGAGCGCGAGGATGCCGAGGACCCAGCGGTTGGCGGCGCCGGAGCCGAGCAGGATGCCCAGCACGATCGCGGACATCACCATGACCGACCCGGCGTCCGGCATCAGCAGCACCAGACCCATCGGCATGCAGGCCCAGATCAGGCCCAGGAGCACCGCCCGGTGCGAGGGGGACTCCCGCTCCCCCGCGTCGACCTGGTCCGACAGCACGACGGCCATCGCCAGCAGGATGGCGATCTTCGCGAACTCGGCCGGCTGGACGGAGAAGCCGCCGCCGAGCTGGATCCACGAGTGGGCGCCGTTGACGGTCGAGCCGATCGGGCTGAGCGTCGCCAGCAGCAGCAGGATCACGCCGACGTAGACGAAGGGCACCAGGGTGCGGAACCGCCGGGCTCCTATCCCTATCACCACGGCGCACAGCACCAGGCCGATGACGAAGTTCGTCAGGTGCCGGTAGAGGAAGTACTGCGGGTCCCCGTGGGTGAGGTTGTCGCGCCCGCGGGTGGCCGACCACACCAGCAGCGAGCTGCCGGAGGACAGGGCCAGTCCGGCCAGCAGCAGTATCCAGTCCAGCCGCCAGAGCGGGGAGTCCTTGGCCAGGGCCTTGGAGACCCCGCTGCGCTGGGAGCTCAGCCGCAGCTGCCGGTACGAGCCGTAGGAGCTCATGCCCGTCCCCTTCCCTGGCGGTTCGTCGGTTCGAGCGCGGCGTCGGCGGCGGTGTACGAGGCGGAGCTGCCGGCCGGCGGCGCCGGATCGAGGAATGTCGCCGACGGGTCGTAGCCGGCCGCCGTGGCCCCGCCCGCCTGCGCCGGGGCGGCGTCCGGCAGGGCCAGAGCCAGCGAAGCCGGGGCCGGGGCGACGGAGCCCTGCGCCGGGTCGAGGGTGTAGGCGGCCGGCTTGATGATCGCGGTGCCGTCCGGGTTGAACTTCGGCAGGTCGGTCTGCGGCGTCGGCAGCAGCGCCTTGCCGTTGTCGATGTTGCCCTTGTCGTCCACGCCGTACAGCGCCTGGTAGATCCGGCGGATGGCGTCGCCGGAACCGCCGGAGCCGGTGCCGCCCTGGCTGATCGTCATGATGACCGCGTAGTCCTTGCTGTACGTGTCCAGCCAGGAGGTGGTCTGCTTGCCCTCGACCTCGGCGGTGCCGGTCTTGGCGTGCAGCGCGATCTTGTCCTGCGGCCAGCCGTTGAACTTCCAGGCGGCGGTGCCGCTGGTGATGACGCCCGCGGTGGCCTGGTCGATGTAGCTGAGCAGCTTCTGGTCGCCGGGGAACTTGGCGTCCTCGTGCGGGGGGATCTCGCGGACGAGTTCCCCGCTCGGGCTTATCACGGCCTTGGCGATGGTCGGCCGGTAGAAGGTGCCGCCGTTGGCCAGCGCCGAGTAGATCCGGGCCATCTGGACCGGGGTTACGAGGGTGTCGCCCTGGCCGATCGCGTAGTTGACGGCGTCACCGGCGCGCATCTGGTAGCCGTCGACGCAGTTCTCCTTGGCGATCTGGTCGGAGAAGCTGTTGCCGCCCTTCTGCGCCTGCGCGCACCAGGCGTCCTTGTTGTTGTCGTAGAAGGACTGCTTCCACTGCCGGTCCGGCACCCGGCCGGGGACCTCGGACGGCAGGTCGATGCCGGTCTTGGCGCCGAGGCCGAACTCGTGGGCGGTCTTGAAGAACCAGTCGGCCGGGTCCTTCTTCGGCTTGATGCCGCCGTCCTTCATCCACTGGTCGTACGCCAGGCCGTAGAACACGGTGTCGCAGGAGACCTCCAGTGCCTTCTCCAGGGAGATGGAACCGAAGCTCTCGCTCTCGAAGTTCTTGAACTCACGGCCGCCGATGGTCATGGCCTTCGGACACGGGTAGGTGCCGTCCAGCGAGTAGCCGGCCTGCACGGCGGCGGTGGTGGAGACGACCTTGAAGGTCGAGCCGGGGGCGGACTGACCCTGTATGGCCCGGTTGAGCAGCGGGAAGTTTGAGTCCTTGCTGGTCAGCGACTGGTAGTCCTTGCCGCTGATGCCGCCCACCCACAGGTTGGGGTCGTAGGTCGGGGCACTGGCCATCGCGATGATCCGGCCGGTGTGAACGTCCATCACGACGGCGGCGCCGGAGTCGGCCTCGTAGTTGCGGTTGGTGACCTTGTCGAAGGTGTTCCGGGCGTCGGCCATGGCCTGCGCCAGGTTGTCCTCGACTACCTTCTGCACCCGCGCGTCGATGCTGGTGACCAGGTTGTCGCCGGTCTGGGGGGCGACGGTGCCGGCGGTGCCGATCACCCGGCCGAGGTTGTCCACCTCCAGCTTGGTGATGCCGGCCGTGCCGCGCAGGTCGCGGTCGTACACCGACTCCAGGCCGGCCCGGCCGATCTGGTCGGCCGGCAGGTAGCGGTCCAGGCCGCTCTTGTCCGCGGTCTTGCTGACCTCGTCGTCGGTGACCGGCGAGAGGTAGCCGAGCACCTGGGCCATGTTGGCGCCCTCGGCGCCGGTGTAGCGGCGCACGGCGGTGGGCTGCGCGGTGACCCCGGGGAAGTCCTCGCGGCGCTCCATTATCTGCATCGCCTGCTGGGTGGTCGCCTCCTTGGTGACCGGGATCGGCTGGTACGGCGAGCCGTTCCAGCACGGCTGCGGGGTCTTGGCGTCGCAGAGCCGGACCTTCTCCTGCACGTCCTTGGCGGGCATCCCGAGCACCTGGGCCAGCCGGCCCAGCACCGCCTTGCCGCCGTCCTTCTGCTGGAGCAGCGAGGTGCGGCTGACGGAGACCACCAGCCGGGTCTCGTTGCCGGCCAGGATCCGGCCGGAGGCGTCCAGGATCTCGCCGCGGACGGCCGGTTCGACCACCTCGCGGATGTGGTTGCCGGTCGCCTTGGCGGTGTACTCCTTGGCGTTGCGGATCTGCAGGTACCACAGCCGTCCGCCGAGGGTGGCGAGCAGCGACAGCACCAGGATCTGCAGCACCACCAGACGGATCGTCACCCGCCGGGTACGGCCGGTCTCGGGGATGTTGCTCACGTCTCGTGCGCTCCAGGGATGCGGGAGGGTCAGGAGGTCGGGGGCCCGCGCGGGCCTCGACGGGCCTCGACGGGCCTGGGCCGGCCCGGGACGGACCGGGACGGACCGTCAGGGGTCCGTTACGGGCGCCGGGCGAAGCCGGGGATGCGCCGCTTCTTGTAGGACGGGCCGGCCGAGACCTCACGCGTGGTGCGGTAGCGGGCCAGCGTGCCCAGCCCCGGGCCGCCCTGGTCGTCGTCGCTGGCGGCGGCCACCGGGTCGCGCCCGAAGCGGCGGCCGAGCAGCATCACCAGTGGCACCACGAACGGGGCCAGCAGCAGGTCGTACAGCAGCGCGCTGATCACCAGGCCGCCGAGGCCGACGTGCCGGGCCGCGGTGTCGCCGACCAGGGCGCCGACCATCGCGTACAGCAGGGTGGAGGCGATCGCCGCGGCGCCGACCGCCAGCAGCGCGCTGGAGACGGAGTGCTGGCGGCCGTGCTCGGGTCGCAGCAGCCCGGCGACGTAGCCCATCAGGCAGAGCACCAGGGCGTAGCGGCCGATCGCGTGGTCCGAGGGCGGTGCGAGGTCGGCCAGCAGACCGGCCGAGAAGCCGACCAGGCAGCCACCGGTCGGCCCGTAGACCATGGCCAGGCCGACCACGATGAGCAGCAGTACGTCCGGGGTGGCTCCCGGGAGCTGGAGCCGGCCGAAGACGCTGACCTGGAGGATCAGGCCGAGCAGCATCAGCGCGGCGGAGACGGGGATGCGGGCGAGGCGCATGGCTCAGTTCCCCCCATTGGGCTTGGCGGGCGGGGCGGCGGGCGCGGTGGCCGTCGGTTGGGCGGCCGGCGCCTGGCCCTGCCCCGGCGTGGGGGCGGGCGGCAGCACGGCGTCGCGCGGGTCGGTGCGCGGCGGCACGACGACCACGCCGACCAGGTCCAGCCGGGTGAACTGGACGAAGGGCTCGACCAGGACGGTCTTGGTCAGCTGGCCGGCGTTGGCCTGGACCTCGATGACCTTGCCGACCGGTACGCCGGGCACGAAGGGGCGGCCGCTCTGCGAGCCGAAGGTGACCAGCCGGTCGCCGTTCTTCACCTGCGCCTTGCCGTTGAGCAGGGAGACCTTCATCGGGCTGTCGCCGCCGCCGGAGGCGAAGCCGATCTCGCCGCTGCCCTCCAGCCGGGTGCCGGCCGAGAAGCCCGGGTCGGAGGCGAGCAGCACGGTGGCGGTGGTCGGGGCGACGGTGGTGACCCGGCCGACCAGGCCCTGGCCGTTGATGACCGTCATGTCGCGGGTGAGGCCGTCGTCGCTGCCGGCGTCGATGGTGATGGTCCAGGAGAAGCCCTGGGCCGGGCCGATCGCGATGACCTGGGCGGCCTTGACGGTGTAGCCGCCGGCGCCGGCGGTGCGCAGCAGGTCGTCCAGCTGCTTGGTGCGCCCGGTGGCCATGTCGGAGGAGGCGAGCTTCTGCCGCAGTTCGATGTTCTCGCGGGCGAGCTGGTCGGTGCGGCCGCTGCTGGTGGCGGTGTCGCGGAAGGCGCGGACGGTGTTCGCGACCGGGTCGACGACGCTGGCGGCGCCGCGCTCGACCGGGCCGAGGACGCCGGCGGCCGCGTGCCGGGCCGGGCCGAGCGGGGAGTCCTCACCGCCCTTGATGTCCACGGTGATCAGCGCGAAGGCGACGGCCACCAGCAGGATGAGCAGTAGCCGGCTCTCTCGTGTGTCCCTCACGGTGCTGGTACTGCCCCTTCGTACCTGGCGGCCGCCCGGGGCTGTGGGGCCCGGGCGGCGGCCCGTTCAGTTGAGTGTCGGATTCTTCGCTGTGGTGCTAACGGCGCGGCGAGGCGTCCAGTACCTGCTGGAGCGCCTCGAACTCCTCGACGCACTTGCCGGAGCCGAGTGCGACGGAGTCGAGCGGGTTCTCGGCGATGTGGATGGGCATGCCGGTCTCGCGGCGCAGCCGCTCGTCCAGGCCGCGCAGCAGGGCGCCGCCGCCGGTGAGCACGATGCCGCGGTCCATGACGTCGCCGGCGAGCTCGGGCGGGCACTGGTCGAGGGTGGTCTTGACGGCGTCGATGATCGAGTTGACCGGCTCGTCGATGGCGGTGCGGACCTCGGCGGCGGAGATGACCACGGTCTTGGGCAGGCCGCTGACGAGGTCGCGGCCGCGGATCTCGGCGTGCTCGTCCTTCTCGCCCTCGAGGCCGTAGGCGCTGCCGATGCTCATCTTGATCTGCTCGGCGCTGCGTTCACCGAGGAGGAGGGAGTACTCCTTCTTGATGTGCTGGACGATCGCGTTGTCCAGCTCGTCGCCGGCCACCCGGATGGACTGGGCGGTGACGATGCCGCCGAGGGAGATCACGGCGACCTCGGTGGTGCCGCCGCCGATGTCGACGACCATGTTGCCGGTGGCCTCGTGGACGGGCAGTCCGGCGCCGATCGCGGCGGCCATCGGCTCCTCGATGATGTGCACCTGGCGGGCGCCGGCCTGCGAGGAGGCCTCGATGACGGCGCGGCGCTCGACGCCGGTGATGCCGGACGGCACGCAGATCACGACACGCGGGCGGGCGAGGTAGCGGCGCCGGTGGATCTTGAGGATGAAGTAGCGCAGCATCCGCTCGGTGATCTCGAAGTCGGCGATCACACCGTCCTTGAGCGGGCGGATGGCGACGATGTTGCCCGGGGTGCGGCCGATCATCTTCTTGGCCTCGGCGCCGACCGCGAGGATGCCGCCGGTGTTCGTGTTGACCGCGACGACGGACGGCTCGTTGAGGACGATCCCCTTGCCCCTGACGTACACCAGCGTGTTGGCTGTTCCGAGGTCGATCGCCAAGTCGCGGCCGATGAACGACAGGTTGCTCGCCATGGGGTGTGGGTGCCTTCCCGGGCTCGGAGTTCATGGGGTGGACGGATGCGTGCGCCCACGCTTGGGCGGAGACCAGCTGAGCTGCCTTACCGGGCCCTTGAGTCGCGTCCATCGTAGTCACGCCTCGCGGTACGGACATCGACGTGGGGCATAGCGTCCATTGTCCGGAGCGTGATCGCTTCTCCCAGGATTGGGACGCCGTGTCGGGCTCCCCAGTTCCCTATTTCACGATAAGAATGCCCCGGCCGGGCCAATGGTCCCGACCGGGGCGGCACGAGCGTCCCCCGGGCTCGTCGCCCGCCGGGATCAGGCGTGGGCGGGGAAGAAGATCTTGATCTCGCGCTCGGCGGACTCCGGGGAGTCGGAGGCGTGGATCAGGTTCTCGCGGGTGATGGTCGCGTAGTCGCCGCGGATGGTGCCGGAGCCGGCCTCCAGCGGGTTGGTGGCGCCGGCCAGCATGCGGATGCCCTTCACGACCTCCTCGCCCTCGACGATCATCGCGATCGACGGGCCGGAGGTCATGAACTCGAGCAGCGGCTCGTAGAAGGGGCGGCCGACGTGCTCGGCGTAGTGCGTCTCCAGGGTCTCCCGGTCGAAGGTGCGCAGCTCGACGGCGGTCAGCTGCCAGCCGGCCTTGCGCTCGATGCGGCTGATGATCTCGCCCGCCAGGCCGCGGCGGACGGCGTCGGGCTTGAGCAGGACGAGAGTGCGCTGGGACACGGTGCGTCTCCTGGGGATCTGGTACGGCATGCGGTATGGGGCAGAGGTTACCTTGCGTGAACGACCTGTCGGCTCCCCGGTCCCGGCGACCGTTCCGCCGGGCCGCCAGGGCCGTTCCGCCGGGCCGTCAGGCGGCCTGGGCCTCGACGGCCGCGCGGGCGGCCTTGAACTCGTCGACCTTGCGGCCGTAGTGCACCGAGCACCACCACAGGCCGGCGAAGACCACGCCGAGGCCGAACATCGTCGGCAGGACGAAGCCGCTGGCGATCAGGCCGATCTGCAGCGCCCAGCCGATCTGCACCGCGCCGGGGCGGTTGATCATGCCGCAGAGCGCGACGCACAGCGCCATCGCGATGCCGCTGACGACCCACACCGTGGCCGTCGAGACGCTGGACAGCTGCATCGCGACCAGCGCCGCGAACATGATCAGCAGCGCTTCGCCGATCAGCGTCGAGGAGCAGAGCGTCCTCATGTCACTTCCTCCCGAGCAGCAGGCGGGCCTCGCCCACCGTGATGACCGAACCGGTGACCAGCACCCCGGCGCCGCCGAGGTCGCCCTCCTCCTCGGCCAGGGTGACCGCGGCGGCGATGGCGTCGTCGAGCCGGGGCTCGACCTGGACCCGGTCCTCGCCGAAGATGTCGACGGCCAGGGCCGCGAGCGCGTCCACGTCCATCGCGCGGTGGGTGGAGTTCTGGGTGATGACGACCTCGGCCAGGATCGGCTCGAAGGCCTCCAGCACGCCCGCCACGTCCTTGTCCCCCGAGGTGCCGATCACGCCGACCAGGCGGGTGAAGCCGAAGGACTCGGAGATCGCGGCGACGGTCGCCCGGGCGCCGTGCGGGTTGTGGGCGGCGTCCAGGATGATCGTGGGGCTGCGGCGGACGACCTCCAGGCGGCCCGGCGAGGAGACGCCGGAGAAGGCCTGACGGACCTTGTCGGCGTCCAGCTGGCCGCCGCGGGCGCCCCCGACGCCGAAGAAGGCCTCGACCGCGGCCAGTGCCAGCGCCGCGTTGTGCGCCTGGTGCTCGCCGTGCAGCGGGATGAAGACGTCCTCGTACTCCTCGCCGCCGAGTCCGCGCAGCGTCACCAGCTGGCCGCCGATGGCGAGCTCACGGCGGATCACGCCGAACTCCATGCCCTCGCGGGCGACGGTGGCGTCCACCTCGACGGCCCGGCGCAGGATGGCCTGGGCGGCGTCCAGCTGCTGCTGGGCGACCACGGCGACGGCACCGGACTTGATGATCCCGGACTTCTCGACCGCGATCTCGCCGGTGGTCTCGCCGAGCTTGTCGGTGTGGTCCAGCCCGACCGGGGTGATCACGGCGACGGCGGCGTCGATGACGTTGGTGGCGTCCCAAGAGCCGCCCATGCCGACCTCGACCACCGCGACGTCCACCGGGGCGTCCGCGAAGGCGGCGTAGGCCATGCCGGTGAGCACCTCGAAGAAGGACATCGGCACCGGCTGGGCGGCGTCGACCATCTGCACGTAGGGCTCGATGTCGCGGTAGACCTCGACGAAGCGCTCGGGACTGATCGGCGCGCCGTCCAGGCTGATCCGCTCGGTGACGGTCTCCACGTGCGGGCTGGTGTAGCGGCCCGTGCGCAGCTCGAAGGTGTTGAGCAGCTGCTCGATCATCCGGGCGGTGGAGGTCTTGCCGTTGGTGCCGGTGATGTGGATGGACGGGAAGGCCCGCTGGGGCTCGCCCAGGATGTCCATCAGCGCCTCGATCCGGTCGAGCGAGGGCTCCAGCTTGTTCTCCGGCCAGCGCTTGGAGAGCTCCAGCTCGACGTCGCGCAGCGCGTCGTCGGTGCCGCCGTCGGCGGGGCGGAGGGTGTACGGGTTGGGATCGGCCTTGTCGCTCACGACCACAGTCTACGGAGCGGTGGCCGCCCGCCCTCACAAGGTGAGTGTCATGGCGCGAACACGACGGACGGCGAGGTGAGAACGGCCACTTTGCCCCGGCTTTGCCTCAAGTCTCCAGCTTGCCCACTTCGCTATCGATTTGGCGAATTTGGACGGCAGTTAGCATCGATTCGCAACACCTGGGATCCGATTGCCTTTGATCATGAGGACCGCGCCATGCCTGACGCCCTGCACGACTGGATCGTGCTCCGCCAGGACGCCGTCGTCCGGTTCGCTGGACTGGTCTCCCTGGCACTCGTCGGCCACGTGCTGCCGGCCCGGGCCACCCGCGCCGCGCTGACCGCCGCGCACGGGCCGCGGCCGGACGGGCATGTGCTGGCCAGCGCGCACCGCCCGGCGAACACCGACACCGCCGAGGCGCTCGGCGCCGTGCTCGCCGAGCTGGACCGGATCGCCCGGGCCGGCACCCCGGTGCGCGGCTGGCCGCCACCCCGAGCCCGTCGGCGACGGCCTGGCCTCGGCCCGGATCGCCGCACTGACCGCCGCGCTGACCGCCGCGCTGGCCGACCGCACCGTGGAGCCCGTGGTGCCGCTGGCCGCGTAGGTCGTCCGGGCGGCCGGGCGCGGGGGTCAGACCCCGGCGCGGGCCTCCGGGACGTGCGCGGCGCCGCCGTGGCGGCGGCGCAACTCCGCGGTGATCTCGGCCAGTTCGCCCTCGGGCAGCAGCGGCAGCATCATCGCCACCCCCTGTAGCAGGCCGCCGAGCAGGTAGGTGGTGTCCGCCGTCGCGGCGACCAGGCCGCGGACCTCGGCCACCCGTCCGCCCGCGACCGCCTCGATCAGCTGGGCGGCGTTCGCGGTCTCCTCGTCCACCTGGACCGCCGCGCTGTCCTTCGGCGCCCGCCGGGCCATCGCCCGCAGCACCCGGTCGCCGACCTCCGGGGCGTACGCCTTGCGGACGGCCTCGGCGGCGATCCAGGTGAGCAGGGTGGTCACCTCCCGCTCGATGTTCTCGGCCAGCAGCAGGTCCAGCTCGTGGTCGAAAGCGAGCTGGTTCCCGTGCCGGAAGGCGAGCAGCAGCGTCGCTGCCCTGGCCTTGGCCTCCTCGACCGCCTCGGCAGGCAGTTCCTGGGCCAACTCCTCGGTCACCACCACGCCATGACCTCCCGTCCGTCGCTCAGCAGGAACGCTCAGCGGAAACGCCTTCGGAAACTCCGTGCACACCGTACACATCCGACCTGGAAACTTCTGTGAACGCGCGCGGGCAAGACCGGAATCAATTCGCTCGGAATAGGACCTCACCCGGTCCAGGATGAATATTCGCCGGAAGAGAGCAATGTTGCTGCTCTATTAGGCGTAGCAGCCGCGCTGTTAGTCGCAGGAAGAAGGCGCGCCCGGCGCACGCACCGGAAAACCCGAAGGGCCGCACCCCGCGCGTCGCGGGGTGCGGCCCTTCCTCGGACTCCGGGCGGCTCAGCCCTGCGGCAGGGCCGCGAGCTGGGCGGTGATCCGGGCGATGTCGGCCTCGGCGGCCTCCTGGCGGGTCCGGATCTTCGCGACCACCTCGTCCGGCGCCTTGGCCAGGAAGGCCTCGTTGCCGAGCTTGGCGGTGGTCTGGGCCTTCTCCTTCTCGGCGGCGGCGAGGTCCTTGGCGAGGCGCTTGCGCTCCGCCGCGACGTCGATGGTGCCGGAGAGGTCCAGCGAGACGGTGGCACCGGCGACCGGCAGCGAGGCGGTGGCCGCGAAGCCCTCCTCGGGGACGGTCAGCCGCAGCAGCGAGCGGATCGCGTCCTCGTGGACGGCCAGCACGGTGCCGGCCAGCTCCAGCCGGGCCGGGACGCGCTGCGCGGGCTGGAGGCCCTGGTCCGAGCGGAACCGGCGGACCTCGGTGACCACCTGCTGGAGCGTGGCGATCTCCGCCTCGGCGGCGGTGTCACGGTAGCCGCTGTCCTTCGGCCACTCGGCGACGACCAGCGACTCGGCGCCGGTGAGCGTCGTCCACAGCGCCTCGGTGACGAACGGGACGATCGGGTGGAGCAGCCGCAGGGTGACGTCCAGGACCTCGCCCAGGACCCGGCGCGAGGCGTCGGCCTGCGGGCCACCCTTGCCGAGGGTGGTCTTGGAGAGCTCGACGTACCAGTCGAAGACCTCGTCCCAGGCGAAGTGGTACAGCGCGTCCGAGACCTTGGCGAACTGGAAGTCGTCGTACAGCGCGTCCACCTTGGCGACGGTGGTGTTCAGCCGCGACAGGATCCAGCGGTCGACCGCGGTCATCTCCTCCGGCGCGGGCAGCGGGCCCTCGACGGTGGCGCCGTTCATCAGCGCGAAGCGGGTCGCGTTCCAGATCTTGTTGCAGAAGTTGCGCGAGCCCTTGACCCAGTCCTCGCCGATCGGCACGTCGGCGCCGGGGTTGGCGCCGCCGGCCAGGGTGAAGCGGACGGCGTCGGCGCCGTAGGCGTCCATCCAGTCCAGCGGGTCCACGGCGGTGCCGGAGGACTTCGACATCTTCTTGCCGAACTCGTCGCGCACCAGACCGGTCAGGGCGACGGTCTTGAACGGCGCCTGACCGTCCATCGCGTACAGACTGAACATCATCATCCGCGCGACCCAGAAGAAGATGATGTCGTGGCCGGTGACCAGGACGTCGGTCGGATAGAACTTCTCCAGGTCGGCGGTCTTCTCCGGCCAGCCGAGCGTGGAGAACGGCCACAGGCCGGAGGAGAACCAGGTGTCCAGGACGTCCGGGTCCTGGTGCCAGCCCTCGCCGGTCGGCGGCTGCTCGTCCGGTCCGACGCAGACGACCTCGCCCTCGGGGCCGTACCAGACCGGGATCCGGTGGCCCCACCAGAGCTGGCGCGAGATGCACCAGTCGTACATGTTGTCGACCCAGTCGAAGTAGCGGCGCTCCAGCTCCTTCGGGTGGATCTCGACCTTGCCGTCGCGAACGGCGTCGCCGGCGGCCTTGGCCAGCGGCTCGACCTTGACCCACCACTGCAGCGACAGCCGCGGCTCGACCACGGTGTGGCAGCGCGAGCAGTGGCCGACGGCGTGCATGTAGGGGCGCTTCTCGGCGACGATCCGGCCCTGCTCGCGCAGCGCGCCGACGACGGCCGAGCGGGCCTCCAGCCGGTCCATGCCGAGGAAGGGGCCGTGCACGGTGATCGCGCCGTGGTCGTCCATCACGGTCAGGTTCGGCAGGTCGTGGCGCTGGCCGATGGCGAAGTCGTTCGGGTCGTGCGCGGGCGTCACCTTGACGGCGCCGGTGCCGAACTCCGGGTCGACGTGCTCGTCCGCGACGACCGGGATCTCCCGGTCGGTCAGCGGCAGCTTGATGGTCCGGCCGATCAGGTGCTTGTACCGCTCGTCCTCCGGGTGGACGGCCACGGCGGTGTCGCCCAGCATCGTCTCGGCCCGGGTGGTGGCGACGACGATGGAGTCCTCGCCCTCGCCGTAGCGGATCGAGACCAGCTCGCCGGGCACCTCCTCGTGCTCCACCTCGATGTCGGACAGAGCGGTGAGGCAGCGCGGGCACCAGTTGATGATGCGCTCGGCGCGGTAGATCAGGCCGTCGTCGAAGAGTCGCTTGAAGATGGTCTGGACGGCCTGGGACAGGCCCTCGTCCATGGTGAAGCGCTCGCGCGACCAGTCCACGCCGTCGCCGAGGCGGCGCATCTGGCCGAGGATGCGGCCGCCGTAGCTCTTCTTCCACTCCCAGACCTTCTCGACGAAGGCCTCGCGGCCCAGGTCGTGCCGGGAGAGGCCGGCCTCGGCGAGCTGCTGCTCGACCTTGTTCTGGGTGGCGATGCCGGCGTGGTCCATGCCGGGCAGCCAGAGCGTCTCGAAGCCCTGCATGCGCTTGCGGCGGGTCAGCGCGTCCATCAGCGTGTGCTGGAAGGCGTGGCCCAGGTGCAGGACGCCGGTGACGTTCGGCGGGGGGATGACGATCGTGTACGCGGGCTTGTCGCTCTTCGCGTCCGCGGTGAAGTAGCCACGCTCCACCCAGCGCTCGTACAGCTCGCCCTCTACGTCCGCGGGGGTGTAGGTCGTCGGGAGGGTTGCCGCATCGTCCCCGGTGGTGCTCACGGGGCGCTGGTTCGTCGTGTCGGTCACGACGCACAGTTTACGTAACCGGGGGCGCTGGTTACGAACCGCTTTCGGTCCGCGGACTCCCCCCGCCCGGACACCGCCGGGGCGGGCGCCGTGCGGTAGCGTGCCCGGGCACTCGTCCGGGTGACCGGACGTGCACGGAACCACTACCACCAGATCGGCCGCGGGTGCGGCGGGGGAGCACGAGGACTGATGTACGGCCAGAACCAGCAGTATCCGCAGCAGGGACAGCCGTACGGGGGCCAGCCGTACGGCGCACCGCCGCCGCAGCAGCCGTACGGCGCCCCGCAGCCCCAGTACGGCTACCCGCCCCAGCAGCCCTACGGCCCGCCGCAGCCCCAGTACGGCATGCCGCCGCAGGGCCCGTACGGCCAGTCGGGTTACCCGGCGCCGCCGCGCAAGGGCAAGGGCGGCCTGGTGATCGGCCTGGTGATCGGCGCCCTGGTGCTCGGCGGCGGCGGTTTCGCCGCCTGGAAGTTCCTCGGCGGCAGCGACGCGGGCGGACAGTACAAGCTCAGCGCCCCGCAGACGCTGCTGGACGGCTACGTCCAGAAGTCGGCGAAGGAGGAGGCCGCCGACATGAGCAAGCCCGATGTCGCCAAGATCGGCACCGACCTGCACGCGCTGGGCGCCAGCTACAGCAAGGGCACCGACATCAAGAACATGGACTCGCTGTCGATCATCGGCATCTACGGGACCCTCAACGACCCGGGCCAGATCATCGCCGACTCCAAGAAGGACAGCGGCGGCCTGACCTGGTCCACCCCGATGACCGACTACCCCGCCCAGGACAGCCACGCCTCCGCCGGCAAGCTCAGCTGCGGCGTGGCCAGCATCATCGGCAAGCCCGGCCCGACGGTCTGCGTGTGGGCGGACAAGTCCACCTACGGCCGGGTCACCTTCAGCCACCTCAGCCTGGACAGCACCGGCGGCAGCCAGGGCATCACCCCGGACCAGGCCGCGGAGAAGACCCGCACCATCCGCGACGCCATGAAGGTCGCCAAGTAACCCGGGCGCGCGCCCGGGGCACACCGCAGCACCACCACACCGCCGGAGCTTCCGGCGGCATCCACGCGTGACGTCCCAGAAAGGGCCTCGCATGTCCGACCAGAACCCGTACGGGCCGCCGCAGCCCGGCTACCCGGCGACGCCGCCGCCGGCCGCCCCCGGCTACGGCGGTGTCCCGCCGCAGGCCCCGCCGCCCGGCTACCCCGCGCCCGGCACGCCGGAGGCCGGCGGCTACCCGGGGTACGCGGAGGCGGCGCCCGGGGCCTACCCCGGCTACGGCGGGTACGCGCCGGTGCCGCCGCCGCGCAAGTCCCGCAAGACGCTGTGGATCGTGCTCGGCACCATCGCCGCCGTGCTGGTGCTGGTCGGCGGTGCCCTGGCGTACTTCGTCTGGGACACCACCAGCAACGCGGGCACCCAGAAGATCGCCTTCCCGGCGACCTTCAAGGACCTCAAGGCCAACGACGACCCGGCGGTGACCGGCAAGATCCAGGACGAACTCACCTCGAAGATCGGCCAGGGCGACGGCAACTGGAAGCCCACCGGTGTCGCCGGGGTCTACCAGGACTCCGACTCCAACCCCCAGCTGATCGCCGTGGGCGTCTACGGCAAGGTGCTGCTGCCCAAGCAGGAGCTGGACCAGATGTTCACCGGCTTCACCGGCGCGGGCGCCAAGGTCACCGGCCGGCACTCGGTCGACCCGGGCCCCATGGGCGGCCAGATGGACTGCGCCACGTCCGAGGACGGCGAGAGCAAGCTCGCCCTCTGCGCCTGGGCCGACAAGAGCAGCGTCGTCATGGTGCTGAAGGGCTCCGACGACGGCAGCCAGCCCGACGTGGACAAGCTCGCCGCCGACACCCGCGACCTGCGCGCGGTGGCCGAGGTGCCCAAGTAGGCGCCCGGGCCCGCAACCGCGGAGGGGCCCCGCACCGGATCCGGTGCGGGGCCCCTCCGTGCGTCCTCCGGCGTCAGGCGCTCTTGTCGCGGCGCTCGCGCTTGATCATGTCGCGCGGGACCAGGGTGGGGATGGCGTGCTTGGAGACCACGTCCCCGGTGACCACCACGCGGGCGACGTCCTGGCGCGAGGGGACCTCGTACATCACGGACATCAGCACCTCCTCCATGATGGCCCGCAGACCGCGCGCGCCGGTGCCGCGCAGGATCGCCTGGTCGGCGATCGCCTCCAGTGCGTCCCGGGAGAACTCCAGCTCCACGCCGTCCAGTTCGAAGAGCTTGCGGTACTGCTTGACCAGCGCGTTCTTCGGCTCGGTGAGGATCTGCAGCAGCGCCTCGCGGTCGAGGTTGTGCACGCTGGTGATCACCGGCAGACGGCCGATGAACTCGGGGATCATGCCGAACTTCACCAGGTCCTCGGGCATCACCTGGCGGAAGTGGTCGCTGGCGTCCGACTCCCGCTTGGAGCGGATGTTGGCGCCGAAGCCGATGCCCTTGGCGCCCGCCCGGCCCTCGATGATCCGCTCCAGGCCGGCGAACGCGCCACCGACGATGAAGAGCACGTTGGTGGTGTCGATCTGGATGAACTCCTGGTGCGGGTGCTTGCGCCCGCCCTGCGGCGGCACCGAGGCGGTGGTGCCCTCCAGGATCTTCAGCAGCGCCTGCTGCACGCCCTCGCCCGAGACGTCACGGGTGATCGACGGGTTCTCGCTCTTGCGCGCGACCTTGTCGATCTCGTCGATGTAGATGATCCCGGTCTCGGCCTTCTTGACGTCGTAGTCGGCCGCCTGGATCAGCTTGAGCAGGATGTTCTCGACGTCCTCGCCGACGTAGCCGGCCTCGGTCAGCGCGGTGGCGTCCGCGATCGCGAACGGCACGTTCAGCATCCGGGCCAGGGTCTGCGCCAGCAGCGTCTTGCCGGAGCCGGTCGGGCCCAGCAGCAGGATGTTCGACTTGGCCAGCTCGATCGCGTCCTCGCGGCCGTTGCCGCCGCTGCGACCGGCCTCCCCCGCCTGGACGCGCTTGTAGTGGTTGTACACGGCCACCGACAGCGCCTTCTTGGCGAGGTCCTGGCCGACCACATACTGGTCCAGGAACTCGTAGATCTCACGCGGCTTCGGGAGTTCCTCGAAGCGCACCTCGGAGGTCTCGGCGAGTTCCTCCTCGATGATCTCGTTGCACAGGTCGATGCACTCGTCGCAGATGTACACGCCTGGGCCGGCGATCAGCTTCTTCACCTGCTTCTGGGACTTGCCGCAGAACGAGCACTTGAGCAGGTCGCCACCGTCTCCGATGCGTGCCACGAGGTGCTTCCCCTTCGCCAGGGGCCCCGCAGGGGTTCCGGGGCCTGGTGCTGTGGACCGTCCGCGCCGACGGCGCTCGGTCTCGCTATCCGACGGTACTCTGCCGGGCCCGTGATTCCGTCCTCTTCGCCGGGTCTGCCCTACGCCCTGGGCGAATTGATACCGAACAGATGCCGTGACAGGACCCGCCGACGGGCCGGGGCGGGGCGCGCAACCGGGTGCGCGCCCCGCCCCGTCGGTGCCGGCCTCAGGAGGTCAGCGAGGTCTTGCGGGTGGAGATGATCTGGTCGACCAGGCCGTACTCGACGGCCTCCTCGGCGGTCAGGATCTTGTCGCGCTCGATGTCGTCGCGCACCTGCTCCACCGACTTGTTGGAGTGCTTGGAGAGCATCTCCTCCAGCTGCTCGCGCATCCGGAAGATCTCCTTGGCCTGGATCTCCAGGTCGGACACCTGGCCGCGGCCGGTCTCGGTGTACGGCTGGTGGATCAGGATGCGGGCGTTCGGCAGCGCCATCCGCTTGCCGGGGGTGCCGGCGGCGAGCAGCACGGCCGCGGCGGAGGCCGCCTGGCCCATGCAGACCGTGGTGATGTCCGGCTTGACGTACTGCATGGTGTCGTAGATGGCCGTCAGGGCCGTGAACGAGCCGCCGGGCGAGTTGATGTACATCTGGATCTCGCGGTCCGGGTCCATCGACTCCAGGCACAGCAGCTGCGCCATGATGTCGTTGGCCGAGACGTCGTCCACCTGCGAGCCGAGGAAGATGATGCGCTCCTCGAACAGCTTGGCGTACGGGTCGTACTCGCGGATGCCCTGCGTGGTGCGCTCGACGAAGCGCGGGACGATGTAGCGGCCCTCGGCGCGCATGTCCTCGACGCGGGCCTGGGCGGCCGACAGGCTGGGGATGTTCATGGGGGTTCTTGTCCTCCGGGGCGTTGTGGCTGTGGTCTCGTGGGCCGGGCCGAGGCTCAGGCGCCCGTGCCGCCGCCGCCGGGGACGTCCGCGGCGCTGTGCATGATCGCGTCGATGAGGCCGTACTCCTGGGCCTCCTCCGGGGTGAACCAGCGGTCGCGGTCGGAGTCCCGGGTGATCTGGTCGAAGGACTGGCCGCTGTGGAACGCGATCAGCTCGGACATCCGCTTCTTGGTGCGGAGCAGCTGCTCGGCCTGGATGCGGATGTCGGTGGCGGAGCCGCCGAGGCCCGCGGAGGGCTGGTGCATCAGGATGTTGGCGTTCGGCAGCGAGAAGCGCTTGCCCTTGGCGCCGGCGGTCAGCAGGAACTGGCCCATCGACGCCGCCATGCCCATCGCGATGGTGACGACGTCGTTCTTGATGTACTGCATGGTGTCGTAGATCGCCATGCCCGCCGAGATCGAGCCACCCGGGGAGTTGATGTAGAGGAAGATGTCCTTGTCGGGGTCCGCGGCCAGCAGCAGCAGCTGGGCGGTGATCTTGTTGGCGATGTCGTCGTCGACCTGCTGGCCGAGGAAGATGATCCGCTCGCCCAGCAGCCGGTTGTAGACCTGGTCGCCAAGGCCGCCGAGCACGTCACCAGCGGCGGCGTGCGGCGCCATCGGGCCAGGCATCTGCATCTGCGGGAACGTCACTTAGCCACCTGCTCAGTCGATTTGGAGGGCCGCTCCACGGCTCTCACGGTGTCGCACAGCTTCCGGGTATCACGTCGTGATTGTTGCTGTCCAAGGACCCTAACGCGCAGGCCCGGCCGCAGAATCCCTCACGCAGAACTGTTCGCTGTGAGCGCAGGGTCGCGCCGCGCGCGGTGGGACGGCAGCGGGCCCGGACACCGTACGGCGTCCGGGCCCGCTGGGTCGCCTCAGGGGCTACCGGGGCGCTCAGGCCTCGGTGCCCTCCTCGGCCTTGTCCTCGGCGGCCTCGGCGGAGGCGTCGACGGTCTCGGCCGTCTCGTCCTCGTCGTCGAAGTTGATCTCGTTGCCCTCGGTGTCGACGACCTTGGCGGCCTCGACCACGGTGGCCAGCGCCTTGCCGCGGGCGACCTCGCCGACCAGCAGCGGAACCTGGCCGCCCTGGACGACCTGCTGGGCGAACTGGTCCGGGGTGAGGCCCGAACCGGCGGCGCGGCGGATGAGGTGCTCGGTGAGCTCCTCCTGGTTGACGCCCAGCTCCTCGTTGGCGACGATCTGGTCCAGGACGAACTGGGTCTTGATGCCCTTCTTCGCCTGCTCCTCGATCTCCGCGTCCCACTCCTCGCGGGTCTTGCCCTGGGTCTCCAGGTAGGTGTCGAGGTTGAGGCCCATCGGCTCGAGCTGGTGGTGCTCGACGTTGTGCTTGCGGGTCTCGATCTCGTCCTTCAGGAGCTTCTCGGGGTACTCGATCTCAACCAGCGCGAGCAGGGCGTCGAGGACCTTCTCCTGGGCCTGGGTGGCCTGGTCGTACTCCTTCATGCGCTCCAGGCGCTTGCGGGAGTCGGCGCGCAGGTCCTCCAGGGTGTCGAACTCGCTGGCCAGCTGGGCGAACTCGTCGTCCAGCTCCGGCAGCTCCTTCTCCTGGACGGCCGTGACGGTGACGGTGACCTCGGAGGTCTTGCCGGCCTGGGTGCCACCCTTGAGCTCGGTCTCGAAGGTCTTCTCCTCGCCGGCGGACAGGCCGGTCACGGCCTCGTCGATGCCGTCGATGAGGCGGCCCGAGCCGATCTCGTAGCTGACGCCGGTGGCGGTGCCGTCCTCCGGCACCTCACCGTCGACCTTGGCGACGAGGTCGACGACCACGATGTCACCGGCGGCCGCGGCGCGCTCGACGTCCTTGACCGAGGAGAAGCGCTCGCGCAGCTGCTCCAGCGACTTCTCGACGTCCTCGTCGGAGACGGCGATCGGGTCGACGGTCACCTCGATGGAGGAGAACTCCGGCAGGGTGATCTCGGGACGGATGTCCACCTCGGCGGTGAACTTCAGGTCGCCGCCATCGGCGATCTTCTCGACACCCTCGATGTTGGTGATGTCGGGCTGGCCGAGGACCTCGATCTTGCCCTCGTCGACGGCCTGCGTGTAGAAGCGCGGCAGGGCGTCGTTGACGGCCTCCTCCAGCACGGCACCACGGCCGAAGCGCTGGTCGATGACGCGAGCCGGGATCTTGCCCTTGCGGAAGCCCGGAACCGTGACCTGCTGGTTGATCTTCTTGTACGCCGCGTCGAGGCTGGGCTTGAGCTCCTCGAAGGGCACCTCGACGGTGAGTCGAACCCGGGTCGGGTTCAGAGTCTCGACGGCGCTCTTCACGGTTAGGTCTCCTATGGGCTTGCGGTCAGGTTGCCTCCGCCCGCCCCTCGCGCCCGGCCGGAGCCGGAACGGGTGGGTCGGGCGAGACGGGCGATGGGCGGTTGGAGCTGCATCTCCCGTGTGGGGTGGACGGTGAGCTTGACTCCTCGCCCTCGTGCGGTTGACCTGGGTGGACGCCACAGGGACTACCGCCAGCGCCCCATCCTACCGGTACCACGAAAGGCGGACGCCAGACGCCACCGTACCGCCCCAACAGAACAGGGCCCCGCCCCGGTGGGCGAGACCCTGCCGCACTGTCGGGGTGACCGGATTCGAACCGACGGCCTTCCGCTCCCAAAGCGGACGCGCTACCAAACTGCGCCACACCCCGTGGTGCCGAGAGGAAGCGTACACGCCGGGCCTGTACGGCTCGCCGAGTTATTCGGGGCGCGACGCAAGCAGGGCGGAAGAGGGAGCGCGGGGAATCCGGTGTGCACGGGAGCGGCCGGAGCGGGTACGCTGTCTCCCGAACTTCCGGCCGGAGACGGCTGGGGGGTCGCGCGGGCGTAGCTCAATGGTAGAGCCCTAGTCTTCCAAACTAGTCACGCGAGTTCGATTCTCGTCGCCCGCTCCAGGAGTCCGGCCCCGGTGTGCCCAGCGCACCGGGGCCGTCGTCGTTCAGAACCCGAGCCGGGCGGCCCGGGCGGCGGCCCGGTCGAGCAGCTGGTGCACGTCGCCCTCCCGGGTGGTCGGGCGGTCGTTGTACTCGTCCGGGGAGCGCGCCGGGCGGCCGGTGGCGTGCAGCACCTCCATCAGCTGGACCCGGGCGGTGCGCACCGTCGACGGGGTGCCGTAGCCGTGCGCCAGGACGGCCGCCTGGGCGCCGAGCAGGCAGACCCGGCCCGCCCCGTCCCACATCGCGCCCTGGAGCCAACCGTGGGCACCGATGTAGCGGGAGGCGAGCCGCAGGTGGTCCGCGGCGGTGACCGGGACGGGCCGGGCGGGGCGGCGCAGCGCCCGGTCGAGCAGGGTGGCCCGGGGCTCCGGGTGGCCGGCGTGCCAGGGGCTCGGGGTGCTCCCGTACCGGCAGACGTACGGCCCGGGGGTGCGGGCGGGGGCGGGTAGCGAGGCCAGGTAGGCCTCGATCTCGGCGACCAGGCCGGAGCCGTCCGGGAGCAGGAGCGGGAGCGGGTACGGCTCAGGGGGCGTCGGGGCGGGGCGGGGCATGCGGGCTCTCCAGGCGGGCGACCTTCGGCTTCCGCTCCCCAAAGTGGTGCATTCAGGACATTTCCGCGACCGGAGATCCGGACCGTGCACGCGGTTTCCCGCACGGCGGTCGGGCCGATAGCCTCGGCGGCGTTCGAGCGCAGTTCGAGCGCGACCTCACGCGCCGCGCTCCCGAGGTGGAGGAGTCCCGGTGCGTCCGCAGGAGCGACTGGCCGTCATACAGCGCTGTGTGGTCCGGGAGATGGCGCGGCTGGGCCAGGTGTTCCTTCCGGACGGCGAGGTGGTGCGCGGTCCCGGCAGCACGGCGGTGGCGGTGCGTGAGCACCCCGGCGACGACGGCGTCGGCCACGTGGACCTCGGCTTCGTACTGCAGCTCGGCCGGGCGGACGCACCGGTGGTATGGGACTGCGCGGCCGGCCTCGGCAAGACCGAGGAGGAGAAGCTCGCGAACGCGGTGAAGATGTGGGCGACCACCACCGCCTCGGTGCTGGTCGAGCTGGCGGAAGGGCGCGGCGTGCACGCCGACCACCCGGACCTGCCCGAACTCCCGGGCTGGCGGGCGGTGCAGGGGCCGGCGGCGGTGTTCGGCTTCGGCAACGAGCACCTGGCGGCCTGGCTCGCCGAGCACCGGGTGCTGCCCGCGCTGGCGCCGGCGCTGCGCCGGGAACTGGCCGGGCCGGGCCCGGTCGGGGTGAAGCTCTTCCTGGGCGGGAAGGCGGGTGACGACGTCGCCGAGGTCCGGGTCGGCGGCGAGGTGTCGGAGGCTGCCTCCGCAGCGCTGCGCGCGCTGGACTGGCCGCGCGGCGAACGGCTGTGCTGGGCACGGCTGTTCGTGCTGCTGACGGCGGAACGGGCAGCACCGGTCGCGGCCGCGCCGGCGGGTGCCGCGGCACCCGTACCGGTACGTGCTCCGGCCCCGGCGGCGGCGCGCCCCCGGGGTCTGTTCGCTCGCTGGCGGGAGGCCAGACGGGCCGGCCGGTAGCGGCGACTCGCCCGCTCGCCTCCGGGGCGTGCAGGGCCGACCGTCGGCCCGGCCCGGTCAGCCGCCCGTGATGCTGGAGATGCTGTGCGCCAGGTTGGCCAGCAGGGAGTTGATCGAAGTTGCCATCGTGGTCTCGTGCAGCATGAAGCCGAAGAGGGCGGCGACGATCGCGTGCGGGATCTTCAACTGCTTGTTCCGGATGAAGATGATGCACAGGATCGCGAACAGGACCAGCGCGGAGACGGAGAGTGCCACCCGGACTCACTTCCTCGTTTCATAGCGTGGCGCCGCCGCCCGGCGGCACCTGCGAAGCCGGACCCCGGCCTGTCCGACGGTCCCGAGGCGGAATCGCGGACCGTCCGGCGCAGCGCCGGTGAGGGGGCCCGCGTCGGCCGGCCGTCTGGCGTGTCGCACGTCTCGCCCCCCATTCCCCGAATCCTGAACAGTCCCGCCCGGACTCAGTGTGGTCGACCGTGCCGATTGCGTAAAGGTCTGACAGTCGGCCCAGCGCCGACATCCTGCGATGCGAGACGAGTTTCCGCCGACCGGGACGATAGCGGAGCCGCTCTGACCAATCGTCGGCGGGGCGGTGCTGAGCGGCCGCGAAACGCCCGGGAGCAGGGAACGGAAGCCGCTGGTCCGGTCAGCCGACGGGGCATCCGATATGGCCGAAGATCAGCTGCCAGGCTTGACAGCGGCTGCCTGCGGCATGTGCCGGGTTCGAGCGCCCCGGAGGCGAGCGGGCGGATACCAGTCCCGAGCCGAAGGGGCGCACCGGTGCCGAAAGGGAGGAGCGACGAGCGAGGCTCGAGCGTTGGAGCGACGACCGTCGGCACCGGGTCCGAGCGCCCCGGAGGCGAGCGGGCCGATATCAGTCCCGCCAGAGCAGCAGGACGGCGCGGTCGTCGTTGATGTCGCGGGCCACCGTCTCGATCAGTGCGGCCGCCGCGCCCGCGCCGCTGCCCGGGGCGCCGCCGGGGACCAGCCGGTCGGCCTCCCCCATCAGCCGGTCCATGCCCTCGGTGAGGTCCCGGCCGGGTGCCTCGACCATGCCGTCGGTGCACAGCATCAGCACGTCGCCCCGGTTCAGCCGGCTGCGCACGCCCTCGAACTTGGCGCCGTCGTAGATTCCGAGCAGCGGACCCTCGGCCTCCTTGATCTCCCAGCGCCCGGCGCCGGCCAGGCGCTGCATGCCGGGCAGGTGCCCGGCCGAGAGCAGTTCGTACTCGCCGGTGTCCAGGTCCAGCACCAGGTGGACGGCGGTGGCGAAGCCCTCGTCCCAGGACTGGCGCAGCAGGTAGCCGTTGGCGGCGGGCAGGAAGTCGTGCGCGGGCAGCGAGCCGACCAGGCCGCCGAAGGCGCCGGACAGCAGCAGCGCCCGCGAGCCCGCATCCATGCCCTTGCCGGAGACGTCCGCGAGGACCACCTCCAGCAGCCGCTGGCCGGAACCGGTGCGGGCCGCCACCACGAAGTCGCCGGAGAAGGACTGGCCGCCGGCCGGGCGCAGCGCCATGTCGGCGTGCCAGCCGACCGGCAGCTCGGGCACCCGGCTCTGCACCCGCAGCCGCTCGCGCAGGTCGAACAGCATGGTGGAGCCGCCCCACCAGGGGACGCCGACCCGGGCCCGGAACTGGGCCAGCAGCAGGCCGCCCACCCCGGCGGCGCCGACCACCAGGGCCGCGCCGGGGGTCACGCCGTAGACGTACGCCTGGGGGTTCTCGCTGGCGACCCGCTGGCCGGTGTGGATCACGGACTCGGCGGACAGCCCGAGGGCGGCCAGCGCGTAGAGCACCACCAGGCTGCCGGGACGCAGCAGCAGCGCGCCGGCCAGGATCGGCAGGACCAGGGCGGTGGGCGGGGCCCAGTCGGGGATCCAGATGTTGAGCAGGATCATCAGCGGGACGAGCAGGGCCAGCGCGCAGAGCACCGGCCAGTCGGCGGCGCCGCCGCGGAAGTAGTCGACCCCGGCCGTGCGCAGCCTTCGGCGGACCCGGCGGAGCCTCTTGCGCAGCCGGGCCGTCACGGGCTCGGACGCCGGGGCGGCGCCGGGCCTCGTCGCAGTCGTCTGGGGCGGTGCGCCCTGCGGTCTGCCAGCCATGGGGCCCGACCCTATCCACGGGTGCGGTCCGGCGTCGACGGGCCGGGGGCGGGCGGCGGCGAGGGCGCGCGGGCCGCCGGGAGGATTTCGGCCGATCGGGGCGGTGGCGGGCGCGCCGTCAGGAGGCGTGTGCCGGTTGGGCGTACGGAGCCTGCGGGCGGCGCGTGCGCCCCGCGTGCGGGGAGTGCGGGTGCGCCGGGGCCTGTGGCCGATCCCACAGGTGGCGCCGGGCCGCGAACGGCGGCGGCCGGCCGCACGGGAGGGTGCGGCCGGCCGTCGGTGGCAGGTGGGTGGCGGGGTCAGCCCTGGGGGTGGTGGGCCGGGATCGGCGGGAGCTCGCCGGTGGTCTCGTACTCGCTCAGCATCTCGATCCGGCGGGTGTGCCGGGCCTCGCCGCTGTAGGGGGTGCCGAGGAAGACCTCGACGAACTTCGTGGCCTCCTCGACCGTGTGCATCCGTCCGCCGATGGAGATCACGTTGGCGTTGTTGTGCTGGCGGCCGAGCTCGGCGGTCTGCACGCTCCAGGCCAGCGCCGCGCGGACGCCCTTGACCTTGTTCGCGGCGATCGCCTCGCCGTTGCCCGAGCCGCCGATCACGATGCCCAGGGCGTCCTCGTCGGCGGCGGTGCGCTCGGCGGCGCGCAGGCAGAACGGCGGGTAGTCGTCCTCGGCGTCGTAGATGTGCGGCCCGCAGTCGACCGGCTCGTGGCCGGCCCCCTTCAGCCACTCCACCAGGTGGTTCTTCAGTTCGTATCCGGCATGGTCGGAGCCCAGGTACACGCGCATGCCATGAGTGTGGCATGCGGGCGCGCCCGGGCCCGACAACGGGGGCGTCGGCGTCAGCGCCGGCCGAGCAGCTTCCAGGCGAGCGGCAGGGCGCCGGCGGCGAAGGCGGCCTTGAGCGCGTCGCCGACCAGGTACGGGTAGAGGCCCAGTTCGGCGGCGCGGGCGAGCGACACGTGCAGGGTGAGGGCCAGGTACGGGACGCCGACCGCGTAGATGGCGAGGCTGCCGAGGACCATGGTGACGGCGGTGTTCACCGGGGTGCGGTCGGCGCCGCGGCGGGCCAGCGCGCCGGTCAGGGCGGCGGCGAGGACGAAGCCGAGCACGTAACCGAAGGAGGGCATGGCCCAGCCGGAGGTGCCCTCGGCGAACCAGGGCAGGCCCGCCATGCCGGCCAGCAGGTAGAGCGCCAGCGAGGCGACGCCGCGACGGGCGCCGAGCGCGGTGCCGACCAGCAGGGCGGCGAAGGTCTGGCCGGTGACCGGCACCGGCGAGCCGGGGACGTTCACCGACAGCTGGGCGGCCACGCCGGTCAGCGCGGCGCCGCCGACCACCAGGGCCAGGTCGCGGGCCTGGGCGCCGAGGCGGGTGGAGGCGGTGGGCAGCAGGTCGGCGAGGACGGCGCGGGGCGCTATCGGGGTGGTGGCAGTGGCCATCGGGGGCTCCTCCGTGAGGGTCCAGGTGAGTGAACACCTGTGAACCTACGTGGTGATCCACTGCGTCGCCGCCACGGTTTCGGACAAAGCCGCGCCCCCGGGCGTTGTCGGAACCGGCTCGGAACGACGTTCCGTCAATCTACCGCTGCGTAGGGTTACCGGCCGGTCCGCATGGTGGGCCCGAGGCGGACATCCTTGGCATGAACAGCGGGGCCCCCGGATATTGGACAACTCATGCCGCATTCCGCACAGTCTGGATCCAGCCCTATGGCCCCCACCCCCGCGCCCCCGGCGCCCGGGACCACCGACAGCAACCCGCAGGCGTCCGGCGGCCAGCAGCTCAGCCACGGGCTCAAGCAGCGCCACCTGTCGATGATCGCCCTCGGCGGCGTCATCGGTGCGGGCCTGTTCGTGGGCTCCGGCGCCGGCATCGCCGCCGCCGGACCCGCGATCATCCTCGCCTTCACCCTCTCCGGCCTGCTGGTCATGCTGATCATGCGGATGCTCGGCGAGATGTCCGCCGCCCGCCCCGCCTCCGGCTCCTTCTCGGTCCACGCCGAGAAGGAGATCGGCCCCTGGGCCGGGATCACGGCCGGCTGGATGTACTGGGTGATGCTCTGCTGCGGCGTCGCCGCCGAGGCCACCGCCGCCGGGAAGATCGTCAACGGCTGGATACCCGGGGTCTCGTCCTGGATATGGGTCGGCCTGTTCATGGTCTTCTTCTGCGCGAGCAACCTGACCGCGGTGAAGAACTTCGGCGAGTTCGAGTTCTGGTTCGCCACCATCAAGGTCGCCGCGATCATCACCTTCCTGGTCCTCGGCGGGCTCGGCATCGCCGGCGTGATCGGCCCCGGCTCCCCCGGCACCGCCAACCTCACCGGGCAGGGCGGCTTCCTGCCCAACGGCGTCAGCGGACTGATCGTCGGCCTGCTCGCCTCGGTCTTCGCGTACGGCGGCCTGGAGACGGTGACCATCGCCGCGGCCGAGTCCGACGACCCCAAGAAGAACGTCGCCAACGCGGTGCGCACGGCGGTGTGGCGGATCGCGATCTTCTACATCGGCTCGATGGCCCTGGTGGTCACCCTGGTCTCCTGGAGGGACAAGGCGGTCGTCGCCGACGGCCCGTACGTCACGGTGCTGCGCCACCTCGGCGTCCCCGGGGCCGGGACGATCATGGAGGTGGTGGTGCTGGTCGCGCTGCTGTCCGCGATGAACGCCAACATCTACGGCGCGTCCCGGATGGCGTACTCGCTGGTCGGCCGCGGCCAGGGCCCCAGGGCGCTGGCCAAGGTCAGCGGCGGGGTGCCGCGCCGGGCCGTGCTGGCCTCCTGCCTGTTCGGCTTCGGCGCCGTGCTGGCCGCCAAGTTCTGGCCGGCCACCGTCTTCACCTGGCTGATGAACACCACCGGCGTCGCGATCCTGGTGGTCTGGCTGTTCATCTGCATCGTCCAGCTGCGGATGCGCCGCCGGCTGGAGCGCGAGGCGCCCGAGCTGCTCACCGTGAAGATGTGGGGCTACCCGTACCTGACCTGGACCGCCATGGCCGCGGTGGCCGGCATCCTCGCCCTGATGACCACCACCGAGGGCAACCGCCAGCAGCTGTACGCGGCCGGGGTGCTGGTCGTGCTGCTCATCACGGGCGGCCTGCTGAAGCAGCGCCGGGACGCGGCCGCGGGCTGATCCCTCCGACACGCGGAAGGGGCCCGGTACCGCTGGTACCGGGCCCCTTCCGTCGTTCCGCCGGGCCTACTCGAAGGACGGGCCCGCCGTCCGGGTGCGCTTGATCTCGTAGAAGCCCGGGGTGGAGGCCACCAGCAGGGTGCCGTCCCACAGCCGGGCCGCGGCCTCGCCCTTGGGGGCCGGGGTGACCACCGGGCCGAAGAAGGCGACCCGCTCGCCGTCCACGCCCTCGACCGCGATCACCGGGGTGCCGACGTCCTCGCCGACCAGGGTGATGCCCTCCTTGTGGGAGGCGCGCAGGGCCTCGTCGTACGCGTCGGTGTCCGCCGCGTCCGCCAGCTCGACGGGCAGGCCCGCGGCCACCAGGGCGGCCTGCGCCGTCTCCCGGTTCTGCGGCAGGCCCTGGTTGTGGAAGCGCAGGCCCAGCTCGGTGTAGAGGCGGCCCAGCACCTCCTCGCCGTGCTGCTGGGCGGCCGCGATGCACACCCGCACCGCGCCCCAGGCGTTGTCCAGCAGCTCGCGGTAGTTCTGCGGCAGGTCACGGTGCTCGTTGAGCACCGACAGGCTCATCACGTGCCAGTTCACGTCGACCGGGCGCAGCTGCTGGACCTCGATCAGCCAGCGGGACGTCATCCACGCCCACGGGCAGGCCGGGTCGAACCAGAAGTCGGCGGTCTTGCGCTCAGCGGCAGTCGTCACTGGGTCTCGTCCTTCGTGAGGTGTTCCGAGGCAACGGGGCATGGCCCCCACCCGGTCCCCAACACCCGCGCGCCGCCCCTGATTCCGGCCCGGACGCGGCGGCCTGTGCAATGGTACCGGCCGGGGCGGGCGTGAAAGGATGCCCCTGCGTGCGCGATGCACACCGCGCGCGGAACCGCACCACCCACACGCGCACCACCGTGCGAGCCGGACAAAGGAGTACCGCCGTGCCGGGCAAGAACCTGAGCCGCGAGGAAGCGCAGCAGCGAGCCGGCGTCCTGGCCGTCGACGGCTACCTGGTCCGGCTGGACGTGACCTCGGCCCCCGACCCGGCCGCCGCCACCTTCCGCTCCACGACGACGATCACCTTCCGCTGCTCCGAGCCCGGCGCCGGCACCTTCCTCGACCTGCTCGCCCCCGCCGTCCGCTCGGTCACCCTCAACGGCCGCGCCCTCGACCCGGCCACCGCCTACGACGGCGCCCGGGTGCACGTCGACGGCCTGGCCGCCGAGAACGTCCTCACCGTCGAGGCCGACTGCGCCTACAGCCGCACCGGCGAGGGCCTGCACCGCTTCGTCGACCCGGCGGACGGCGAGACCTACCTGTACACCCACTACGAGCCGGCCGACGCCCGCCGGGTGTTCGCGAACTTCGAACAGCCCGACCTGAAGGCGCCGTTCACCTTCACGGTGACCGCGCCCGCGGCCTGGGACGTGCGCTCCAACGCCGTGCACGAGTCCGTCAGCACCGAAGGCTCCGCCCGCACCTGGGAGTTCGCGCCGACCAAGCCGATCTCCACCTACCTCACCGCCGTGGTGGCCGGCCCTTACCACGTCGTGACCGACCACTACGGCCGCGAACTCGCCGACGGCACCGCCCTGGAGATCCCGCTCGCCGCGCTCTGCCGCAAGTCGCTGGCCCCGCACTTCGACGCGGAGGAGATCCTCGGCGTCACCAAGCTCGGACTCGACTTCTTCCACGAGACCTTCGACTACCCGTACCCCTTCGGCAAGTACGACCAGGCCTTCGTCCCCGAGTACAACATCGGCGCGATGGAGAACCCCGGCTGCGTGACGTTCAAGGAGGAGTTCGTCTTCCGCTCGAAGGTCACCGATGCCTCCTACGAGGCCCGCGCCAACGTCGTGCTGCACGAGATGGCGCACATGTGGTTCGGCGACCTGGTCACCCCGCGCTGGTGGGACGACCTGTGGCTGAAGGAGTCCTTCGCCGACTTCATGGGCTCCTACGCCCTGATCGGCGCCCGCACCCGCTACTCCTCCGCCTGGGTCACCTTCGCCAACCAGCGCAAGGCCTGGGCCTACCGGCAGGACCAGTTCCCCACCACCCACCCGGTCACCGCCGACATCCGCGACCTGGAGGACGCCAAGCTCAACTTCGACGGCATCACCTACGCCAAGGGCGCCTCCGTCCTCAAGCAGCTGGTCGCGTACGTCGGCTCGGAGGCCTTCTTCGAGGGCGCCCGCCGCTACTTCAAGCGGCACGCCTTCGGCAACACCGAACTGGGCGACCTACTGGGCGCGCTGGAGGAGACCAGCGGGCGCGACCTGAAGAGCTGGGCCGCCGCCTGGCTGCAGACCGCCGGGGTCAACGCGCTCACCCCGCAGGTCACCACCGACGCCGAGGGCCGGATCACCGAGCTGGCCGTCCTCCAGGGCGGCACCGCGGACGATTCCGCGACCCCGTCGCGTGGCCTGCGCCCGCACCGGATCGCGGTCGGCCTGTACGACCGCGACGCCGACGGCGCCCTGCTGCGCACCGACCGGATCGAGCTGGACGTCACCGGCGCCCGCACCGTCGTCGCCGGGGCCGTCGGCCGCCGGCGCCCGGACCTGATCCTGCTCAACGACGAGGACCTGACCTACTGCAAGGTCCGCTTCGACGCCGACTCGCTGGAGACCCTGCGCACCGGCCTCGGTGACATCCGCGACGAACTGGCCCGGGCGCTCGCCTGGTCCGCCGTCTGGAACCTCACCCGGGACGGCCTGATGCCGGCCCGCGACTACGTCGCCCTGGTGCTGCGCTTCGCCGGCCAGGAGGGCAACATCGGCGTGCTGCAGTCGCTGCACGCCCAGTCCAAGACCGCCGTCGACCTGTACGCCGCCCCCGAGTGGCGCGCCGAGGGCGCCCGCCGGCTCGCCGACGGCGCCCTGCACGAGCTGCGCGCGGCCGTCCCCGGCAGCGACCACCAGCTCGCCTGGGCCCGCTTCCTGGCCCAGACGGCGGGCGGCGCCGAACACCTCGGCCTGGTCCGCGGCCTGCTGGCCGGCAGCGCCCGGATCGACGGTCTGGAGGTCGACCAGGAACTGCGCTGGTCGCTGTGGCTGGCGCTGGCCGCCGCCGGACAGGCCACCGACGAGGAACTGGCCGGCGAGCTGGCCGCCGACAACACCGCGGGCGGCAAGCGCCAGTACACCCAGTGCCTGGCCGCCCGGCCCACCCCGGAGGCCAAGGCCGCCGCCTGGTCGGCCGTGGTCGACTCCGACGAGCTGCCGAGCGCCCTGGTCGAGGCCAACAGCGCGGGCTTCGCGATCCCCGCCCAGCGCGACCTGACCGCCCTCTACGCGGCGCCGTACTTCAAGCTGCTGGAGCGGGTCTGGGCCGAGCGGACCATCGAGATCGCGATGCGGATCGTCGGCGGCTTCTTCCCGATCGCCCAGACCGACGAGCAGACCCTGGCCGAGGCGGACGCCTGGCTGGAGGGCCACCCGCAGGCCGCGCCGGCGCTGCGCCGGCTGGTGCTGGAGCGCCGGGACGACCTGGCCCGCGCCCTGCGGGCGCAGGCCTGCGACGGGGCACGACCGGCTGACGACCGGGCCTGACCGGGCTGACAGGGGGCCCGCCGACCGCGTGTCGGCGGGCCCCCTGCCTCGTCCCGGGCCCAGTCCCGGCGCAGGCCGGAAGGGGCGTCGGCATCCGGGCCCGCATGCGGAAGGGGGCCGGACCGCGCAGTGCGGTCCGGCCCCCCTTCGGGCGCTAGCGCGAGGCTCAGCCGATCAGCGAGCGCAGCACGTACTGCAGGATGCCGCCGTTGCGGTAGTAGTCCGCCTCACCGGGGGTGTCGATGCGGACGACCGCGTCGAACTCCTTGTCGCCCGCCTTGACCTTGACGGTCTTCGGGGTGCGGCCCTCGTTGAGCTCGGTCACGCCGGTGATGGAGAAGGTCTCCTCGCCGGTCAGGCCGAGGGAGTCGGCGTTCTCGCCCTCCGGGAACTGCAGCGGCAGGACGCCCATGCCGATCAGGTTCGAGCGGTGGATGCGCTCGTAGGACTCGGCGATGACGGCCTTGACGCCGAGCAGCGCGGTGCCCTTGGCGGCCCAGTCGCGGGACGAGCCGGAGCCGTACTCCTTGCCCGCCAGGACGACCAGCGGGACGCCGGCGGCCTGGTAGTTCTGCGAGGCGTCGTAGATGAACGACACCGGGGCGTCGGCCTGGGTGAAGTCGCGGGTGTAGCCGCCCTCGGTGCCCGGCGCGATCTGGTTGCGCAGTCGGATGTTGGCGAAGGTGCCCCGGATCATGACCTCGTGGTTGCCACGGCGCGAGCCGTAGGAGTTGAAGTCACGCTTCTCGACGCCGTTGGCGGTCAGGTACTGCGCCGCCGGGGTGCCCGGCTTGATGTTGCCGGCCGGGGAGATGTGGTCGGTGGTGACCGAGTCGCCCAGCTTGGCCAGGACGCGGGCGCCGGCGATGTCGGTCACCGGGCTCGGGGTCTTGGCCATGCCCTCGAAGTACGGGGGCTTGCGGACGTAGGTGGACTCGGCGTCCCACTCGAAGGTGTTGCCGGTCGGGACCGGGAGCGACTGCCAGCGGTGGTCACCGGCGAAGACGTCCTGGTAGCCCTTGTCGAACATCGCCTCGTCGATGGAGCCGGCGACGGTCTCGGCGACCTCCTGCTCGGACGGCCAGATGTCGGCGAGGAAGACGTCGTTGCCGTCGGCGTCCTGGCCCAGGGCGTCCTTGGTGATGTCGATGTTCATGTTGCCGGCGAGGGCGTAGGCGACCACCAGCGGCGGGGAGGCCAGGTAGTTCATCTTGACGTCCGGGTTGATCCGGCCCTCGAAGTTGCGGTTGCCGGAGAGCACCGAGACGACCGCGAGGTCGGACTCGTTGACGGCGGCCGAGACCTCCTCGGGCAGCGGACCCGAGTTGCCGATGCAGGTGACGCAGCCGTAGCCGACCAGGTTGAAGCCCAGCTTCTCCATGTACGGGAGCAGGCCGGCCTTCTCGTAGTAGTCCATGACGACCTTGGAGCCGGGCGCCAGGGTGGTCTTGACCCAGGGCTTGACGTGCAGGCCCTTCTCCACGGCCTTCTTCGCGAGCAGGGCGGCGCCCAGCATGACGGAGGGGTTGGAGGTGTTGGTGCAGGAGGTGATCGAGGCGATCACGACCGCGCCGTTGTCGATCTCGTAGGTCGAGCCGTCGGGGGCGGTGACGGTGGTCGGCTTCGAGGCCTCGGCGGAGTAGGTCGGCAGCGCCTCGGCGAACTTCTGGGCGGCCTCGGCCAGGACGACGCGGTCCTGCGGACGCTTCGGGCCGGAGATCGACGGGACGACGGTGGAGACGTCCAGCTCCAGGTACTCGGAGTAGACCGGCTCGACCGACGGGTCGTGCCAGAGGCCCTGCTCCTTGGCGTACGCCTCGACCAGGGCGAGCTGCTGCTCGTCGCGGCCGGTCAGGCGCAGGTAGTTGATGGTCTCGGCGTCGATCGGGAAGATCGCGCAGGTCGAGCCGAACTCCGGCGACATGTTGCCGATGGTGGCGCGGTTGGCCAGCGGGATGGCGCCGATGCCGTCGCCGTAGAACTCGACGAACTTGCCGACCACACCGTGCTTGCGCAGCATCTCGGTGATGGTGAGCACCAGGTCGGTGGCGGTGGTGCCGGCCGGCAGCTCGCCGGTCAGCTTGAAGCCGACCACGCGCGGGATCAGCATGGAGACCGGCTGGCCGAGCATGGCGGCCTCGGCCTCGATGCCGCCGACGCCCCAGCCCAGCACGCCCAGGCCGTTGACCATGGTGGTGTGCGAGTCGGTGCCGACGCAGGTGTCCGGGTAGGCCTGGCCACCGCGGACCATGACGGTGCGGGCCAGGTGCTCGATGTTCACCTGGTGGACGATGCCGGTGCCCGGCGGGACGACCTTGAACTCGTCGAAGGCGGTCTGGCCCCAGCGCAGGAACTGGTAGCGCTCCTTGTTGCGGCCGTACTCGATCTCGACGTTCTGGGTGAACGCGTCCTTGGTGCCGAACTTGTCGGCGATGACCGAGTGGTCGATGACCAGCTCGGCCGGGGCCAGCGGGTTGATCTTGGCCGGGTCGCCGCCCAGCTCCTTGACGGCCTCGCGCATGGTGGCGAGGTCGACCACGCACGGCACACCGGTGAAGTCCTGCATGATCACGCGGGCGGGCGTGAACTGGATCTCCTGGCTCGGCTGGGCGTTCTCGTCCCAGTTGCCGAGGGCGCGGATGTGGTCGGCGGTGATGTTCGCGCCGTCCTCCGTGCGGAGCAGGTTCTCCAGCAGCACCTTGAGGCTGTAGGGCAGCCGCTCGGAACCCTCGACGGCGGAGAGCTTGAAGATCTCGTACGACTCGTCGCCCACCTGCAGCGAGCTGCGGGCGTCGAAGCTGTTCGCGGACACGACTGACTCCTTCTGGTGCTTCGTGCGGTATCCGGCCGCCACGCGGTGATAAAGGTCAGCCTTAGTTAGGCTTGCCTTACCCGCATCGCCGGTGAGCGCCTCTCGGCAAGTATCTTGATGTCGAGATATATCGTAAGGGGCAGTTATCTCGATGTCGAGATAAACCATAGTGCATGCCGCCGCCATCACCACCGCAGGCATGCCCCGCCGCGTTGGCCCACGGGGCGCCGCCCCTCATACCTTCACCTCCTTTCGTGCCGTCCGCACCCGGTCGGCGCCGCAGAGCCCGTAACGCGGACCCACGGCTCGCGCGTCCAGTCGGACACAGGGGCGGGAGCACCCGCCCACGGGGCACGAGGGGAACAGCGTGATCGGGAAGACGCGACGGGCCGAGGAGCGCGCGGAGTTCGAGCACTTCGCGCACAGCCGTGGACAGCGGCTCTTCCGCACCGCGCTGCTGCTCTGCGGCGACTGGCACCTCGCCGAGGACCTCACCCAGGTCACCCTGGCCAAGCTCTTCGCCGCCTGGCCCAAGGTCCGCCGGGCGGACAACCAGGACGCCTACGCGCGCGGCACCCTGGTGCGCAGCTACCTCTCCCACCGGCGGCTGCGCCGCAGCGGCGAACGGCCCGCACTCGGCGAACTCCCCGAGGGCACCGCCCCCGGCGACGACCCGGCGCTGCGGGTCACCCTGCTCGCCGCCCTCGCCGAACTCCAGCCCCGGGACCGGGCGGTGCTCGTCCTGCGGTACTGGGAGGACCGCAGCGTCGAGGAGACCGCCGCCGAACTCGGCGTCAGCGCGGGCGCGGTGCGCGCCCAGTCGCTGCGCGCCCTCGGCCGGCTGCGCGCCGTCCTCGGCCCCGGGGCGGCCGATCACCTCACCCGCTCCTGAGCCCCCCACCCACTGCTTCGGAAGGAAGACCATGAACGAGCCCGACGCGGACGGCCGGAAGCTGTCCGCCGCCTTCGAGCGCACGATGGACGGCCTCGGCCCCGACCTCGGCCCGCTGGTCGCCGCGAGCGCCCGGCAGGGCCACTCGATCCGGCGGCGCCGCCGGCTGACCGTCGCGGGCGCCGTGACGGCGGTCGCCGCACTCGCCGTCGGCGGCGCGGTCGCCCTGCGCACCGGCGACGGGGCCGGGAACGGCGGTCAGGCGGCGGCCGCCGCCTCGACCGCCGGTTCCCCGACCGCTTCCTCGACCGCGTCGGCTTCCAGCGGACGGTACCCGCGACCGGTGGAGCGCACCGACGACAGTCCCGAGCAGCCTCGGCCGGGCACCGGGCCGCACGTCGGCAAGGTCGCCATGACCGGCCACGCCGCGCTGGCCGCCCTGACCAAGTCCCTGCCCCCGGACGGGCGCACCTCCAACTACTCCGGCTACTCCCAGCCGGCCGGAACCGGCAGTACCGACCCCGGGTACGTGCAGGTCACGGCCAACCTGCTCTACGACGACGGCTCCGGCCCCGCGAACGTCCGGCTCTCGTTGGAGGGCGGCTTCGGCACCCACCACCGGTCCGACTCCCACCCCAGCGCCGCCGACCTGTTCAGCTGCGCCTGGATGAACGGGAGCGGCGGCGGCCACTACCGCTACTGCTCCGACAGTGTGCTCCCGGACGGCACCCGTCTGCTGCTCACCGAGAAGGCGACCGGCGACGTCCTCTCCCGCGAGGTCGACGTGCTGCGGCCCGACCAGGCCAGGGTGACGCTCAACTCGATCAACACGGCCGAGGTCGCCGGACAGGCCGAGGTCCAGGTCGTCCGGGACGGGCTGCCGCTCAGCCTCGACCAGCTGAAGACCGCCGCGCTGTCCGCCGACCTGCAGGAGTGGATCACCCCCGAGACCGCGCAGCGGGCCGAGCGGACGATCCGGCCGTTCCATGACGGCAGCCCGGAGCACAACCGGCCGTCCGGCAGTGCGACCCCCGGGCCCGGCTCCACCGGGTGAGCCCGGCCGGGTACGGTGACCGCTGTGGTGACGGGCAGAGGGGGCCGAGGATGATCGTGGTGGACGCGTCCGCGCTGGTGCTGGCGCTCGCCGACCCGGGCCCGCGCGGGGACCGCGCCCGGGCCGAACTCGCCGCCGATGGCGACTGGGTGGCGCCCGAGCACATCGTGATCGAGGTGATGCAGTCCCTGCGCGGCCTCTACCTCGCCAAGGAGCTGACCGCCGAGCGGGTCGCCGAACTCACCGGCGAACTGGCCGCGGTGACCGTCCGCAAGGTCGAGGTGGCGCCGCTGCTCGGCCGGATCTGGGAGCTCAAGGACAACCTCACCCCGGATGACGCCGCGTACGTCGCGGTCGCCGAGCGGTACGGCGCGCCGCTGGTCACCGCCGACCTGCGGCTGATGCGGGCCAGCGGGCCGCGCTGCGAGATCCGGGGAATCACGCGCGAGGTGAGCTGAGAGTGTCCCCGGGGGCCCGGCGCCGTTAGCAGGGTGACCGTCGCCCTGCCCGTGGAAGGCCCGACCCGATGCCCGCTCCGTTCGCCGCCGCCCTGCTGCCGCTGGCCCTGCTCGCCCCCGCCGCCTCGCCGGTCTCCGTGGCGGAGACGGCCTTCGACCCGGCGACCGCCTTCGTCCGGCCGACCGCGATCAGCTACGCCGAGGACCTGGTGCCGTACGGCTCGCACGCCCGGATCGTCACCGACCGCTCGGTGCCCGGGCGGACGGTGCTCACCCTGACGGTGGCCGGGCTCGCCCCCGACCACGAGTTCCCGGTGCACCTGCACACCGGCGACTGCGGGGCCGACCCGGCCTCCTCCGGGCCGCACTACCAGGACGTAGTCGACCCGGTGCAGCCGTCCACCGATCCGGCCTACGCCAACGACCGCAACGAACTGCGGCTGGTGCTGCGCACCGACGGGCAGGGCCGGGGCACCGCGAGGGCCGCGGTGGACTGGCAGCCGCGGCCGGGAGGGGCGCGCTCGCTGGTGCTGCACGCGGGCACCCCGGCCGGCCGGCACGCGGCGGGCGACCGGGTGGCCTGCGTCCGTCTGGCGCGCTGACCCTCCGGCACGGGCCCTCAGGAGCCCAGGGTGGCGACCAGGACCGCCTTGATGGTGTGCAGGCGGTTCTCGGCCTGGTCGAAGACGATGGAGTGCGCCGACTCGAACAGCTCGTCGGTGCACTCCAGCTCGGTCATGCCGGTCGCCTCGTACATCTGCCGCCCGACCACCGTGCCGAGGTCGTGGAAGGCGGGCAGGCAGTGCAGGAACTTCACGTTCGGGTTGCCGGTGGCCCGGACGGTGTCCATGGACACCTGGTAGGGCTTGAGCAGCTCGATCCGCTCGGCCCAGACCTCCTTGGGCTCGCCCATCGAGACCCAGACGTCGGTGTAGAGGAAGTCGGCGCCGGCCACGCCCTCGGCCACGTCCTCGGTCAGGGTGATCATCGCGCCGGTCCGCTCGGCCAGCACCTGCGCCGCCTTCCGCACCTCCTCGGCCGGCCAGAGGGCTCGCGGGGCGACGATCCGGATGTCCATGCCGAGCAGGGCGCCGGTGACCAGCAGCGAGTTGCCCATGTTGGAGCGGGCGTCGCCGAGGTAGGCGAGGGCGACGTCGGTGAGCGGCTTGGTGGTGTGCTCGGTGACGGTGAGCACGTCGGCCAGCATCTGGGTGGGGTGCCACTCGTCGGTCAGGCCGTTCCAGACCGGGACACCGGCGTGCCGGGCCAGCTCCTCGACGATCTCCTGGCCGTGGCCGCGGTACTCGATGCCGTCGAACATCCGGCCGAGCACCCGGGCGGTGTCCTTGACGGACTCCTTGTGGCCGATCTGCGAGCCGGACGGGTCCAGGTAGGTGGTCGTGGCGCCCTGGTCGTGCGCGGCGACCTCGAAGGCGCAGCGGGTACGGGTGGAGGTCTTCTCGAAGATCAGCGCGATGTTCTTCCCGCGCAGCCGGGGCTGTTCGGTGCCCGCATACTTGGCCGCCTTGAGCCCGGCCGCGAGGTCCACCAGGAAGCGGAACTCCTGGGGCGTGAAGTCGAGCTCCTTGAGGAAGTGCCTGTTCCGGAGGTTGAAGGCCATACCGGGCTCCTGGGGTGACGGGACTACGGGGAAGGCGGCAAGTCTATACGATGGTTGGAATTTCTATACAGAACGGGGCTGGAGGAGGGGGAGCCCCGGTCCGGACTCCCCCTCCTCCGGCCTCCGCTAGAGGCGCGGGTCCACCGGCTCGGACTCCAGCGCGAGCACAGCGAACACCGGCTCGTGCACCCGCCACAGCGGCTCCCCGGCCGCCAGCCGGTCCAGCGCCTCCAGGCCCAGCGCGTACTCGCGCAGCGCCAGCGAGCGCTTGTGGCCCAGCGAGCGCATCCGCAGCCGGTCCAGGTGCTCGGTGTAGTCCGGGCCGTAGATGATCCGCAGGTACTCCCGGCCGCGCACCTTCACCCCCGGCTGCACCAGACCTCCCGGGCGGCCCTCGCCGCGCGCCGTGCGCACCACCGAGGCCAGCGGCTTGACCACCATGCCCTCGCCGCCCGCCACCGTCAGCTCCTCCCACCAGGCGGTGGCAACGGCCACCGAGGCCTCGTCCTCGGTGTCCACCAGCACCCGGCCTGTGCGGTGCAGCACTGGCTCCCGGGCGCCGCTCTCCGCCGCGGCCGCTTCGTCGGCCTCCACCAGGCGGTCGATCCGGGCCAGGTGCTCGTCGTGCGGGCGCGCCGCGAGGTTCACCCCCTCAGCGGCCAGCAGCTGGAACGGCGCGAGCCGGATGCCGGACAGGCCCTCGGTCGGCCAGCAGTAGCGCCGGTACGCCTCGGTGAAGGCCCGGGCGTCGGCGGCGCGGCGGCGCTGGCGGGAGGTCAGCTCCCCCAGCTCCAGCCCGCGCGCCGCCGCCCGCTCCAGGGCCGACAGCACCTCGGGCAGCGCGGCGCCGGCCGCCGCCCCGACCGCGGCGTACTGGCGGCGCAGCAGCTCCACCGCCTTCAGCGACCAGGGCATCAGCTCGGCGTCCAGCAGCAGCCAGTCGGTGCCCAGCTCCCCGAACAGCCCGGAGCGTTCGGCCGCCGACCGGACCCGGTCCAGCACGGCGGCGGTCAGCTCCTCGTCGTCGAGGAAGGCCCGGCCGGTCCGGGTCCAGATCGCGCCCGGGCCGGCCACCCCGAAGCGCCGTTCCAGCGCGGCGCTGTCCCGGGCGACCAGCAGCACCGCGCGCGAGCCCATGTGCTTCTCCTCGCAGAGCAGGTGCCGGACGCCGTCCTCGCGGTAGGCGGAGAAGGCCTCCTCCGGGTGCTCGAGGTAGCCCTCCCGGCGGGAGGTCGGGCTCGGGGCCATGGTCGGCGGCAGGTAGGCGAGCAGCCGTGGGTCCAGCGCGAAGCGGCTCATGACCTCCAGCGCGGCCGTCGCGTTCTCCTCCCGGACGGCCACCCTCCCGTGCAGGCCGGTCTCCACGATCCTGCGCCCGGCCACGTCGGCGAGGTCCAGCGGACGGCCCTCACGGGCGCCCGGCGCGTCGGTGACCAGCGGGCGCACCGGGGCGTACCACTCCTGCTCGGCCTCGACGCCCACCAGCTCGCGCTCCGGGTAGCGCAGCGCGGTCAGGCTGCCGCCGAAGACGCAACCGGTGTCCAGGCAGATGGTGTTGTTGAGGAAGCTCGCGCTCGGCACCGGGGTGTGGCCGTAGACCACCAGCGCCCGGCCCCGGTACTCCTCCGCCCACGGGTAGCGCACCGGCAGGCCGTACTCGTCGGTCTCGCCGGTGGTCTCCCCGTACAGCGCGTGCGAGCGCACCCGGCCGGAGGCGCGGCCGTGGTACCTCTCCGGCAGGCCGGCGTGGCAGACCACCAGGGCGCCGCCGTCCAGCAGGTAGTGGCTCACCAGACCGCGCATGAAGGCGCGCACCTCGGCCCTGAACTCCTCGGACTCACCGGCCAGTTGGTCTAGCGACTCCTGAAGGCCGTGCGAGACGGTGACCTTCTTCCCGGCCATCGCACGGCCGAGCTTGTTCTCGTGGTTGCCGGGCACGCAGAGCGCGTGACCGGCCGCCACCATGCCCATCACCAGGCGCAGCACGCCCGGGGTGTCCGGGCCGCGGTCGACCAGGTCACCGACGAACACGGCGGTGCGGCCCGCCGGGTGGGCCGCGTCGACCGGACGACCCTCGGCGTCCCGGGTGAGGGTGTAGCCGAGACGGAGCAGCAGGGTCTCCAGCTCGGCCCGGCAGCCGTGGACGTCACCGACGATGTCGAACGGGCCGGTGAGGTGGCGAAGGTCGTTGTAGCGCTTCTCCAGCTCGATCCCGGCGGCCGCCACCTCGGCCTCGCCGCGCAGGATGTGCACCTTGCGGAAGCCCTCGCGCTCCAGACCCCTGAGCGACCTTCGCAGTTCGCGGTGCTGACGCGGCACCACGTGGGCCGGCAGCTGGCGGTCCGGGCGGGAGCGGTTGCGCTCGGCGCACACGCCGGGCGGGACGTCCAGCACGATCGCGATCGGCAGCACGTCGTGCTCGCGGGCGATCGCGACCAGCCGGCGGCGGGCCTCCGGCTGGACGTTGGTGGCGTCCACGACGGTGAGGCGGCCGGCGGCGAGGCGCTTGCCGACGATGTAGTGCAGGACGTCGAATGCCTCGGCGGAGGCGGACTGGTCGTTCTCGTCGTCGGCGACCAGGCCGCGGCAGAAGTCGGAGGAGATCACCTGGGTGGGCAGGAAGTGGCGGCGGGCGAAGGTGGACTTTCCCGCGCCGCTGGTGCCGACGAGGACGACGAGGGAGACGTCGGTGACGGGGAGGCGGCGAGGGGTGGTGGGGGTCGGGGGCGCGCTGCTCTCGGCTGCTTCGGTCTCGGGCGTGTCGGTCTCGGTCGCGTCGGTCTCGGTCGCGTCGTCGGTCATCGGTTCTCGCCTCCTTCGGGCGTCGCGGTGGGGTCGGTTTCCGTCGTGGTGGTGCCGGTGCGGAACAGGGCCAGCTGGGTCGGCGGGCCGACCTCCGGGTCCTCGGGGCCGACCGGACGCAGCTCGACCGTGTAGCCGTACGACGCCGCGACCTTCCCGGCCCAGGCCTCGAACTCGGCGCGGGACCACTCGAAGCGGTGGTCGGCATGCCGGGCACGGCCCGCCGGGAGGCTCTCCCAGCGGACGTTGTACTCCACGTTGGGCGTGGTGACGACGACGGCCCTCGGACGGGCCGCGCCGAACACCGCGTACTCCAGGGCGGGCAGCCGCGGCAGGTCCAGGTGCTCGATCACCTCGCACAGCACCGCGGCGTCGTACCCCTTCAGCCGGGCGTCGGTGTACGTCAGCGCGCCCTGCGCCAGCCTCACCCGCGCCGCCTGCCGTTCGGGCAGGCGCGCCAGGCGCAGCCTGCGGTTCGCCGCCTGCAGCGCCCGCGCGGACACGTCCACGCCGAGGATCTCGGTGAACCGCGCGTCCTTCATCAGCTCGCCGATCAGCTCGCCCTGGCCGCAGCCGAGGTCGGCGACCCGGGCCGCGCCGCTGTCGCGCAGGGCGGCGAGGATCGCGGTGCGGCGCTGCTCGGCGAGGGAGGGCGGCCGGGGCGCGCTGGTCCCGGCGGTTTCGGTGGAGCTGGCGGTTTCGGTGGAGCCGGCGGTTTCGGTGGAGCCGGCGCCGTCGATGGCCCCGGGGTCCTCGTACGGGCGGTCGTCGACCGCGTTGTCGATCTCCTCGACCTCGCGGTCGTCCGCCTCGGCGAGCCGGGCCAGCTCCAGGCGCTCCATCGCGGCCCGGGTCAGCGACCAGCACCGGGACAGGTAGCGCCGGGCGATCAGGGCGCGCTCGGGGTGGGCGGCCAGCCAGCCCTCACCGGCGGCGAGCAGCTTGTCCACCTCGTCCGGGGCGACCCAGTAGTGCTTGGCGCCGTCCAGCACCGGCAGCAGCACGTACAGCTGCTGGAGCGCGTCGGCGAGCCGGACCGCTTCCGAGGCCAGCGCGACCCGGACGTAACGGGACTCGCCCCACTCCGGGAAGTCCTCGTCCAGCGGGATCGCCGCCGCCTCGACCCGCCAGCCCAGCGGCTCGAACAGCCGGGCCACCATCGCCGGGCCGCCACCCTCGCCCGCGCCGTTCGCGGGCACCGCGGGCAGCTCGATCCGCAGCGGGCGGACCCGCCCCGGCAGCTCCGGGCGCAGTTGGCAGTCGCCCTTCATCGCGGAGCGGAACACCGTCCGCAGCGCCACCGCGAGCAGCGAGGACGCGGCGTACGGCCGGTCGTTGACGTACTGGGAGAGGGCGAAGTCGGGCGAGCCGCCCCGGCCCTTGCCGTTGCCCCGGCCCTTGCGGACCAGCGCGATCGGGTCGATGTCCAGCAGCAGCGCCGCCGTGCAGACCTCGTCCCCCGCCTCGGGGTAGAAGACGTGGGCCTCGCCGTGCGACGTCGTGAACCGCTGGACCTTGCCGGGGTGCTTGTGCAGCAGGAACCCGAGGTCCGTAGCGGGGGTCTCGGCGCTGCCGGTGGTGGAGATCGACATGAACACCCGGCCGAGTATTGCCCAGTGGGAGGAGCCCGGGCACCGGGTTTTCCGGCGCGACACCCCGCTGGCCTGCGGGTCCGACCGGCACGTCCGGACGCTGGGCGTGTTCGGCAGCGGGGCGCCGCATTGGTTAACGTGCACGGTGTGACTGCTGAATCCACCTCGCTCGAATCCACCTCCCCGCCGAACGGCGCCGTGGCCGCCGGTCTGGCCACCATCGCCGCCGACGGCACCGTCCTCGACACCTGGTACCCCGCCCCCGCGCTGGCCGCCGAGCCCGGTCCGGCCGGCACCGTGCGCCTGACCGCCGAGCAGGCCGAGGCCGAGCTCGGCGCCGGCGCCGCCGACGCCCTGCGCGCCGACGCCCGCCGCGGGGTCGAGGTGGTCGCCGTGCGCACCACCATCTCCTCGCTGGACGAGAAGCCGCTGGACACCCACGACGTGTACCTTCGTCTGCACCTGTTCAGCCACCGCCTGGTCCGGCCGCACGGCCAGAACCTGGACGGCATCTTCGGCCTGCTCGCCAACGTCGCGTGGACCAGCATCGGCCCCGTCCCGGTGGACAGGGTCGAGCAGGCCCGCCTCGCCGTCCGCGCCCAGGGTGGCCAGCTGGCCGTGTACGGGATCGACAAGTTCCCGCGGATGACCGACTACGTCGCCCCGAGCGGTGTGCGCATCGCCCACGCCGACCGCGTCCGGCTCGGTGCCCACCTGGCCGCCGGCACCACCGTGATGCACGAGGGCTTCGTCAACTTCAACGCCGGCACCCTCGGCACCTCGATGGTCGAGGGCCGGATCAGCGCGGGCGTCGTGGTCGGCGACCACAGCGACATCGGCGGCGGCGCCTCGATCATGGGCACCCTGTCCGGCGGCGGCAAGCAGGTCGTCTCGGTCGGCGAGCGCTGCCTGCTCGGCGCCAACGCGGGCATCGGCATCTCGCTGGGCAGCGACTGCGTGGTCGAGGCCGGCCTGTACGTCACCGCCGGCACCCGGGTCACCACCCCGGACGGCACGGTCGCCAAGGCCGTCGAGCTGTCCGGCCAGGACAACCTGCTGTTCCGCCGCAACTCGCAGACCGGCGCGGTCGAGGTCATCGCCCGCTCCGGCTCCTGGGGCGGACTGAACGCGGACCTGCACGCTCACAACTGACCTGCGGGCAGGGTTGGCTGATCGGCCGTCTGGCCCGTGGGGGCCTCCGGCGGTCCGGCGCCGGGTGCGCCGGACCGCCTTCCGCGTTCCGCAGGCGCCCGGGGGCCCTGACGGGCGGCGCGGGCTACGGCCGGCGGTGGCGCCCCGGGGCCTTCCGCGGTCGCGGCGCCGCATAGGGGGGCCTCCGTACGCCGTCGCCCTTGATCCCGTGCAGGATCCGCTGGGCGGCGGCGTAGTCCTCGGCCACCGTCTCCGGCAGCCACTGGTAGCCGTCCCACCGCACGATCAGGCGCGGCCCGTCGGGCGCCACGTGGGCACCGCGCTGCTGCCCGTCCGCGAGCCGTACCGCCCTCAACTGTCCTACCGGCCGCAGCCGTTGCTCCCGCCGCTCGGCCCACGACGCCAGCGGTTCGTCCTCGTCCATCGCGCCAGTCTGGACTGCGGACGGCGGTGACCGACAGCCCCGTCACTCGACCGGGGGATGCACCGGCGGTGGCGTCCCGGCGGTGGCGTCCCGGCGGTGGCGTCCCGGCCGACCCTCAGTGACTCCGCAGGACGACCAGCTGCCGGGTCGCCCTGGTCATCGCGACGTAGCGGTCGACCGCCCCCTCGACACCCTCGCCGAACGCCTCCGGGTCGACCAGGACGACCAGGTCGAACTCCAGCCCCTTGGCCAGCTGCGGGGTGAGCGAGCGGACCCGCGCCCGCTCCTCGAAGCCTGGGGCGCCGATGACGCAGGCGACGCCCTCTTCGTGCTCGGCGAGCCAGGCGTCCAGCACCTCCGTCAGCTCCGCCGCCGACCCGTGCCGGACCGGGAGGCCGCTGCTGCGCACCGAGGCCGGCACGTTGGCGTCCGGGAACGCCGCCCGGATGGCCGGCTCGGCCTCCGCCATCACCTCCTCCGGCGTGCGGTAGTTGATGCTCAGCGAGGCCATGGTGATGCGGTCGAGCCCGACCCGGCCGAGGCGCTCCTGCCACGACTCGGTGAAGCCGTGCCGGGCCTGGGCGCGGTCCCCGACGATGGTGAAGCTCCGGGACGGGCAGCGCAGCAGCAGCATCTGCCACTGCGCGTCGGTCAGCTCCTGCGCCTCGTCCACCACGATGTGGGCGAACGGGCCGGCCAGCCGGTCCCCGTCGGTGCCGGGCAGCGCACCGTCGTCGACCAGGGTGCCCTGGAGGTCCCGGCCGCGCAGCATCGTCACCGCTCCCTCGCCGTCGTCGTCGGCCCGGAGCAGGTCGCCGATCACGTCCGCCATCCGCTCGCGCTCGGCGGCCACCGAGGCCCGGTGGCGGTTGCGGCGCAGCGTGGCCTCGCGGTCCCCGAGGCGCTGGCGGGCCGCGTCCAGCAGCGGCAGGTCGCAGACCGTCCAGGCCTGCGGGGCGTGCTTGCGCTGGAGCGCGCGGACCTCCTCGGGGGCCAGGTGGGGCGCACACATCCGCAGATAGGCGGGCACCGACCAGAGGTCGCCGACCAGGTCGGCAGCTTCGAGCAGCGGCCAGGCACGGTTGAGCGTCTCGACCAGCTCCCGGTCCTGCCGCAGCGAGCGCCGGAACAGCTCGGGCTGGACCTCCTCCTCGTCCTGCTCCAGCTTGTCCAGCAGGATCGCGGCCAGCTCGTCCCAGATCTGCTCGCGCGCCTCGTTGTGCGGGGTGCCCGGGTCCGGGGCGTCGAAGGCCTCGGACCAGTCCTCGGCGCTCAGCCAGAGGTCCGCCCAGTGGGTGGTGACCACCATGCCCTCGGTCGGCGGCTCCTCGTAGAAGCGGACGGCCTTCTCGATCGCCCGCACCAGCTCGGCCGAGGACTTGAGCCGCGCGACCTCCGGATCGGCCTCCTCCGCCGCGCCCGCGCCCTCGGGGAGCAGGTCCCGCAGGGTGCAGGTGCGCACGCCCTCCTCGCCGAGGCTGGGCAGGACGTCGGCGACGTAGTTCAGGTACGGCTGGTGCGGGCCGACGAACAGCACGCCGCCGCGCCGGTGGCCGAGGCGGGGGTCGGAGTACAGCAGGTAGGCGGAGCGGTGCAGGGCGACCACGGTCTTGCCGGTGCCGGGACCGCCGTCGACCACCAGGGCGCCGCGCGAGCCGGCCCGGATGATCGCGTCCTGGTCGGCCTGGATGGTGGCGAGCACGTCCCGCATCCGGGCCGACCGGTTGCCGCCGAGACTGGCGATGAAGGCGGACTGGTCGTCCAGCGCGGCGTGCCCCTCCAGGCCCTCGGCGGTGAACACCTCGTCCCAGTAGTCGATGATCCGGCCGAGGGTCCAGCGGTACCGGCGGCGGCTCACCAGGCCCATCGGGTCGCCGTGCGTCGCCGCGAAGAACGGCTCGGCCGCGGGCGAGCGCCAGTCGACCAGCAGCCGGCGGCCCTCGCTGTCGGTGAGTCCCAGCCGGCCGACGTACAGGGGCTCGGCGTCCTCCGCGGTCACGATGCGCCCGAGGCACAGGTCCAGGCCGTAGCGGCGCAGGGCGCGCAGCCGCCCGCTCAACCGGTGGACCTCGATGTCCCGGTCCATCGCCGCCTGCCCGGCGCCGCCCGGCGCCCGGCGCGCCGTGTCGAGCTGCTCGGAGAGTTCGGCGATCGCCTGCTCCAGGCTCTCCGCGATGGCCGCGAAGTGCCGCTCGTCGGCCGCGATGAGCGCGGGGTCGGCCTTGGCGGACAGGCGCTCGGGCAGGTCGAAAGCGCTGGTGGTCAGGGGGTTCATGGCATCAGCTCCGATCTGAGGCCTGCGATTGTGCGCCCCCACGGGGGCCTTGCCGCAAGACCCCCCATGCGCTATACGTTGAGAGTGGCAAGGGGTGGGTTCTCCCCCTTTCCTCTTCCTCCGGGCCCGGTTCCGGGCCGCGCGTCGGAACTCCGGCACCTGTCGCGCTAGCCGAGGCCGTGCCGCGGCGGCAACCCGGGCTCACCCGAGAGACTTACCGCGTAACGGAGTTGGACCGCATCGGGTGGTGCGCGGTGCCGGTCACCGGAACGGTTCGTTGCGTCCGAACCCTCTGCCACGCCGCAGTCCCCGGGCCACCCGACGGGCTCGGCCGCCGGCGACTCGGCCGGACCCGCGACCCCCAAGACCCCGCTCGAGCAGATGCAGGAACTGCTCGCCTCGCTGACCGCGGACCTCGCCACGCTGCAGTCCGGCACCCGGAGCACCGCTCCGGCCGCCGCCTACCCGGCCGACACCGACACCTCCGACGCTCCGGCCGCGCCGGGCACCCGGTAGTCCGGCGCCCGCTCCTCCACCGCCGGCCCGCCCTCACCCGGCGGGCCGAGCCGGACCACGAGTAACGGCGAACCCCCACCGGCCCGTTCCGGTTCCGCGCCGCCGAGCGCCGTACGCTCCGCCCCTCCGCCCAGGTCGGCCGCCTCCCGCAACCGCGCGGTCACGTCCTTGCACTCCGACATCGCGTCGACGCCGTCGATGCACGTCCAGTACAGACTCTCCGTCTCGGCTCCGCACGCCAGCACGACCAGCGTCTCGCCGACCTCCCGCAGCAGTTCGTCCAGCGCTTCCAAGGCCGTCTCCAGTTCACCGACTTCGGTGAGCCGACCGACGCGTCCGCCACGCAGCAGGGTGCCGTCGGTGACGGGCCTGTCCAGGCAGACCGCCGCGTGCGCCCCCGCCTCGGAGAGCTGCTGGCCGAGCCCCGTCAGCTCGTCGTCCTCCGACTCCGCCAGCCGGGCGCCCACCGCCTCGGTGAGCAGCGCGGCCTGGCGCGCCTCTGCCAACACCTCCGGTACCTGCCGGGCCTCGGCCAGGGCGTGCCGGGCCGTCTTGATCAGTCGCAGCGCCTCCATGGCCTCCGCTCCCTCCGCTCGTCGTCGCCGTCGACCAGCACCGCCGCCGGGGCGGTGGAGTGGTCACGGGGGAGAGCGTGCGGGGAGGGCGGGGTGGGCCGCATCCGGCTTGTCGGAAGCTGTGGACAACCTGGGGGTTGTGGATAACTTCCGTCCCTCACAAGGGTGGTCAGCCCACGTCCGGGTTGACGTCGGCCGTCGCGCCCGGCACCGGGAAGCGGTGCTCGTTGCGCTCGATCTTGGCAGCGAGCGCCTCCAACGGGTCCACCCCGACCGCCGTGCAGAACTGCACCAGGTACGCCAGAACGTCCGCGACCTCGTCCCGCACCCGGTGGGCCCGCTCGGGGTCGGACATCACCGCGGCCGCCTGCTCCGGCGTGAGCCACTGGAAGATCTCCAGCAGTTCCCCCGCCTCCACGCTCAGCGCCGCCGCCAGGTTCTTCGGCGTGTGGTACGGCTCCCACCGCCGGGCCGCCGCGAACTCCACCAGCCGCCGACGCAGCCCCTCCAGCGTCAGCTCCCCGGGCTCCGCCGCCCCGGACACTCCGCCCGACGCAGGCTCCCCCTGCCTCGTCACTCGCTCGTTCACGCTCCCAGGTCTACCGCATCCGCGTCACCGACCACAGCCGGGGCACCCCCGTCCCCGACGGCCGACGAGCCCCCGACCACAGCCGGCCCCCCGACCGAAGACGAGGCCTCATCCCCGCGCCCGCACTGGACCGGCACCCGGGCCCCCTCCGGCCGCAGCACCGTCAGCCCCGTCGCCGGATCCCGCCGGCACTCCACCAGTGTCACGTCCCCCGCCGACTCGCCGCCCGCCCCGAACGCCTCCCGCGCCGCCGTCGGCTCCTGCAGCGCGGCCACCACCCGCAGCTGGTTGCGCCCCGCCATGTCCCGCGCCAGGCGCAGCAGCGAGGCGGTCTGTTCGGTGGCGAGCCCGGCCCCGAGGTCCTCGGCGAGCACGGTGAGCTGCCGGTGCGCCCACGGCACCTCGGCGGCCACGTCGAGGTCCAGCACCCCGGCCCCCGTCAGCAGCACCGCCGCGAAGGCGAGGTGGCGCAGCATGCCGTCGGAGGCCTGGTCGGCCCCGGTGCGGCCGAGCACGCCCTCGTCGAAGACGGTCAGCACCCGCCGCCCGCCCTCGCGCTCGGCGAGGGTGAGCCCCAGCAGCGGGTGCGGCGCGGCCACCTGGACGGCCCGCAGCAGCTGCCCGTACCGGCGCGGGCACTCGTGGGCGAGCCGGTTGATCACGGCGGAGATGTTGGCGGCGTTGCTGCGCAGCCTGGCCTGCGGGTCGGCCTTGGCCCAGCCGCGCATCAACGCCGGGACGGGGTGCAGTGGGAAGACCTCCCGCAGCGCGGTGAGCAGGTCCTCGACCGCGGCCAGGACCAGTCGCTCGCCGGTGGACGAGCCGGCCACCCGCAGCGGCAGCTGCGCGGAGATCATGGTGCCGCTGGGGAACGGCGCCCGGATGTCCCCCTGCCGGGTGTCGTTGTGCCAGCACACGTTGACGCGCCCGTTCCGTACGTCCTGTTCGCCGGTGTCCACCAGGATCCGGCCGTCGAGGCTGAGCGATTCCCGGGCGATCCGGACCACCCCGCCGGTGCGGATCACCAGATCGAGCCGGATCCGGCCGCGCGGTGAGCGGACGGTGCAGCCCAGGATGACGGCGTCCCGCCCGTGCGGGACGCATCCGTCCAGGCGGCCGCGCACGGGCGTGGCGAGCGGGCCGGTGCGGTCGGGCAGCCCGTTCAGGGAGCCGGTGATCTCCTCACCGAGGGCGAGCCTGGACAGCACGGCCAGCGCGTCGAGGGCGTTGGACTTGCCGACTCCGGCCGGCCCGTGCAGCACGGTGAGCGGCGCGAGCGGCAGGACGGCCCGCCGGTAGGACTTGAAGGCGGTGAGCCGCAGCTCCTCGACGGTGGGGCGTGGGACGGGTGGCCGGTCGGGCCCCGGTGCGCCGCCCGGGCGCAGTGGAGCCGGCCCGGCGGGCGCGGCGGCGTCGCGGTTCACCCGTCGGACGTTAGCCCCAGCCCGACCGGGCGAAACGTCCCTGCTCGGCAGATTCATCCCAACGTGGCGGACCTGCCGCGCACCGCTGACTACAGCGGCCGTCGGTAGGCGGCCACCGTCACCGCGGCGGTCACCTCGACCGGTTCCGGCAGGGCCGCGAGGGCGGCCGCGAGCCGGTCGGGGTCGGTGTGCCAGGCGCTCGGTCCCATGCCGACGACGGTCCGGACGTCCTGGGCGGAGAGCCGCAGGGTGAACTCGACCGGCCGCCGGTCCAGCGACGTCAGGTACGGGCCGAGCTTCTCGTCGATCCGGCGCTGCTTGTCCTCGTCCACCGACAACAGGCCGAGGGCGTCCACGAGTTCGCGCAGGTGGCCGGCGGTGGGCGAGACCAGCAGCAGGGTGCCGCCGGGGCGCAGCACCCGGCGGATCTCGGGGCCGTTGCGCGGGGCGAAGACGTTGAGCATCAGCTCGGCGGAGGCGTCGCGCAGCGGCAGCGGGCGCCAGGCGTCGCAGACCACGGCGCCGATCCGGGGGTGGGCCCTGGCGGCGCGGCGCAGTGCGAACTTGGAGATGTCGAGGGCGGCGCCGACCCGACCGGGCAGGGCGTCCAGGACGTGCGCCAGGTAGTGGCCGGTACCGGCACCGAGGTCGGCGACCAGGCCACCCGGGCCCTCCACGACGTCCGGGCCCTCCGGGGCCCCTCGGACCTCCGGACCGGCGCCGGCCGCGGACGGGGCGGCCCCGACCAGGGTCGCGGCGGCCTCGGCGAGGGCGTCGGCGATCGGCCGGTAGTGGCCGGCGGCGAGGAAGTCGGCGCGGGCGGCGACCATCTCGGCGGTGTCGCCGGTGCCGGTGTGGGCGTCACCGGCGAGGAGGCTGACGTAGCCCTGCTTGGCGAGGTCGAAGCTGTGCCCTGCGGGACAGCGCAGGCTGCGCTCGTGCCGGGTGAGGGCCTGCGCGCAGTGGGGGCAGGCCAGGTAGGGCTCGATGTCCTGCAGCAACGTTCCGTCTTCTCTCGCCGTTCGGCCCCGGCCGTTCGGGGGCGCCAGCCAGCCTAACCACCCCGGCCCACCGACGACCGCCTCCGCCCGCCAACGCTCCCGCTCCCGCCGACCGCCAACCGCCAACCGCCAACCGCCGACGACCGCCCCCGCCGACGGATCAGCCCCGGCGCACCCGCTCCCCCGCGACCCGCAGCGCGAGCCCGGCGAGCGCCTCGGGCGCGCCGGGGCGCCCGCGCACCCCGGGGAAGGCGTTGACGTCGACGATCACCGGCTCGGCGGCCCCGTCCAGCAGGTCGACCCCGTACACCTCCAGCCCGAACACCTCCCCCACCCGCAGCGCGAGCGCGGCCAGCCCGGCGGACGGCTCCCACTCCCCCGCGCCCGCCAACCCGTCCCCCGCGGAGGAGAGTTCGGAGCGGCGCAGGGCAGCGAACACCTGCCCGTCGACCACCCACAGCTTCTGGTCCCAACCGCTGCCCGGTACGTACGGCTGGGTGACGACCTCCTCCTGCGGCCAGGCCTCGGCGAGTTCACGCAGTCGGGCCGCGCCGCGGACCAGCGCGACCAGGTCGTGGCGCCGACTGTGCCGGCTCTTCACCACGAACGGGTAGGCGGGGTCGGCGAGTTCGGACAGCCGACCGGCCGCGGCAGTGGTGGCGAACGGCAGCCCGGCGGCGCGGGCGAGTTCCGCCATCCGCACCCGGTCCTGACAGAGTTCCGTCGCCGCCGCCGAGTTGACGACGGCCGCGCCGCGCCTCTCCAACTCCCTTGCCAGCGAAAGTGCGCCTGGCGTGCGCGCCTTGAGCAGATAGACGTCGGCGAGTTCCCCAGCCGGACCGCCCGGCGCGACGACCTCCACCCGGCACCCGCGCCGCACCAGCAGTTCGGCGGCGGCGGCGAGCACCGGATGCCCCGGGTCGCGTGCGATCAGCCCTATCCTCACCGCAACTCACCGTCCACCAGGCCGAGTCGGCCGTAGTCCTCGCCGCCCGCCGGTACCAGCGCGGGCACGGACACCGCCGTGCCGCTGCGCGCGAGCCGCAGCACCGCCCGGGCGACCCGCGCGACCGCGTCCGGGACCTGCCGGAAGCTCGGGAAGTCGTTGACGTCCACCACCACCGGTCCGTCCGGCCCGAGCAGCACGTCGACCCCGTACAGGTCCAGCCCGAACACCTCGCCCACCTGCGCCGCGATCCGCGCCACGCTCACCGGCAGCGGCACCTGCCGCTCGCGCACGCCCTCCCCGGGGTGCAGTGGGGAGGAACGTTCCGTCGCGAAGAGCTCGCCGTCGACGCAGTACACCTTGAGGTCCGTGCCACCGTTGGGCACGTACGGCTGCGCGATCAGCAGCCCCTCCCCGGCGAGCTGGGGCCCGAGCCCGATCAGGTCGTCGGGCCCGGCCACCAGCCGCACGCCCCGCCCCGAGCTGCCGTCCGCCGGCTTGACCACCAGCGGGTACTCGGCGGCCGGGATCTCCGCGAGCCGTTCCCAACGGGCGGCGGCGTAGGTGACCGGGACGGGCAGGCCGCGGGTGCGGGCGATCACCGAGGCGAGCGCCTTGTCCCGGACGCCGCGGATCGAGCGGACGTCGTTGACGGTGGTGAGGCCCACGGCGGCGGCCGCCTCCAGCAGGGTGAGCCCGGGGCCGCCGGAGACGGTCTTGAGCACCCAGGCGTCGTGGCTGCCGCCGCGGACCGCCTCGGAGATCGCCATCAGCGAGTCCCCGGGGCGCAGCACGTCCACCCGGTGCCCCCACGCGGTGAGTTGACGCGCCACGTCCAGTGGCATGCCGTCCCGTCTGTAGTGCTCCTCCACCAGAAAGCAGAGCCTCATGGGCCTGACTTCCCCCTTGCTTCGCCGAGTGCGGACGTCCGCCGTCCCCCTCGGCAGAGCTGTGAAGGCCTCAGCATGCCCGGCGTACACGCACAAGATCACAGCGAGCCGGTAAGCGTTCGGCAACAATCGAGCGCCCGGCAGCGGCGAGCCCACACGAAGGGCTCCGCGGAAAGCAGTGGCGCCCCACCGGCACCCCTGCTTGGATGCACGCCGTGACTCCAGTCGACCGTGCTCCCGACCCCGCCCTGCTCGACGGCATCGAGCGCTACTACGACGCCGTGCCGCGCAGCGCCGCCACCGCCGAGGACTTCGGCCCGCTGACCCTGTTCGTCCGCAAGGGCAGCACCGGCTGGCACTACTACGCCCGCCCGACGCCCGGCCACGACGGCCCGGCCGCCACCGCCGAGGACGTCCGCCGGGTACTGGAGCGGCAGCGCGAGCTGGGCCTGCCGGAGGCCTTCGAGTGGGTGGCCGAGCGGAACCCCGAGCTGCGCGCCGCGGTAGAGGCCGCCGGGCTGACGGTGCACGAGCACCCGCTGCTGGTGCTCGGCCCGCAGGACGAGGCGGCTCCGGCCCCGGTCCTCCCCGGGCCGGCGGAGGTACGGGTGCTGGCCGCGGACGCCCCCGAGCTGGCCGCCGCGGTCGCCGTCCCGCACGTGGCCTTCGGCAACCCGGGCACCGCCACCGGCACGGCGGGAGCGGCCGAACTGGCCGCGAGCGCGGCGACGCTGACGGCCGACGGCGGTGTGACGCGGACCGCCCAGCGGATCACCGACGGCGTCACCGTGCTGGCCGCCGTACTGGAGGGCGGCGAGGTGCTGTGCGCGGGCCAGCACAACCCGGTGGGCCCGGTCACCGAGGTGGTCGGGGTCGGCACGCTCCCCTCCGCCCGGCGGCGCGGGCTGGGCCTGGCGGTCACTGCGGCCCTGGTGGCCCACGCCCGGGCCCACGGCGTGCGGACGGTGTTCCTCTCGGCCTCCGACGAGGACGTCGCCCGGATCTACCGCCGGGCCGGCTTCCGCCCGTTCGCGACCGCCCTCATCGCGGAGCCCCCCGCCCCGAACACCGAGCAGAACGGCGAGCAGAGCGCCGCGCCGAACGGAGAACGGGGCTCCGAAGCCTAGATCCGGCCGGAGCCCCGGAACCGGAGCACTGCAACGGAGCGCCACAACGGGAGCCCCACAACGCAAGCCGCGGCGGAACGAGGACGGCCTTCAGTCGTCGTCCTCGTCCTCCGCCCCGCTGACGCCCTCCCCCTCGGCCTCGTCGACCACCCAGGCCGCCAGCCGCTCGGCGACCCCGGACACCCCCAGCCGCCCTTCCCGGATGGCCCGGGACAGGCTGCGCACCTCGCGCGCGGTGGTGGCGACGGTGCAGCCGCTGGCGACGAGGTAGGCGTAGGCGACGGCGGTCGCGAAGAGCTCGTTGGTCTTCTCCAGGGCCGGCACCCGGATCAGCTGGTGCATCAGCGCGGCCGCGCGGTCCTGCGGCTCGGGGTAGACGGAGATGTCGAAGATCTCGGCCTGGTGCCGGGTGACGGCCGCGAGCAGCGAGCCGTAGTCGGTGACCTGCGGGTCACTGGGCGTGTACTGCTCGGCGGTCATGAGGAGCCACGAGAGGTCGACCTCCAGTTTCAACGGCGCACGTCCTGGAGTTCGCCGGAGTCCCCGAACTCGGCGAGGAAGGCCGTCTCGTACTCCTTCATGAACTGCGCGGCGGCGTCGATGAAGGCCCGTCCCGACTCACCCATGTCCTGCTGGACCAGGCGCTCGATGTACTGGTTCATGCTGATCCCCTGCTGCTCCGCCCGTTCCCGGGCCATCTCCGCGGTCGTGGCGTCCACCCGGACGTTCAGCTGCTTCTTGCCCATGCGTTCAAGCTAGCGCCGAAGTGCTAGCACAACAAGGGCGCGTGCACACCGCCCGTACACCTCCCGCACGCCCCCACGCAACCTCGAACCGTCGAACCCTCGAACCCGCGGTTTCGACGGGTCCCTACCCCGGGGCCGCCCGGCCCACCCTCCAGCCGTGAGCGGACCTACCCTGAACCTGACCGAATTTGACCGAATCTGACTTGAAGAGTCCTCCGGCATTCGGGACTCTGATCTCTCCTGAGCGTTCCCCGAGCGGCACCGACCGGTTTTTCTGGAGGCCGGCAATGACAGCCATGTTCGACCAGGAGCTGCGCGAGCAGCTCGCCCAGGCCCGGCGGGACCTCGCGGCGGCCCGGGCCGAAGGGGACGCCGACGGCGTCCAGGCGTACGAGGGCCGGATCGCCTCGCTCCTCCGGCTCGCCGCCCAGCACGGCATCGACCTCCCGCACAGCGCCGACGAGGAGGAGTGCAACGAGTAGCCGCGCCCCGCGAGCCGGGTCACCGCAGATCACGACACCGAGCCACGACGCTGGGCAAACGCCGAGGAGGCGGCCCCCGTACGCCACGGGGTGCCGCCTCCTCGGTGTCCTCGGTGTCCTCGGTGTCCTCGGCGTCCTCGGCGTCCTGCCGCCGGACGCGGGGGTCACTCCCCGGCGGGCTCCAGGATCGCCACGCACTCGAAGTGGTGCGTCATCGGGAACAGGTCGAAGGCCCGCAGCGAGACCGGCCGGTAGCCGCCCTCGCGGAAGAACTTGAGGTCCCGGGCGAGCGCCGCCGGGTCGCAGGCCACGTACGCGATCCGACGCGCCTCCAGACCGACCAGGTGCGCGACGGTCTCCCGACCGGCGCCCGAACGCGGCGGGTCCAGCACGATCAGGTCGGTGGCGGTGATGCCGGTGCGCGGCAGCAGCGTCTCGACCCGGTCGCACTCGATCCGCACGTTGTCCAGCGCGGCCAGGTTGTGCCGGGCGTCGACCACGGCCTGCTTGGCGGACTCGATGCCGAGCACCGCGCCGTCCTCACCGACGCGGTCGGCCAGAGCGCCCGCGAACAGGCCGACCCCGCAGTACAGGTCGAGCGCGTTCTCGCCCCACTGCGGGTCCAGGCCGTCCAGCACCGCGTCGACCAGGGTGTCCGGCGCCTCCGGGTGGATCTGCCAGAAGCCGCCGTTGCTGACCCGCCAGGTGCGCCCGGCCGCCCGCTCGCGCACGAAGCTGCGCCCGTGCACCTTGTGCACGTCGCCCTGGTCGTCCACCCGGGCGATCGACACCGGCTTGTCCAGCTCGACCAGCGGCAGCTGGGCGCCGTCGCGCGGGGTCAGCACCACCTGGCGGTCCGAGGAGCCGCTCGCGGCGATCACATCGACGCTCGCCACCGCCGGCCACTCGCGGGACTCGATGCCCAGCTCGGTGACGCCCTCGGCGGCGATCAGGCAGCGGTCCACCAGCTGCACCTCGTGCGAGCGGTGCTTGCGCAGGCCGACCTTCCCGGTCTCCGCGTCCACCGCGTACTGCACCCGGGTGCGCCAGGCCGGCACCTGTCCGGCGGGCAGCTTCCCGCCGACCGGCTCGACGCTGCCGTCCCAGCCCGCCTCGGCCGGGGTCAGCCCGGCCAACTTCGCCAGCTGCTCGGTCAGCACCGCCGCCTTGAGCTTGCGCTGTCCGCCCGGGGTGACGTGCTGCCAGTCGCAGCCGCCGCACTTGCCGGGACCGGCGAACGGGCAGGGCGCCTCGATCCGGTCCTTGGCGGGCTCCAGGACCTCCACCGCGTCCGCGCGCAGGAACCGCGAGGTGGAGGTGCCCTCGGTCACCAGCGCGACCACCTTCTCGCCGGGCAGCGCGTGCCGGACGAACAGCACCCGCCCCTCGTGCCGGGCCACGCAGTGCCCGCCGCCGTGCGCGACCGGGCCGACCTCGACCTCGTAGCGCTCGCCGACCAGCGGCTCCCCGGTAGGCGCCTCCGGCCGGGACGTCCGTGCGGCCGCGCCGCGCAGCGCCTTCGGCGGCCGCACCGCCTGCTTGCGCGGCGCCTTCCGGGCGGCGCCCGCAGCACCCTTCCCGTCCCGGCCGTCCCGGCCCGGCTTCTCGCCCCGAGCGTCCCGAGCGTCCCGGGCGTCCCGGGCGTCCCGAGCCGGCTTCCCACCCCGCACGGGCTTCTCCGCCGGGGCCTCCCCCGGCACGACCGGCGCCGTGCGCGCCGTCAGCCCCTCACGGTCGGTGGCCTCCGGCCGGACCGGCCGGCCCCAGCGCGGCCGGGCCACCTGCCCGGGCTGGGAGCCGCCCCGACGGGCGCCCTTGCCCTTGCCGGAGGCGCCGGAGGAGCCCGAGGAGCGGGACGGAGTGTTGCGCGTCACTGGGAGGAATCCTTGCTGAGGTCGGAGGCACCGGTGACGGACGCACCGGTACTGGCGGAATCCTTCGACTTTACGGCCTTGGGGGCCCGGGGCTCGCCACGGCGGACGGATCCGGGCGCCGACCAGGCCTTCTGCGGCTTGCGCCGCTCCGAGGACTCCAGCTGCCAGGGCACCGAGGTGACCATCACCCCGGGCTTGAACAGCAGCCGCCCCTTGAGCCGCAGGGCGCTCTGGTTGTGCAGCAGGTGCTCGTACCAGTGGCCGACCACGTATTCGGGGATGTACACCGAGACCACGTCGCGCGGGCTGCTGCGCCGCAGGTTCTTCACGTAGTCCAGCACCGGCCCGGTGATCTCGCGGTACGGCGAGTCCAGCACCTTGAGCGGCACCTCGATGCCGCGCTCGTCCCACTCCCACCGCAGCGCCGCCGTGTCGTCCGGGTCTACGTTGACGGTGACCGCCTCCAGGGTGTGGGCGCGGGCCAGCCTGGCGTACGCGAGGGCGCGCAGCGCCGGCTTGTGCAGCTTGGAGACCAGCACGATGGCGTGCACCCGGGTCGGCAGCGCCACGTCGTCCGGCTCCTCGGCGGCGGTGAGCTCGTCGGAGACCCGGTCGTAGTGGCGGCGGATCCCCTTCATCATCACGAACAGCACGACCATCGCGGCGATCGCGATCCAGGCGTGGCCGATCTTGGTGACCAGGACGACGATCAGCACGGCCATGGTCATCACCAGGCCGAAGCCGTTGATCGCCCGGCTGCGCTGCATGTGGCGCCGCGCGGCCGGGTCGGTCTCGGTGCGCAGCAGCCTGGTCCAGTGCCGGATCATGCCGGACTGGCTCATGTTGAAGGAGACGAAGACGCCGACGATGTAGAGCTGGATCAGCCGGTTCGGGTCCGCGTTGAAGGAGATGATCAGCAGGATCGCGGCGATCGCCAGCAGGATGATGCCGTTGGAGAAGGCCAGCCGGTCGCCGCGGGTGTGCAGCTGGCGCGGCAGGTAGCGGTCCTGGGCCAGGATCGAGCCGAGCACCGGGAAGCCGTTGAACGCGGTGTTGGCGGCCAACACCAGGATCAGGCCCGTGACGGCGGCGACGAAGTAGAAGCCGGGCGTGAAGTTGCTGAAGACGGCCTCGCTGATCTGCGCCAGCGCGGTCTTCTGGTGGTAGCCGGAACCGGCGCCGACCAGCTGCTCGGCGGGGTTCTCGGCCATCTGCACGCCGGTCAGCCGCGCGAGCCAGATGATGCCCATGAACATCACCACGGCGACGGTCGCCATCATCAGCAGCGTGGTCGCCGCGTTCTTGCTCTTGGGCTTGCGGAAGGCGGGCACGCCGTTGGAGATCGCCTCCACACCGGTGAGCGCGGCGCAGCCGGAGGAGAAGGACTTCAGCAGCAGGAACACCATCGCGAACCCGGCCAGCGATCCGTTGCCCGGGGTGGCCTCCAGGTGGAAGCCGGAGCTCTCGGCGGGCATGTCCTGGCCGAGCACGAAGTGCCGCAGGAAGCCGTAGCCGACCATCCCCATCACGCCGATCATGAAGGCGTAGGTGGGCACCGCGAAGGCGCTGCCGGACTCGCGCACCCCGCGCAGGTTCATGCCCATCAGCAGCACGACCACGACCACGGACACGATCGTCTCGTGCCCGCGCAGCGCGGGGACGGCGGAGACGACGTTGGCGACGCCCGAGGTGGTGGACACGGCGACGGTCAGCACGTAGTCGACCATCAGGGCCGCGGCGACCACCAGGCCGGCGGCCGGACCGTGGTTGACGGTCGCCACCTCGTAGTCGCCGCCCCCGCTGGGGTAGGCGTGCACGTTCTGCCGGTAGGAGGCGACGACGGCGAGCATCACGACCGCCACCACGACGCCGATCTGCCAGGAGAAGTGGATCGCCGAGGCCCCCGCGACGGAGAGCGTGAGCAGGATCTCCTCGGGAGCATACGCGACCGAGGAGAGCGCGTCCGAGGCGAAGACGGGCAGCGCGATCCGCTTGGGGAGGAGGGTCTCCCCCAGCTTGTCGCTGCGAAGGGCGCGCCCGATCAGGATGCGTTTCGGAAGGTCAGTCGGCATAGGCACGTTAAGGAATCGTAGGCGCTCGCCGGACATTGCTCCGCCGTTTGTCCCCCCCTTCGTCGCGACTGTGTTCGGTGGACCGGCTAGCGTGTCGGATACGAGTCGGCGGGCAACACTGTGGTTGTCGAGCGGTGTCCAGCCGATGCCCCCACGAGAACCCTCGTTCCGGAAAGCCGGGCGGGAAAGGGAGATGAACGGTGTTTGCGCAGGTCAAGAACCCTACGGAACGGGTGAGGTAGCGCCGGTGCACATCGTCATCATGGGCTGCGGCCGCGTGGGCTCGGCCCTCGCGAGAACGCTGGAGAAACAGGGCCACTCGGTGGCCGTGGTGGACCAGGACCCGACCGCGTTCCGTCGGCTGGGCGCCGGGTTCAACGGGCGCCGGGTGACCGGCGTCGGTTTCGACCAGGACACCCTGCGCGAGGCGGGCATCGAGGAGGCCGGCGCCTTCGCCGCCGTCTCCAGCGGTGACAACTCCAACATCATCGCCGCCCGGGTCGCCCGGGAGACCTTCGGCGTGGAGAACGTCGCGGCCCGCATCTACGACCCGCGCCGCGCCGAGGTGTACCAGCGCCTGGGCATCCCGACCGTGGCGACGGTCCGCTGGACCGCCGACCAGATGCTGCGCCGGCTGCTGCCCAGCGGCGCCGAGCCGCTGTGGCAGGACCCGAGCGGCAGCGTGCAGCTGGCCGAGGTCGCGTACCACCCGAACTGGGTGGGCCAGCGGATCGGCCGCCTGGAGGAGGCCTCCGGCGCCCGGGTGTCGTTCGTCACCCGGCTCGGTGAGGGCATGCTGCCCTCGCCCCAGATGGTGGTGCAGGAAGGCGACCTGGTGCACGTGATGCTGCGCCGGGCCGACCTGACGGCGGTCGAGGCCGCGTTCGCGCAGGGGCCGAAGGAGGAGGGTCACTGATGCGCGTCGCCATTGCCGGGGCCGGTGCCGTGGGCCGCTCGATCGCGGGCGAGCTGCTGGAGAACGGCCACGAGGTCCTGCTGATCGACAAGAACCCCAACTCCATCTCGGTGGAGCGGGTGCCCATGGCGGAGTGGCTGCTGGCCGACGCCTGTGAGATCACCTCGCTGGACGAGGCGGCGCTGCAGCGCTGTCACGTGGTGATCGCCGCGACCGGTGACGACAAGGTCAACCTGGTCGTCTCGCTGCTCGCCAAGACCGAGTACGCGGTGCCGCGGGTGGTCGCCCGGGTGAACAACCCGAAGAACGAGTGGCTCTTCAACGAGTCCTGGGGCGTGGACGTGGCCGTGTCCACCCCGCGCCTGATGTCCGCGCTGGTCGAGGAGGCGGTCAGCGTCGGCGACCTGGTCCGCCTGATGCGCTTCAGCCAGGGCAACGCCAACCTGGTCGAGCTGACCCTGGCCGCCGAGGCCGAGCTGGTCGGCACCCGGGTCGGCGGGGTCGCCTGGCCGCAGGACACCGCGCTGGTGAGCATCATCCGCGAAGGCCGGGTGCTGGTGCCGGGCAAGGACGACACCCTGGAGGGCGGCGACGAGCTGCTCTTCGTCGCCGCGCAGGAGCGCGAGGAGGAGCTGGAGCAGCTGCTGTCGGCCACCTCCGGCGCCCAGTAGGGCCCGCGCGCCCCGTAAGGCCTTCGCCTCCGGGGGCCCGCGCCCCCAGGAGTCCTGCGCCTGCTGGACGCCACGGCCGAGGGGGCGCCCCCCCCCCCCCGGGGGGGGGGGGCGGGGGGGGGGGGGGGGGGGCGGCGACATGGCCCGGGCCTACCCCGGGGGCACCCCCCCCCAGATAGGCGGGGGGGGGATCGGCC
>NZ_JBIRJC010000002.1:0-5085 GCF_044329365.1 Kitasatospora sp. NPDC017646 | reverse complement strand
CTTTTACACCTGGTAGGAGGCCCGGTGGGTGGCGCCCCCCGGGGGGGGGGGGGCCCCCGGGGGGGGGGCCCCCCCCCCCGGGGGGGGGGGGGGGGCCCCTCGGCCGTACCGGCGGGAGCGGCTACTTGGCCGGCTCCTCCTCGTCGTCCACCGGCGCCTTGATCGGCGGTGGCGCCTTCAGCAGGATCTGCCAGGTGACGTACATCGCCAGCAGCAGCGGCGGGATGCCGAGGGCGACCTTCAGCCAGCCGAGCAGGTTGACGTTGTGGGTGAAGTACAGCGGGAAGAGGATCACCGGCTTGAGGCCCATGATCACCACCCAGGCCCAGGTCGCCTTGGTGTAGGCGGCGAGACGGCCCGGGTTCTCCTTGCGCCAGGTGAACATCTCGCCGGTGATCGGGCCGAGCATCACCCCGATCATCGGCCAGCGCGCCAGGGCGGAGACCGCCAGGGCGATGCAGTAGCCGACGTTCCAGAGCAGTCCGGGCAGGTAGAAGTCCTCGGCCTTGCCGCTCTTCATCGCGATCCAGGCGCCGAGGGCGACACCGAACACGCCGCTGAAGGCGTGCTGGATGGTCTCCCGCCGGGCCAGCCGGGCCACCACGAACAGCGCGCTCAGGCCGAGCGCGGCCCAGGCGGCGGCGCTGACCTGATGGGTGATGTTGTAGGTGACGATGAAGACCAGGCCGGGCAGCGTCATGTCGATCATGCCGCGCACGCCGCCGAAGGCCTGGAGGACGGTGTCGGCGGCCTCCTTGGAGGCGGCCTTCCGGGCGGCCTCGGCGGCCTCCGGGTCCAGCGGCCGGTCCGCGGCCGACGCGGTGCCCTCGATCGTCCGCGCCAGGCCGTCCGCGGCCTCCTCGGCGGCGCTGGCCTGCCAGGCGGCCACGTCGGCGGCGTCCAGGTCGATCCGGGCGGCGGCGTCGCCGCCGGGGTGGTTGCTCACGCTCACTCGCTCCCGTGTCCGACCGGACGCAGCTCATAGCGGGGGTTGAACAGCACGCGGCGCCCGCGTGCGTGGCTGATCCGGCCGCTGGCGACCAGTCGGCGGCCCGGCTCTATGCCGGCGATCGAGCGGCGGCCCAGCCAGACGACCTCCAGCGCCTCGGTACCGTCGAAGAGCTCGGCCTCCAGGGCCGGCACCCCGGCCCTCGGGCGGAGCGTCACCGTGCGCAGCGTGCCCGCGACGGTGACCAGCTGACGGTCGGCACAGCCGGCGATGGGCGTGCAGCCCGACTCGGCGGCGCTCTCCTGGCGCAGGTCCTCGGCGTCCAGTTCCTCGGCCGAGGAGGTCAGCCGGCTGAGCATGCGGCGGAACCGCCCCTGCTGCCGGCCGCTGCTGTTGTCACCACTCATGTCGGCAGGGTACCGGGTTCCGGGACCCCGGCGGCAGGCGTCACGGCCGCCGGGGCGCGGCGCGGTCAGCTCTCGAAGCGGTATCCCATGCCCGGTTCGGTGATGAAGTGGCGCGGGTGCGAGGGGTCGCGCTCCAGCTTGCGGCGCAGCTGGGCGAGGTAGACCCGCAGGTAGTTGGTCTCGGTGCGGTATGCCGGGCCCCACACCTCCTGGAGCAGCTGGGTCTGGCTGACCAGCCGTCCGGCGTTGCGGACCAGCACCTCCAGCAGGTGCCATTCGGTGGGCGTGAGGCGTACGTCGGTGCCGTCCCGGTTGACCTTCTTGGCGGCGAGGTCGACGGTGAAGCTCTCGGTGACGACCAGCGAGTCGTCCTCCCCGGCCACCGGCTCGGCCCGGCGCACGGCGGCCCGCATCCGGGCGAGCAGCTCGTCCATCCCGAAGGGCTTGGTGACGTAGTCGTCGGCGCCGGCGTCCAGGGCCTCGACCTTCTCGTCGGAGGCGTGCCGGGCCGACAGCACGATGATCGGCACGCGGGTCCAGCCGCGCAGGCCGCGGATCACCTCGACGCCGTCCATGTCGGGCAGGCCCAGGTCGAGCACGACGACGTCCGGATGGCGGGCGGCCGCGAGTTCCAGGGCGCTCGCGCCGTCATGGGCCGCGTCGACCTCGTACTTGCGGGCCTTGAGGTTGATCACCAGTGCGCGGACGATCTGCGGTTCGTCGTCCACCACGAGGACCCGGGTCATTTACGGGCTCCGCCTTTCGGGCTGTCGGATCTTACGGACTGTGTCTCGGCCTGCGGTACGACGGGCTCCGCCCGGACCGCCATGATCAGCCGGTTCTCATGTGATCAGCTGGGGGAGCGGATCGCGGCCCTCGCCGGTCGGCCCGTCCGGTTCGGGCGGCCGCTCGACCGCGGGCAGGCTGACGACCATGGTGAGTCCGCCGCCGGGGGTGTCCTCGGCGGTGACGGTACCGTCCATCGCCTCGACGAACCCGCGCGCCACCGCGAGCCCGAGGCCCACCCCGGCGCCGCGCGGCGCGTCCCCGTAGCGCTGGAACGGCGCGAAGATCCGCTCCTTGGCCTCCTCGGGCACGCCCGGGCCGCGGTCGACGATCCGCAGCTCGACCCGGCCGGGCCGGCCCGGCTGCTCCAGGGCGTCGGCCTTGACCAGCACCCGGACGCCGTCCGGGCTGTACTTGACGGCGTTCTCGACCAGGTTGGCCAGCGAGCGCTCCAGCAACCCGCCGTCGGCCCGGACCATCGGCAGCGTCTCCGGGACCTCCAGCCGGACGGACTCCGGCGGCACGCCGCCGAGCGCGTACGGCACCACCTCGTCCAGGTCGGTCTCCTGGATCAGCGGCGTGACGGTGCCGGTCTGCAGCCTGCTCATGTCGAGCAGGTTGTTGATCAGGTGGTCGAGCCGGTCGGCCCCGGCCTCGATCCCGGCCAGCAGTTCGGCCTCGTCCTCCGGGTCCCACTCGACGTCGGCCGAGCGCAGGGAACTCACCGAGGCCTTGATGCCCGCCAGCGGGGTGCGCAGATCGTGCGAGACGGCGGCCAGCAGAGCGGTCCGGATCCGGTTGCCCTCGGCCTCCCGGCGGGCCGCGACGGCCTCCCGGGCCAGCCGGCGGCGTTCCAGCACCACGGCGGCCTGCGCCGCGAACGCCCCCAGCAGCCGCCGGTCCGCGCCGGGCAGCACCCGGCCGCGCAGCACCAGCGCCAGGCTCTCGCCGACCGGGACGTCCACATCGGCCTCCTCGGGCCGCTCCGGCGGACGCGGTCCGGCGGTGGCGACCGGCACCCAGCCGCCGGTCGGTTCGGGCCGCTCCAGCAGGGCCGCGCTCTCCTGCCCGAAGGTCTCCCGGACCTGCTCCATCAGCGCGGTCAGCACCCCGTCACCGTTCGGCGCGCCGCGCAGCACCGTGCCGGCCAGCGCGCTGAGCGTCTGCGCCTCGGTCTGGGAGCGGGCCGCCTGGTGGGTGCGCCGGGCCGCCAGGTCCACGACGGAGGCGACCGAGCAACCGACGACGGTGAATATCGCCACCGCCATGATGTTCTCCGGCTCGTTGATGGAGAACGTGTGCAGCGGCGGGGTGAAGTAGAAGTTCAGCACCGAGGAGCCGACCAGCGCGGAGCCGATCGACGGCAGCAGCCCGCCGACCAGCGCCGCCAGCACCGTCAGCGACAGGAACAGCAGCATGTCGGTGGACAGTCCCAGCCCGCCGATCGCCGTCAGCACGAGCGCCAGCAGCGGCGGACCGGCCAGCCCGATCAGCCAGCCCGCGACGGTCCGGGTCCGGCCCAGGTCCGTGATCCGGCGCACGGGTATCTTGCCGCGGCGGCCGTGCCCGGCGTGCTCGTGGGTGACCATGTGGACGTCGATGTCCCCGGCCTTCTGGGTCACCACGGTGCCCACGCCCGGCCCGTACAGGTACTGCCAGCGGGGCCGGCGGCTGGTGCCCAGAACGATCTGGGTGGCGTTCACCCCCCGGGCGAAGTCCAGCAGCCCGCCGGCCGGGTCGTCGCCGAGGACGTTGTGGAAGGAGCCGCCGAGGCTCTCCACCAGGGCCCGCTGCTCGATCAGCGTCTGCGGGGAGCCGGAGCCCGCGAGCCCGTCCGAACGGGAGATGTGCACCGCCAGCAGCTCGCCGCCGGAGACCCGGGCCGCGATCCTGGCCGCCCGGCGGATCAACGTCGCCCCCTCGGGGCCGCCGGTCAGGCCGACAACGATCCGCTCCCGGGCCTGCCAGGTGCCCTCGATCCCCTGCTCCGCGCGGTACTTCTGCAGGTACTCGTCCACCCGGTCCGCGGTCCACAGCAGCGCCAGCTCGCGCAGTGCGGTCAGGTTGCCCGGGCGGAAGTAGTTGGCGAGCGCGGCGTCGACCTTCTCCGGGGTGTACACGTTGCCGTGCGCCAGCCGCCGCCGCAGCGCCTGCGGGGACATGTCCACCAGCTCGATCTGGTCCGCCCGGCGGACCACCTCGTCGGGGACGGTCTCCCGCTGGCGCACCCCGGTGATGCCCTCGACGGCGTCGCCCAGCGACTCCAGGTGCTGGACGTTCACGGTGGAGATCACGTCGATCCCGGCCGCGAGCAGCTCCTCGACGTCCTGCCAGCGCTTCTCGTTGCGGCAGCCGGGCACGTTGGTGTGAGCCAGCTCGTCCACCAGCGCCACCTCCGGGCGCCGGGCCAGCACGGCGTCCAGGTCCATCTCGGAGAACCTGGCGCCCCGGTGCACCACCTGCTGGCGCAGCACGACCTCCAGCCCGGCCACCAGGTCCGCGGTCCGTCGCCGGCCGTGGTCCTCGACGAACGCCACCACGACGTCCGTCCCGCGCTCCTGCCGCCGGTGCGCCTCGGCGAGCATGGCGTACGTCTTGCCGACCCCGGGGGCCGCCCCGAGGTAGATGCGTAGCCTGCCTCGTCCCATGAGCACCATTCTTGATCCGGCCCTGCCCGGGAGCCACCCCCGGACACCTGTTCCCCCGCCTTCGAGACTACGGCGTGAGCGGCGAAATTCCGCTGATCAGTCCAGTGATCACGCCGTTTTAGCGGCATATTGACGGAGGAGCAGCCACTCGGCGGGGGTCACGGGAGCTGGCGACGCCGGGCACCGTCCGAATTGCGGGTAAACGCGAAGAACCCCCATCCGGAATCCGGATGGGGGTTCTTCTGAATGATTGTTCGGCGGCGTCCTACTCTCCCACAGGGTCCCCCCTGCAGTA